>DAOTYD010000048.1:0-20930 GCA_034435295.1 Anaerolineae bacterium | reverse complement strand
CCTTGTCCCCCTCTACTGCCCCTTCTATTCCCGGGCCAGCTCCAGATACTCGCGCCGCACCAGCTCCTGCTCGCGCACGCCGAACAGGGCCAGCAGTTCGCCGATCAGCTCGGCCTTGCGCTCGGCGTCCTGCGCCGACCAGGTGCGGCTCTTGATCTCCAGAAAGGCACCCGGCAGTGCGGGCTTGAGCATGCGGTCGAGGTTGACGGCAAAATCCGTGCCGCCGTAGCGAATGTGGTAGCGGCGGCGCTCCTTGTGCACCTCCCATTCCTGCTGCGGCTGGAAATACTCGCGGTAGAAACGCTGGCTGCGGGTGGCCGGCGCGTCGAAGCGCGAGCGCGAGAGCAGCACCGAATGGGCAAACTCGCGCTCTTTGCCCTCCTCCGTCAGCGTCAGCCGATAGTCGACGTCCGTCACCTCGCCCTGCTCGTCCAGCACCTCGTCTTCGCGGTAGCGCAGGCGGCTGCGGTAGGGATCGTCGAACAGAAAGTAGGTGTCGTACTGTCGCCGCTGCGAGGCGCGCACCACCAGGACATCGCCCCTGGCCAGAATCGCCTCGACGTCGGCCTCCGACGGCAGTTGCACCTTGACCTGCACCTCGAACGTCTTTTCGCGGGCCACGCCGCCGATGGCCAGCAGCTTGCTCAGCACGCTCTCCTCGCGGGCGATCAAGAAGCGGTCGATCTTTTCCGCAGTGACCGCCGCCTGAGCGCGCAGCGAGGCGACGTCCACCGTCAGCAGTTCGCGATTGCGCATCAGCCAGCGCCCGTCGCAGAGGACATCGCAGACATCGTGACTCTTGGCCGCATAGACCAGCAGCGAATAGATGCTGTCGGGGTCGCGGCGGAAGCGCGGGGTCAGATGGATGTCCTCCAGATTGACGATGATCAGGTCGGCCCGCTTGCCAACCTCCAGGGAGCCAACCAGATGGTCGATGTGGAGGGCGCGGGCGCCCAGGATCGTCGCCATGGCGATGGCCTGGCGGGCCGGGACGACGGTGGGGTTGCTGGTGGAGCCTTTGGCCAGCAACGCCGCCAGGCGAATCTCCTCGAACATGTCCAGATCGTTGTTGCTGGCAGGGCCATCGGTGCCGATCCCCACCGGGATGCCCAGGGCGAGCATCTGCGCCACGGGCGCCAGGCCGCTGGAGAGCTTGAGGTTGCTGGAGGGGTTGTGGGCCACCCCCGCGCCGTGATGCAGCAGCGTGTGCATCTCGCCCTCGTCCAGATGGACGCAGTGCATGGCCGTCACTTTGGCCTCGAGGATGCCCTGTTTCTTCACCCACGGCACAACCGGCATGCCATACTCGGCGCGGTGCTCCTGTACCTCCAGCGCCGTCTCGGCGACGTGGATATGGACGGGCACGTCATACTCCAGCGCCAGCCGGGCGCATTCCTGGAGCATCTCGGCGGTCGAGGTAAAGGCCGCATGGGGACCGATCGCCGGGACGACCAGGTTGTGCCCCTTCCAGCGGGCGACGAAATCCTGGGCCAGGCGCAGGCCGTCATCATAGCTGGCAGCGTCGGGTGTGGGGAACTTTAAGATCGACTGGGCGCAGACGGCGCGCATGCCGACCTGGGCCGTGGCGTCGGCGACCGCTTCCTCGTAGTAGTACATGTCGCCAAAGCAGGTCACGCCGGAGCGGATCATCTCGGCGCAGGCAAGCTGCGTGCCCAGCCAGCAAAAGTCGGGGCGGACGAACTCGCGCTCCACAGGCATCATGTAGCCCATCAGCCAGACATCCAGCCGCAGGTCGTCGGCCAGGCCGCGCACCAGGGTCATGGGGGCGTGGGTGTGAGCGTTGATCAGGCCGGGGAGCACCGCGCGCCCACGGCAATCGACGACCTCGTCCGCTTCCCATGCCGACTCGACGTCGGCCTGCGGGCCGACAGCGACGATCGCGCCGTCCCGCACTGCCACAGCTCCCGGTTCGTAGAGCGAGAATGCCCCGTCCATCACCACAACGACGCCGCCGCTGAGAATCAGGTCTGCTTTTTCCATTTTGGCCTCCCCTGGGTCTTGGGGAGATTATAGACTCGATAGAGTCCAAGGGCAAGCGCTATTTCCAGTGACAAAACCTTTGCCGAAGGCCGGTGCTGTGTTATAATGCGCAGACGGCAGGGAGGCCGGCAGGTTGCTGAGCAGCTATTGGATTCGCCAACGGGAGTATCTCCTGGAGATCAGCCGCGCGCTGACAGCGCAGCTCGATCTGGACACGGTGCTGGAAAAGGTGCTCTATGCGGCGACCGAACTCCTTGTCGGGCAGGCGGCGCTGATTGCGCTGCGCCAGCCGGGCGGCGGCTTTGCCGTCCGCGCGATCTATGGCCTGCCAGCGCGCCTGGCGGGCTACTTTTCCGAGCTCCTCTCCGACATTCCAGAGCGGGGCAGCCACGCCGATTTCTACATCCCCAACCTGGCAGCCAAGCTGCGGCAGGTCGTTCTCGCGACGGGCCTGCCGCTGCAGCAGGTCGTCGCGCTGCCCATGTCCATTGGCCGCGAGCTGATCGGCGTGCTCTATGTCTTTCGCGCTCACGGCGGCAGCTTTACGCTCGACGACCGCCAGCTCCTGGCCAGCTTTGCCGACCAGGCGGCGATCGCCGTCCACAACGCCCAGCTCTACCAGGGGCTGGCCCAGGAAAAGCGGCGGCTGGACGCGATCCTGGAGTACAGCGCCGACGGCGTCATGATCCTCGATGCCGGACAGCGCATCACGGTCTTTAACCGCGCCCTGTCCGAGATGACCGGCTGGAACGCCGCAGCAGCGATCGGCCGCCGCCACGAAGAGGTCATCGTCTGGGAGCGGCTCGACACGGCGATGACGCTGGAGCAGGCGCTGGCAGGGGGCTGGCCGCTGGCCCAGGAACCCTACGCCCAGGCCCCCCTCTATGTCGAAGGGGACCTGCGGCGGCGCAAGGGCGGCACGATCAGCGTGGGCATCACCTACGCCCCCCTCTTCGACCGCGAACGGCGGCTGGTCAATATCATCGTCGACGTGCGCGACATCACCCGCTTCCGCGAGGCGGACTGGCTCAAATCGACCTTTGTCTCCATTGTCTCGCACGAGCTCAAGACGCCGGTGGCGACTATCCTGGGCTATGCCGAGACCCTGGCCCGCCCCGATGCCAACTGGTCGCACGAGACGACGCGCGAACTGGCCGAGACGATCCAGGACGAAGCCCGCCGCCTGGACCGCCTGATCACCGACCTGCTCGACGTTTCGCGGCTGCAGGCCGGCGCCCTGCCCCTGACCATCGAGGACGTGGCGCTGGACGCCGTGGCCCAGCGGGTCGCTCAGCGCTTCCAGCCGCAGACAAAGGACCATCAGATCGTTGTCCGCTTTGCAGACGACTTTCCGCTGGTCAAAGGGGATGCCATGCGCCTGGAGCAGGTGCTGAACAACCTGGTTTCCAACGCGATCAAGTATTCGCCAGAGGGGGGGCGGGTGGAGATTCGCGGCGAAGTGCGGCGGGATGCCGTGGTGGTCAAGGTGATCGACGAGGGCATCGGCATCCCGGCCACCGAGCAGGGGCGCATTTTTGACGCCTTTTACCGTGTCGACGACCGCTCGACGCGCAAGACTGGCGGGGCGGGGTTGGGCCTCTTTCTGGCGCGGGCGATCATCGAGGCCCACAACGGACGATTGTGGGTGGAGAGCAAACCGGGGGAGGGTTCGACCTTTGCGTTTTCCCTCCCGCGCGCAGAGTAGAAAAAAAGAAAGGACAAACGATGGCTATTCACATGGCAAGAATTACCTGCCCCAACTGTCGGCGGCAATTCAGTGCGCCGGTGGAGCAAATCCTGGATGTAGAAGTCGACCCGTTGGCCAGGAGCCGCCTGCTGTCGGGGCAGCTCAACTTCGTCGGCTGCCCGCACTGCGGCATGGGCGGCGGACTCGATCTGCCGTTTTTGTACTATGACCCGTCCAAAGAACTGGCTCTGGTCTATATGCCGATGGAGGCCGGGCACAACGATATGGAGCGTCAGCAGCTCATCGGCTCGCTCTCGCGGAGGCTGCTCAACCAGTTGCCGCGCGAACAGCGCAAGGGCTACCTGCTCAACCCGCAGGTCTTTTTCTCCATCGAGAGCCTGGTCAACCGCGTCCTGGAAGCCGAAGGCATCACGCCAGAGATCATCGAGGAGCAAAAGGCCAAAGCAGGTCTGCTGATGCGCCTGTTGGAGACGGAGACAGCGGAAGAACGCAGCGCGCTGATCGGCGAGAACATCGCCCTGATCGATCCTGCCTTCTTTGCCATGCTGCAGGCCAGCATTTCTCAGGCAGACATGATCGGCCGCCAGGACATCGTCCAGCGCATGATCGCGCTCATGGAACAACTGATCCAGGAGACC
Source organism: Anaerolineae bacterium (assembly GCA_034435295.1). GTDB lineage: Bacteria > Chloroflexota > Anaerolineae > B4-G1 > DUEL01 > DAOTYD01. Next base: position 16,583 of record DAOTYD010000048.1, on the reverse strand, counting down.
CAGGTGGGCCGAGAACTGGCCGCCCGTTCGGAGGCTGTGCGCGCGCTCGAACAGGAACCGACGCGGGAAAAGCTGCTCGAACTCCTCGTCGGCAGCAGCGACCCTCTCACGCGGGCCGCGCTGATCGGGATGGGGCAGAACCTGGTGGACTATCGCTTTTTCCAGATGATCACGCAGCGGATCGAGGGCGCGCAGGACAGGGCAGAGCGCGCGCGGTTGGAAGCGCTGCGCCAGGAACTGCTGGACGCCCGCGAACAGTTGCGGCAGCAGATGGAGGCCGTGGTAGAAGAACGGGCCAAACTGCTGCGCAACCTGTTGACCACGGAGCAGCCAGAGCTGCTGGCGCGCCGCCATCTGGATGAGCTGGACGACATCTTTTTCGACCTCCTCGGTCAGGCAATCGAACACAGCCAGGAGGAAGGGACTGCAAAAGAAGTGGAGGCGTACCGCAAGATCTGGGATCTGACCACGGGCCTGATCCGCGAGCGGATTCCGCCCGAACTGCTGCTGCTGAACGAGATCGCTCAGGCCAGTGACCGCGAAGCCATCCGCCAGGTTCTGGAGAACAACCGCCAGCTCGTCACCCCGTCGCTGGTCGAGGTACTGGAACAGGCCTCCCAGCAACTGCAGGAAGGCGGGCAGCAGCAGGCAGCCGGACAGCTCAACATGGCGGCAGAGATGGCGCGGGAGATGATGGGATCTCAGCAGGCTGCGCCGCCTCAACCCCCTTCCCAAAAAGAAGACGGCGGCGAGAGCAGCAGCGGCCTGCTGATCGCCCGGCGCTAAGAGGCAATCTCCCTGTTTTTCAGCAGTACCCCCTACCCTCCCGCAGGTTAGAAAGCGGCTGACCAGAGGGCAGGCAGCTCATTGCGGCGCACCTCAATGTGGAAATTGCGCCTGAACCTGCGGGAGGGTAAGCACTCAGCGGTTGTCCAACCGAAAGCCGTGCCCGCGCACGGTGACGATGTACTGGTGATCGGGGTCGAGCGCGGTCAGGCGCTCGCGCAGGCGGCGCACCAGCGCGTCGATCGCCTGCTCCGAGATGCCCTCTGCCGCCTCCTCTGGCCAGACGGCCTCGATGATCGCTTCGCGGGAGATGACGCGGCCTTCGGCGTCGAGGAGCGCCAGCAGCAGGCGATACTGGGCCGGCGAGAGCGGCGGCACGATCTCCTGCCCGCCGACAAAGACGCGGCGGGCAGCCCGGTCGACCTGCAGGCCACGGCCTGGGCCACTCACCACCAGCGGCAGGGTGGCGTCGGCCTCGACAAAGCCCATCTTGACGCACAGCGCGATCTGAATCTCGTCCCCGTCCCGCAACAGGCGCGGCTGGTCGCGCACCTCTTCGCCGTTGACGCAGGTGCCGTTCTTGCTGCCCAGATCGTACAGGAAATACTCGCCCCCATCGGTCCGCTCGATGCGCGCGTGGTGGCGCGAGATCTGCCGCCTGGGCAGGCAAATGTCACAGTCATCGCCGCGGCCGATGAGGACGCTCTTGCCCTCGATGAGCCAGCGCTGCCCCTCCAGTTCGCCCTCATAGACCACCAGCATCGCCCCTTCTGGCTTTTTCATGGCTCGCCCCTCCATGGCTGATCGTTCCCTTGACAGAATCTCCTTCTCGTCTATCATGGCCCACGGAGGAGAAGAGACCCGTGGGCCACCTGCTCGGTGAGGGTACCGTTCTGCGCGAGCGGTACAAGATTCTCGGCTGCGTGGGCCAGGGGGGGATGGGTGCCGTCTATCGCGCTGCCGACCTGCGCCTGGAAGGGCGCATCTGTGCGGTCAAAGAGATCCAGCCGGCAGCCGACCTGCCCCCCGACGCCCTGGAACAGTCGCAGAAACAGTTCCACCGTGAGGCCAGCGTGCTGGCCCGGCTCGACCATCCCAACCTGCCCAAAGTGTCGGACTATTTCACCGCTGGCGGGCGCGAGTACCTGGTGATGGATTTCGTCGCGGGACGGGACCTGCGCCAGGTGCTGGAGGCGGCACGGCGCGAGGGCCGCACGTTGGACGAGCGCCAGGTGCTGCGCTGGGCCGAGCAGTTGTGCGACGCCCTCTCTTATATGCACAGCCAGGACCCCCCTGTCCTCCACCGTGACATCAAACCGGCCAATATCAAAGAAGCGCCCGGCGGACTGGTCAAGCTGGTCGATTTTGGCCTGGTCAAACTGATGGTGACCGACGACACGCGCACCGTCACCGTGTTGCAGGGCCGCGGCACGCTGGCCTACACCCCGTTGGAGCAATACGGCGGCGACAGCGGCCATACCGACCTGCGCTCTGACATCTACGCCCTCGGCGCGACGCTCTATCACCTGCTGGCCGGCCAGCCCCCGGCCGACGCCAAAGAGCGCTTCCTGCACCCCGACAGCCTGATCCCCCTGCGCACGCTCAACCCCCAGGTCTCCCTCGCCACCGCCAGGGCCATCCATGCCGCGCTGGCCATGCATCCGGACGACCGCCCGCCGACGGTCGAGGCCTTTCGTCAGTTGCTGCGCGAGACCTCCCTGTCAGACGCACTGGTCAGCCTGGTGCCGCCGCAGGCAGCCTGGCGCCGCGTGTTGAGCGAGAACAGCGGCCTGATCGCCGTCGTCGCTGCTCTTTTTGTGCTGGCCTCGCTGCTCACTCTTCTGCTTTGAACAGCGGCCGGGCGCTGCTTCGCCAGGCGTTGCCCAACAGCATCACCCCCAGCGGGATCAACGCCCCCGCCCCCGCTGCCAGCGCCGCGGTCCACACCCCAGCCTCCCGACGCAGCCAGTCCGCGCCGGGCAACCCCAGCGCCAGGCCGATGTAGGCGACCAGCCCGCCGATCGCGCACCACAAGGCCCCCTGCAAGGCCTGGCTGAGATCTCCCCGTCGCCGCCACAGGCCGGCATAGGCAGCCAGGGCGATGACGGCCACCGCCATCAAAGCCAGCAACAGATCGAGCCAGCTCACCCGGTCCACCCGCTGCTTCTCGACTTCGCTGCTTTGTCCGGGCGGGGATGGCACCTCCTCCGGCGGCGGGGACGGCGTCTCGGTTGGCGTGGGCGGGGGGGTCGGGGTCGGCGTGGGGGTGATGAAGGTGATATCGGCCGGGCCGGGGCCTTCGGGGATGTTCATCTCCAGGCGGACAGCCCGCGGCACCGGTTCGGCGCGCACCGAGATCTGCAATTGCCCCACCCGTTCCAGCGTGATCGTCGTGCGCGCCACTCCGCCGCGGGTGACCCCCTGCACGGTGTGCTCCAATCCTTCCTGGGGATAGGTAAAGATGAACTCGACCGGCGTGCCATCGGGCACGGGGTGGCCGTTGCGGTCGACGATGACGCTGGTGCGCAGTTGCAGAGTGTCGCCACGGCGCACCTCGACCGCCGGCGGCGTGGGCAGCGGAGTGCCCTCGGCTGGCGGCGGCTGCCCAACGACTTCGTACAAAATCTGGATGATCTGACCGGGGTCAGGCTGGGTCTGGACCATCAGTTGATAATTGATGCCGCTGATGCTCACCGGCGAGTCGCCGGTAAAGGGAAATTCGTCGAACAAGGCCCGCGCTGCCGCGTCGACCGACGGGGCGGCGTTGCTATAGAGGCCAAAATAGAGTGACAGCTTGGCGATCTCGGTCGTGTCCAGGTAATAGGGCGCGCCAAAGGCCAGGACGACGATCTTTTTGTTTTGCAGCGCGTTGGCCTGCTCGGCCAGGAAGCGCCGCACGGCGTTGGAGCCCTGCACCTGGGCACTGGGGTCGAGCATGGCAAAGATGATCCAGTTGGCCCGTGACAGGGCCACTTCGACGGCGGACGGCGGCTCTGGCGTGCCCTCGGCGGAAACCCCGCGCGGTGGGGCGTCCATATAGGCGACCAGTTCGCCGAACGTAAAGCTGCTCAGCCGATGGGGCTGCACCTGGTTGGTCGTCCGTGGACCGTAGAGCCGCAGCAGGGTATCGGCCAGCAAGGTTGGCGGTATCGCATAAGCTGGCGCGCAGTCGAAGCAGGGCAGAATCTGGCGGTCATCGGTAAAGATGACGATGTACTCGCCTGCTGCCGGCGGTGCGCCGCGCAGTTCGGGCGAGGGCGGCGAGAGCAACGTCACCGCGGCGCGAGCGATGGGCGCGATCTGGTCATTGTAGATTCCCACCTGTGCGCCGACGGCGGCGTGATCCCGCTGCGTCGCGCTGAGGGTGAAGGCATCGCCATAGATGCGTAGCTTGAGGCGCAGGATGCGCAGCACGGCCTCATCCACCCAGCTCTGGAAGGTGGGGTCGCTGCTGTAGCGCTCGCGGAAAAAGGCAATCGTGGCGCGGACGTTGGCGATGTGGGCGTCCCAATCGTCGGTCAGGGCAAAGTGGGAAAGGATGAGCAGGTCGTTGCCAGCGACGAACGCTTCGCGGGCGATGCGCAGGCCGTTGAAATCCTGTTCGCTGGGGTCGTAGAAACGGCGCACGGCGCGCACGCCCAGGTCGTCGGCCACCGTCAGGCCGCCGGCCTCACGCCAGGCAGCCAGTTCTGGCAGCGCCAGCAACTGCTGCAATGCCTGCGGATCAAAGCTCACCGGCTTGGTCGACTGGTAGATGTTGCCCTGGAAGCCACGGTAGCGAATATGCGAGACGAGCAGCCCGTCGGCCCGACTCAGCGGGTCCTCGGCGCTGGTCACGGTGAAAAAGGGGGCCAGTTCGATCTGCTTCAACTGTTCCAGCGATTTCTGGACCGTCGACACCTCTTCGGAGAGGGGGCGGTCGGCGGCGCCAAGGCCGGGGAAGTGGCCCGGCACCACAGCGACCCGTCCGCCGCTGCCGTCGTGGACGCCGCGGATGTAAGCTGCGCCCATCTGGCCTACCCAGTAGGGGTCGCCACCGAAGGAGCGCACCCCCAGGTCGGCGGCGCTGCCGGGGCGCGGCGTGTCCAGCACGTCGAGCGAAGGGCCCAGCAGCAGGTTAAAGCCCAGAGCGTTCAACTCGGCGCCGGCAACGGTGCCCGCCCGCCCGGCATAGGCCGGGTTCCACGTCGCGCCGAGCGCCATCGGCGAGACGAGCTGCGTGGTGCCGCTGATGCCCAGGCCGGGCATCAGCGGGTTACGATCCTGTTCGAGGGCGATGAAAAGCGGCACAAAGGGGCGGACGAGGTCGCCCTCGTTTTCTCCCGCTCCGCTGACCGACGGCGTCGACGCGGCGGTCCAGGCCAGCCGTTGCAGCTCGCTGGTCAGCGCGGCGACCTGGGCCGGGGTGTCGCCTTCGTTGACCATGTTGCCCAGGTCGGCCCGCAGCAGCACGCCGCCGATATAGTCCTGGGTGATCAGCGTGTGGATGGCTGCCGCTTCGCTCGTATCGGTGCCGGGAAAAGTGACGATGAAGAGCTGACCGACGCGCGCTTCTGGGGACATGCGCGCCAACAGTTGCGCGGCCGGATCGCCTGGCTGAGCCAGCGCCGGCGCGAGCGACCCCGTCAACAGCATGAGGGCCAGGAGCAGGGCAGGAATCCGTCTGAGCACGGGGCTATTGTAACTGAATTGGGGAAGAAGCGCAATATTTGTCTCACTCGCATGTGATGTGGTCGAGGGCAAAGGTCACTTCATCGGGGATCAGCCAGCCCTGGTGGCCGCAGTTGGGACAGGGGGCATCAGGGTCATCGCTCTCGAAGCGCAGGCCGCAGCAGTTCCAGCAGATAAAGCGGCTGGGAGCGATGGTGATGATGACCTGGGCCTGGGCAGCAAGCGTGTTCTGGCTCAGTTCCTGCAGCGTCTCGCGCAGCCTGGCGGCGCTCGCTGGCGTCGGGTCCCAGAGGGTCATGTGCAGCTCGGTGATGCGGCTGGCGCCGCGCGTGTGCGCCTCGGCCAGCGCCTGGGCCAGCAAGGCGCGCAGACGCTCGCGCTCGGAAATTTCGCCATCCGCTTCGCTCGTCAGCATGGGTATTTCCTCAATCGACTATAGTATACCGCTGGGAGGAGTCGAAGGCAAGTGTACAAATATCTCCTTGTCTCCTTGTCTCCCTGTCAGAATAGGCTACAATGGAAGCACACCTGACACCCGGAGAGGACCCATTGAGCGCCATCATCAACGTCGACAAGCCGTGCAAGACCTTTGTCACGGCCGAGAAACAGCGCGGTTTGGGCGGCAGCCTGCGTTCGCTGGTGCGGCCGGTGCGGCGGGAGGTGCAGGCGGTCAAGAACATCACCTTTGCCGTCGAGGAGGGCGAGCGAGTGGCGGCGCGGCTCGTCTTTCGCCGTGGCCTCCGCCGCTACGAGTCGGGCAACCGGGTCGTGCTGCGGGGGTGACGATGAGGCGCAACGTCCTCCGGCTGAGCGCAACGGCAGGCTTTGTGCTCTGGCTTTTCGTCGTCGTCGCCGCCTATCACGTCGCCCACAAGCCGTTCAGCGGAGCGACGCTGCTGGCGGCAGGGCAGGCCGCGGCAGGACTGGCCGGCGCGGCGCTCGTCGTCGCCCTGGGCGCCGGCGTCGGGCTGCTGCTGCTCCGCCCGTTCGAGCTGGGGCCTGCTGAGCGACTCGTCTGGGCGACGGCGGCGGGGCTGGGCGCGCTCTCGCTGGGCGGCCTGGCGCTGGGCGCGCTGGGACTGCTGCGGCCCTGGCTGCTCTGGATCGTGACAGTGGCCGGCCTGGCGCTCGTGGCGCGCGCGCTGTGGCGCGCGCTGTGCGCCGCCTGGAACGACCCGGCCTGGCGGCCAGAGGGCCGCTTTGAAAAGCTGCTGGCCGTCTACTGCGCGGCGATGCTGGCGCTGGCCCTCCTCTATGCCCTGGCTCCCCCCACTGCCTGGGACGGCCTGGTCTACCACCTGACCGGCCCCAGGCTCTACCTGGCCAGCGGGCGGATCGGCCATCCGCTCGACCTGCCCTACCTGGGCTTTCCGCAGTTGATGGAGATGCTCTTCACCTGGGCTATGGGCCTGGCCGGCGAGCGGGCTGCCGCGCCGATCCACTGGGGCTATGGGCTGCTCGGCGTGCTGACGCTGGCCCTGGCCGGGCGGCGCTGGCTGGGCGGGTCGGCGGGCTGGCTGGCGGCGGCGACGCTGCTCTCGGCCCCTACCATCGTCCGCCTGGCCGGCTGGCCCTACGTCGACCTGACGCTGCTGCTCTATGCGACGCTGGCTTTCCTGGCGCTGCAGCACGCGCTGGAAGACGGCACTGCTCCCCGTCGCTGGCTCATCCTCAGCGGTGCTTTTGCTGGCCTGGCTCTCTCCACCAAATACACCGCTCTGGCCCTCCTGCCGGCGCTCGCGGTGGCGAGTGGGCAGGTATGCAAGTGCGCAAGTGTGCAAGTTTGCAAGTGTGCAAGTTTGCAAGTGCGCAAGTGCGCAAGTGTGCAAGTGCGCAAGTGTGCAAGTGCGCAAGTTTGCAAGTGTGCAAGTGTGCGTACTTGCCTACTTGCATACTTGCATACTTGCACACTCACAACCCTGAGCGCTGTGCTGGTTTGGGCGCCGTGGCCCCTCAAGAACCTGCTGCTGACCGGAAATCCCATGTACCCCTTCTTTTTTGGCGGCGTGTATTGGGATGCCTGGCGGGCCTGGTGGTACGACCGTCCGGGGACGGGGCTGGCCTCCAGCGCGCCGTGGAAGCTGCTGACCGCGCCGTGGGACGCGACGGTGTGGGGAGTGGAGGGAGGGGCTGGCTACTCGGCGACGATTGGCCCGCTTTTCCTGGCCCTGCTGCCGCTGCTGGCGCTGGCCTGGCGGGGGCTGTCAGCCGGGCGTCGCCGCTGGCTGAGCGCAGCGCTGGCCTGCAGCGGCGTGCTCTACGGCTTCTGGCTGTGGGGGCTGGCGCGCAGCGCGCTGCTGTTGCAGACGCGGCTGCTCTTTCCCGCCTTTGGACTGCTGGCGCTGGCGGTGGGGGCGGCGGTGGAGGGAGCGCAGGCGCTGCCCCGCCGGCCGCTCGACCTGGGCTGGCTGGTGCGGGCAGTGCTGCTCGTTGTGCTGGCGCTGACGCTCGTTGGCGCGCTGCTGCAGGCGGCGGTGGAGGGGCCACAGCGGGTGCTGCTGGGGCTGGAAAGCCCGCCGGACTATCTGGCGCGGCGGCTGGGCTGGTACGCGCCGATGATGGCCGACCTCGATCAGAGGCTGCCGCCGCAGGCGGTGGTGCTCTTCCTGTGGGAGCCGCGTTCCTACCCCTGCCGCGTCGAATGCTGGCCCGATGCGCTGCTGGACCGCTGGGCGCATGCCACCTGGCTCTACGGCGCCGACCCCCTCGCCATTGCTGCGGACTGGCGGGCGCAGGGGGTGACTCACGTCCTCTTTTTCCGCGCTGGCTACCAGGCGATCCTGGCCGAGGGCTTTGACCCGCTCACGGCAGCCGATCAGGAGGCGCTGGCGACGCTGCTGGCGGAGCTGGAGCCGGTCGCTGCGTGGGGCGATGCCTATGAGCTCTACGCGCTGGCGCCGCCGTAAACGCTGCGCTCCGGCGGGGTCGCAGACCCCGCCGCTGCTCCCTCAACGCTGGCGGGTCACAGACTGCCAGGAACGGAAAGAAGCAGGAAAGGGCCGCCGGGAAACCGGCGGCCCTCTCACTTACAGAGCTACCTGCTGCTACGGAGCGTACCTGCGGGTCACGAGAGGCAGGTAGATCAGGCGCGGCCCAATGGTCACGACCGTCGTGGCAACCTGGAAGTTGGTGCCGTTGGTGGCGGTGACCGTGGCGGTGTAGGTGCCCACGGCCGGGTAGACGTGCATCACCGTCTGCCCCGTGTCCGTCTCACCGTCGCCCAGGTCCCACTCGTAGGTCACGTTGGTGCCGGCAGTGACCGTTGCCGACAGCGTCGTCGTCTCGCCGAGCGTGGTCGGGCTGTCGTTGTGGGCCTCCAGGCCGGCGATCGGCTCGTCGACGACGGTGAGGACGTGATCGGCATGGACCTTGAGACCCAGATAGTCCAGCTCGGCGGTGTTGACGATCTCTGTGACAGGAGAGGCGGTAACTTCGACGTCGAAGGTGATGGTGACCACCGTGGGGAACGGCTGCGCCTCACCCTCCAGGCGGAAAGCGAGATCGTACCAGGCCGGGTCTGTCAGGAGAGCAGCGATCTCTGTCCAGGGGAAGCCCGCGCCGAAGTTGCCCTCGTCATACAGCATGGACCAGTCGGCGTTGGTCGTGCTGGCCCTGAACCAGTTCCAGCGGTTGTGCACGCTCATGTCCATTGCCGGGAAGAAGGAGAGCCAGTAGGAGCCACTTGGCAGGTGCAAAGGCGCTCCCTGGGCAGCCACAACGTCCAGCGTCGCCTCGCCGCCAACGATGGTGACCGCCGGATCGGTTGGCGCGGTGCTAAAGCTCCACACCTCGCTCGCATCGCCAGGAGCCCCCGCCGGTTGACCGCCATCGTCTGTCCAGATGAACCAGTTGAGACTCTGAGCATTGTTCAGGGTGGTGGGTGCATTATTGAACCCTTCGACAAAGATGGTATCGATGTCCCACCCCATCTCCGAGATCACAAAGTCATCTGCGGCATACGTACCCTTGTTGGTGTTGAGGTAAAAGTCGGAGACGATACCCCAACCCGTTCCATCGTCAGGCTGGTCCCAGAGCACGGCCTCGGGCCTTTGCGGTGCGCGAGGCGCAACCGGGCGCTCACCCTGGGCGGCAACATCCGGCAGCGGGCCAAGAGGCGCTGGCACAGCCGTGGCCTGGCGAGCCTGCCTGCCGAGAGCATTGTGCCAGTAGACCGCGTTATCATCTGCGTCGTACCAGGCCGTGCCGTGGGTGAAGGTGAGGTTGCCCGCATACTGGACGCCTAGCGGCAGCACGTCGGTCATCATCATCGTGCCGTCGAGCAAGATCGGCGTCGGCGATTCAATGACGATGGTGTAGGGGATCACATCACCGTTCCGGGCCGTCGCCGGGCCAGACTTGTCCATGCGCACGGGGATGTCAAAGTAGAGCCAGCGCGTCTCGGGCAGCGGTCCGTCCACGACGGTGAGGGTCTCGGTAACCTCGGCGCTCCAGCCCCAGTCGACAAAGACCTCGAACGTCTTGGTCAGCGTGTACCAGGTATCGCCCACGCCGCCTGCGACCTCCCAGGTCAACAGGTTCGTATCTGGGGTCACCACGCCAAAGTCTGCCTCGAACGCCTGCAGGCCGAGGGCGCCGTCCCACTCCTCCACCAGCGTGTAGGTCACCGGATCATCGGAATCGATCAGCACCCGATCGACGATGGTCACGATATCGCCGTCGGCGACCCGGTGATAGCCGGTGCCGAGCGGGCCTTCGCCGTTGATCCAGACCTCCTTCTCCCAGGTGGGCATGGCCCCTGCAACAAGCACGGGATCGGACTCTACCGGGCAGACATTGGGGCCGGTTTCGACATAGGCCGTATTCTGCACCCAGTAGCCAGCGTAGCCTTCCGGCGCGCGCAGGGTGAGGGTGATGACATGCGTGCCGAACCAGCCGCTCCAGCATATAACGTCATCATAGCCGATGGTGTAGGAGCCGCTGCCATTCGGTTCAAAGAGGATGGCCCAGTTATCCTCCACAGCTCCGGCGGTGTTGTAGCTGTACTGCACGCCGACCGTGCCTGTGCTGTTCTCCAGGCCAATGGTCGCGCTGGAGCCGGTGTTGCGGGGATGCGTGCCCACCACGTCGTAGAGGAACCAGATGTTGCCGGTGGCCTCATCGAGCTGAACCTGGTAGCGCATAGGGCCGCCCTCGGTTGGCCAGGCAGGGATCGTGCCCCACTGCAGGACCAGCGTCTGGCTCCCCGGATCGCCCACTACCTCGTAGTGCAGCCCTTCAGCGCCCGTGATGTTCAGGTCATCCCAGAAGGGAGCCAAAAAGTCGTTGGGGGCAGCCGTATTGGGGATAGCCGCATTAGAGTAGGAAGTAGCGCTGGTGCCAAAGGTGGCATAGCCGTTGGTGCCGATGCGCAGCTCCGCGCCACCGGGCTTGGCAACGCCAAAGAAGTCGAAGCCGAAAGGCAGCGTTGTGGTGATGTAGCCGTCGTCGGCGGTCCCCTGGAGCGTGCCTGTCTGCGTCGCCTCGATCCAGTCCACAGCGCACACTTCATTGTCCCAGTAGATGGCGTTGGTTCCCAGATCGTATTCCGCTCCCTCGACAGAGACGAACTCGAGCCCTGACGGGATCAGGTCCTGCAGACTCCAAACATTGGAGCCGTCCGTATCCTGATTGAGAGTGATGATGTAGGTGATCAGATCACCCGGCCGCACCGTATTTTGCAAGGCGACCTTGGTTGCCTCACCCTGGACGACATAGACAGGGACGGCAATGGCTGTCGGCGAGTCGGCGGGGCCGAGGAAGATCACACCATTCCATATCCCCGCCCCCACAGGGCCGGTCTCAAAGTGCACATCCATCTCGTACAGCACACCAGACTGGATACTCTGAGGCAGGCCCGAGACCGTCATCGCCCCTGCGCCGCTGATCTCTTCGATGCTCAACCAGTAACCGGTTGTCCCGCCTGGCACAGCATAGCCGTAGACTGCGATCAGATAGTCGCCTGCGGGCGGGAAGGCCAGCAGCACCTGCTCGTTCGAGTCGGAGCGGCCAGAAGAGCCCACCAGCGTCCACGTGCTGCCGGTCCAGTAGTAGACCTCCAGATCGATGTCAATGGTCGGGTCGTCGTTGTAGGTATTGACCTGAAGCTTGTAGGCGTCATCGGCGGTGATGGTATAGTAGTAGTTGTCGTATTCGCCCTGGTTGACCGTGCGCCACTCCATGACGGGCTGGTTGAAACCATAGCCGATCGCCGTCAGCTCCTCGCCGACCAGGTCGCTGTGGTTGGTCTTGAAGACGAGAGGAACGGTGCAGGACATGCAGGTCAGACCGCTCAGGTAGATTGGAGAAGAGGCTTGAGCAGTGCCGACGGTGATGGAATAGGGGACAGCCGTTGCGTTGCCGCCCCAGCGGGTGACCTGGGCAGCGACGCCGTAGAGGCCCTCTTCCCAGAGCTGGATCGAGTTCCAGTCATCAGCCCCGCCGGAGGTGGTGTAATAACCCCAGTCAGGAGCGGAGCCGGCGCGCATGCTGCCGCCGACAACTCCCAGCGTGGAGGGGCCAAAGAGGGCGGGGAAGGAGGTAGAAAAGTCATCACCCTGCGGGCCGTAGAAGAGCGTGTCGATGTCGGTGGCGTCGGGCGGCACTTCGCCGTTGGTCTGCCAGGTGGTGTGCGCCAGCAGATAGGTTGCCAGGTCAGGGTCAAGAGCGCCTGCCTGGACGTCGGTATAGAAGAAACGCCAGTCGCCAGCCTCGGCGCGCTTGTAGGGCGCGGGACCGCTGCCGCCGAAGACAACGCCGTTGTCATAGAGCGTACCCTGTTCGACGCCACCCAGGGTCGGGTCCACATCGATGGGGAACCAGACCTGCTTTTGCACCGGGAAGTAGAGATAGGTCTCCTCTGCGCCCTGCTGCACGAGAGCGCGGATGAAGCCGGTGTACTCGCCGGGCGCGTCATAGTTCATCTCATAGACCTCGACATCGTCGATGTGGCAGTCGTTGCCGTAGGCGCTGACGCCGAGGAAACCGATGCGCACATCGGCCAGGCCGGCGTAGGGGCTCAGGTCACGGATATATTGCCGCCATTCGTTGATTCCAGGCCCCTGGTAGCGATAGATGGGAGCGCCGAGGTTAATCCAGGTCGTGCCGCCGTCGATGCTCACCTGCGGCTGGATGTAATCTGCATTCGTATAGCCCGTATCGTGATACATCCAGAAAGAGAGCTCGGCGCCGCTCATGCCGCTCAGATCGAGTCCCACCGTGCGCTGCAGGCGGGTGCGGTTGCCAGCCGACGCATGCCAGGAGTTGAACCAGGCCAGATTGGGCGTGCTGTGGGCCGGGCGGCCAGAAGGATGGTGGGTGCCGACGTTGGTGGCCCACTCACCAGCGGTGCCGCTCACGTCCACCGCCGTCCAACCGGCCGGCAGGGCCGGCGGCACAACGCCGTCAAAGTTTTCGCTGAGCAGCGTGGCGCCGCGGAAAGAGGTCAGCGCCGTCACGTTGACAGTGCTGACACCCCCGGCCGGGATCGTGAAGGCAGGCGTGTCGATCTCCAACTGCTCCCACGGTTCGTAGCGATAGAGGTCAATGGTGATCTTGATGGGGGTGAAGGGATAGGCCGAACCGTAGTAAAAGTGGCGCGCCGAGATGAGCATGTCCGTCATCACAGCCAGCGGCGGGTCGCCTTCCTGGACACTGCCGTTGAGCAGCGCCCAAGGCTCGCGGATGCGGATCTCGGCGTTGTTGCCGCCATAGTCATAGTTCAGCCGCACCGTCTCCGACGAAGCCGGGAACTCACCGGTGTTGCGCACGCGGTTGCCGTTGACATCGTTGAACCACGATCCGCTCGTATCCGTATCGCGCCAGGCCCAGGCATAGAGGAACCACCAGTTGCCCGTCGACGAGGTGTTGTTGCGGAAGAGCTCGAACGGCCAGGAGAGGCGGATCACCATCAGGTCGGCGTCTTGGAGCAACAACGTATCGGTCAGCACCGTGCTGAGGAAGATGGGATCGTTCGTCCCAAAGCCAGTGTTGGAGCCAGGCGGGCCATAGAGCCGGCGGTCATAGTAGCGCGTGCCGGGGCCTTCGCCGCTGGGGCCGTTGATCCGCGAGTCCAGCGTAGTGAAAGACCATTCGCGGCTCTCGTACTTGACGAGCTTGACTGCCTCCAGGTTCACGCTGGCGGTATCGGTGAAGTTGTTGGTGAGAATCAAGGATTCCGTATCGCTCTCGCCGGGGAAGAGGCCGCGGGCAAAGCCGGGGTACGCCGTGCCACGATAGTCGCCGGGGACCCAATAGCCATTGCCTTCGGCGCTGGTCATCATCACGCCCTTGGTGCCCTGGATGATCTCCACCGCGCGCAGCGCATTCACCAGGCCGCTGCCCTGAGCGAAGGGGTCGTTGTAGCCGACGCGGGCGCCGTTCATCAGCAGGGCGCGCGCCTGTTGCCAGGTGGGATAGGAGCCGAACTCCTCGTAGTAGGCGTCATAGATCAGCCCCAGGATGCCCATCGCTTCGGGGCCGGAGCGGCTGGTGCCGGCCCAAAAGTCCACTGCCCAGTCGCCGCCGGTGAGCTCGTTCAGCGCCAGGTTGCCGCTGCCGAAGAAGCCGTTGCTCATCACGTGCACGCCCAGGCTGGACATCGAGGTGGGCCCGCGGTCGGTCATGCCGGTCAACTGGCCCCAGTTGACCCAGTCGCGGTAAAGCGCCGTGTCACCCAGGTTGTACTGACCAAAGACGTTGGACGCGGCGACCATCACCCCAGTTTCGGGGCTGGGAGAGGTCACCGTGCCGTAGCCATAGCCCGAGTTGCCGGCCGAACCGATGAAGAGGGGCGAGTAGGCACCGCCAGCGGGCAAGGTGATCCCTTGCTGGGCCACATAGCCCCAGTTGATCAGGCTGAGATAGCGCGAGGAGAGGTCCCAGCCATCGTTCTCGACCGAACCGGAGCCATACGAGTTCGAGTGCATGTGGGTCTGGTCGTAGCTGTCGCCCGGGGCGCCGGCAGGGATACCGTCGTAACCGAGGGCGGCAAAGTCATAGTAGTTGAGCGAGTTACCGCCGCCGTAATAGTTACCCATCGCCACCAGCGTGGCGTCGATTGCCGGCCCCTGCGAGATGCCGCCCTCCACAGCAGGGTTGTACCATGTTGGCGGCCAGTAAATGCTGCCATAGGTGCCTCCATAGGGCATCATGACGATCTGACCCTGGCCGATGGCCGTGCCCGCGCAGAGCGTGCCATGATCGCCGCCGTTCTCGGTGACATCGTTGATCATAAAGGCGACCACCTGGCCAGCATCCGGCGCGCCCAGGCCGTAGAGCCAGTCAGAGGCGGGGACGGGAGTAGTGCCGTTGGAGATGTAGTAGATCATGCCGCCGGAGAGATCGCAGTGCGTTGGGGCGCTCCAGCCCAGGTTGACGCAGGCGATCTCCTGACCCAGCGTGGCCCAGGCCGCGCCATCGGCAAAGTCATAGGAGGCCACAATGTCCACATAGATCGTGTCGAAGGGGCCCCAGTTTGTGCCGAAATAGTCTTCGCCGCTCACCAGCACGCCAGCCGTTTCGCCCAGGACATCAGCCAGCGAGTCATCCGGGTGCCAGCCAAAGCGGTAGAGACCACCGTTGGTGTTGAACGCCTGGATCGACGCCGGCACGGTGTATACCACGTTCGTCTCCAGGTCCGGATGGAAGACAGTGAAGGTAAAAGGATCCGTACTGCCCAGGTCGGGGTCCTGGATTTCCAGAAAGGCGTTCATGTACCAGCCCCAGTTGCCGCGATAGTCCTGGATGTCGAGGGCAAAGTCGGACATGGAGCGGTCGTCGAAGGCGATGGGCCAGCCAAAACCGGCCACGGTGGAGTAGGTGCCGGTATAGACGCGCGCCTGGGTGCCGAAGAGGTCGGGGTTGGCAAAGTCGACGCCGGTGTCGATCACGCCGATCTTGAGCGGGTCATCGGGAGCGCCGTCGCCCGTGATGCCCAGTAACCAGGTAGCGCGCACGCCGTTGGTGTCCATGGTGAAGAAGGACTCGGGGCTGGTGACGCCCAGGGGGGCAAGCCCCTCTACCGCCGGGACGCGCGGCAGGGCCTGCGGCTGAACGCTACGGCGGTCGAAGGTGCGCGTCTGGCGCTCGGGGACGGGCACGTCGTTAGCGACCAGCAGCGCCGGCGGGACCGGTTGCGGGGCTTCGCGCGCGCCCATGTTGAGCACGGCCAGCACGCCGTCGACAGTGGCGATCTTGAGCAGATTGGCCGCTGCCGTCAGGCCGATGACGCGGTCGAACTCGACGCCGGGCCGGGTCAGCGAGCGCTCGAAGAAGCGGCTCAGGTCCGTGCCGGGGCGGACGAGGACGGTCACCTTGACCAGTTCGGGGCCGCCCTGGCGGGCGGTGTCGCGCAGATCTGGCTCAATGAGCCGGATCGCCTCGTCGGTAGCCGTCTCGACCTCAAAGGCCGGGGGCGGTGGTGGCGGGGCTGCCTCGGCCGATTGCGCCTCGCCGGGCACGGGGTTCTCGGTCAGCGCGCCGCTCTTGCCCCAGGATTCGGGCTGGGCGCTTGCCGGCACAACGACCATGCCCAGCAGCAAAGCAAACACAACCAGCACGTTTGCCCAGCGCCATGTCTTTTTTGCAATCATGTTTCCCTCCTAATAAGATGATAGAAATTGCCTCAGGGGTAAAAACAAACGTTTCAGTCGTCCAGTCCCACCTCCTTTCATTGCCAGGCAGATAGCTGGCGGTTGAAACCGCGCCTGAAAGACACTGCGCGCCGGGCGACCGCCTGCGCGGTCGCAGCCATGGCGTCCACTTGTTACAAAAAACAACGCACGAGAGCCATTTTGCCAGGACGCTCTCGTGCGTCAAACAGTGAACGCGCGTTCACCCCAGTTCGATTGGCGGGCCACGACCCCCACTGCCATGCTGAGGAACGATATTGCATCGAGGTCATTCCACTCAAGTCCCCAGTGTGTGCCAACCTCAACAGCCAACCCCCTCCTGGGACGAGCAGCAAGATGCTGGAGGGGAAAACGGGTCAATGTGGCCTATACTCTAGCACAATTTGCCCTGGCTGTCAAGGGGACAAGGAGACAAGGGGACAAGGAGACAAGGGGACAAGGGGACAAGGAGACAAGGAGACAAGGAGTCAGGAAAATCCCCCGGATAACTCCCTCTCC
>DAOTYD010000047.1:0-8090 GCA_034435295.1 Anaerolineae bacterium | reverse complement strand
CTCTCCTTGTCTCCCCCTCTCCCCCTCACTGATAGATCACCAGCGCTGGCGGCGGGGTCAGCTCTAATACCTCCGCCGGCATCATCAGCGGCTCGTCATAGTCGTAGAACAGCTTGAAACCGCCGTATTCAAAGCCCGTTTCGCCACTGTACTGGATATAGTCGCCGGTCTTGGCAGTCGGCCCGCCAAAACCGTCGGCGTCCCACACCAGATCGACGTAGGGGTAATCCAGCAGACACTCCTTTTGCGTGATCATCCGATTGTCGAACTGGTGAATGACCAGAATGCGGCGCTGACCGCTGGCCCGGCCGATGGCGTCCAGCCACGCCTGCACCTGGTTGATCTGCGGGCCGCTGATCCGCCCCAACTGCGCCCCCGGCACCTCCTCCGCGCCGACGATGAACTCGGGGTCCACCGCCAGATGGACGTTCGGCTCCCGCAGGAACGGCTCCAGCCAGGCCAGCTCGCTCATCAGCTCGGCGCGGCCAGCCTGCACGTCCAGGATCGACCAGACGCCCGCCGCGTTCGCCGCGTCGATCCAGGCGCGGACCGTCTCTGCGCTGACGCGGTGATTATAGTCGCCGTCCTCGCCAGCGTAGGCATCGGCGATAGTGACGACCATGTGAAAAGCCGGGATGGTCTCTACCGTTGGGTCGAGATCACGATAGGCCTGCGCCTGCTCGTTCAACAGGGCCAGGGTGGTGGTGATGTCGTAGCGGCCCAGGATGCCCAGGCCCGCTCCTCCTGGCGTGCCGTAGAAAGCGACCAGCCGACGGCCCTGCAATAGCGAGGGCGGTGCCCCATCTGCCGGGGGCAGGGCCACCTCGGGGCAGACAGCCTCCGTTTCGACAGGGGCAGACGTCGCCTCAAGCAGAGCTGGCGGAGGCGTCGGGATCGGCGTTAAAGTGGCCGTGGGCGTCGGCGTCGCAGTCGCGGTAGGGACAGGCGTCGGCGTCGCGGTGGCCGTGGGCGTCGGCGTCGCGGTCGGCGTCGCGGTGGCCGTGGGCGTCGGTGTCGCCGTCGGCGTCGCCGTGGCGGCAGGCGTCGGCGTCGGCGCCAGCAACGGCCCCAGCCGAAGGCTCATCCCTGCCCCGCCCACCGCTGCAAGCAGGACGGCCGCCAGCAGCAGCGCTGGCAGCAGACGGCTGTTGCCGCCCTGGCCGCTCACCAGCTCCCACCTGTCCGCAGCGTCGTCGTATGCAGGCCGTCGCTGGCGACGATCTCGACCAGCAGATCGACACCCCCCTCCTGCGCCGCCGCCAGCGCCAGCGACGGCGTCGCCAGGTCGATGGCCACCAGCTCCCACGTCGCGCCGCCGTCGGCAGAGACGCGCACAGCATAGTGCAGCACGTCGCCGTCGGGATCGCTGGCCTGCCAGTGTAGCGCATCACCCTGCAGACGGACGCTCTCCGCATTCAGCACAGGCGGGCGGCTTCCTGGCTGGAGCAGGCCCAGCACGGCATTGTCCTGCCGCACGCGCACCGCCTCGACACCATCGACCGGCGGCAGGGAGAGGAGAAACGCCCCGTACTCTGGCCCCGGCGCGGGCGGATAGAGGTCGACGACAGCAGTGAGGGGGTCGAAGGGATAGGCAGCGATCACCCGCCCTCTCCCGTCCAGCAGCTCGACGGTATAATCGCCCGCCTGCGGCGGATAGGCTGACGTCTCCAGCAGATAGGCCGGGCGGAAGACAACCCCCTCGGCGCCGATCTGGCCGGCGATGAGCAGAGAGCGCTCGCCCAGCGGCTCTGGCAGGCTGGCGCGGTACGTCGCGTCGTAGGCCCACAGCGCCTCGTAGGTCCAGTCCGACACCCATTCTGGCGAGCAATAGCTCATGATGTCGTAATAGCTGCTGTAGGGATAGATGGCGCGGCTGTTGATGTCGAACCCATAGTTGGGATGCGCAGCGTTGCCGATGAGCGCCTTGCCGCCGCTGACATAAGGATAGGCCGGGTCAGGGTCATCTGCTTCGCAGCCCGGCGAGTGCTCGCGCCCGTGATTGTGGCCGACCTCGTGGGCGTGCGTCTCGCTGGCAGCGTAGTGGGAGGGGCCAATGCCGCTAAAACCGACTGCAGCCTTGTACCCGCCAACCCAACCCAGGCCGGAAATGCAGCCATGGTCACAGTAGACATCGAGCAGGCCATAGTAGTAATTGTCCGGCCGCCCGGCGGCGACCCAGCGGCTGGTGACGCCGTTGAGCAGATTGACCCAATCGCCAAAGGCAGGGTTGGGAACGCCGCCCATACATGGGCCAGAGTACGAAAGGTTGGCTCCAACCGCTGGGATGATATAAGGGACCGGGTAGGTGCGGAAGGTGTAATCGACCAGATAATTGTAGGGCGGGGTCGGCGTTCTCGTCCCCCCGCCATTGGTGCAGGTGTAGGCAATCGGGATGACGGTGACGTTCATGGGATCGGTGGCAGCAAACTGGAACTGGGCTGCGCTGCTGGCATAGCTATACCCCGCGCCGTTACCGGCCGTGGCCCACAGGCTGACGCTGCCGCTGGCCCATGACGCGGGCAGCGCAAAGTTGAACGTGTCGTTCAAAACCGCGCGGTTGACGGTCGGCTGGAGCGTGCGCGGATTGTTCAGCGCGGCGATGGGCGAACCAGGCAGGTCCACCCCCCCACGGCTGCCATACAGCCAGGCGCTGACCCCCGCATAGGCCGTGGTCGAGGTCAGCGTCAGCCGCACATAGGTGGGGCGGCCGGCAACGAGCATGACGGAATTGTCGGGCTGCTGCACGCCCTGGGTAACCTCGAATAGCGGCGGCAGAGAGGGCACCGTAACCAGCGGCAGGTAGTACGTACAACTGACCTCGCCGCAACTGCCGGTCGGCACACGCAGCGGCGCAGCCGCTGACGGATTGGCCACCCCCGGCAGCAACAGCATCACCACCGCCACCGCCACACCGCCCACCACCAAACTCACACCAATCTGTTTCATAGAACGCTTCTTCATCTCCCTGTCTCCTTGTCCCCTTGTCTCCTTGTCCCCTTGTCTCCTTGTCCCCCTGTCCCCTCAGAGCACCACGCGCACATCGACGGCCCAGGCGCCGGCGCCGGACGGACCGACAATGAGCGGGTTGAGGTCGATCTCGGCGATGGCGGGCAGATCGCTCATCATCTGCCCGACGCGGCGCAGGGCATCGACCACCGCTGCCAGGTCCCCCGGCGGCTGCCCGCGCACGCCGGCCAGCAGGCGCCCCGCCGCTGTCTCGGCGATCATTTCCTGCGCCTCCCTCTCGCTCAACGGAGCCATGCGGAAAGCAACATCCTTGAGCACTTCGACGAAAATCCCACCCAGGCCGAACATCACCAGCGGCCCGAACTGGGGGTCGCGCTGCGCGCCGACGATGACCTCCAATCCGGCGGGCGCCATGCGCTGGACCAGGCCCTGCTCGCCCGGGCCGACCAGCCGCGCGAACGCCGCGCGCAGGGCAGCGGCGTCGGCCAGCCCCAGCGCTACGGCGCCGACGTCGGCCTTGTGCACGAGGCCCGGCGCTACCCGCTTGAGGGCAACCGGATAGCCGATCCGTTCCGCCAGCGCTGCCGCCTGCTCGGCGCTGGCGGCCAGGCCGGAGGGCGGGACCGAGAGGCCGTAAGCGGCGGCCAGCTCGGCGCCGGCCTGCGCGTCGAGGGCGCTCAGCCCGGCAACCTGCGCCGCTTCCAGCAGCCTTGCCGCCCGCTGCGGGTCAGTCCCGCTCAGCGGCTCGGGCTCGTCGGCCGGGCGGCCCTGCACCTGCCCCCAGCGCCACAACGTCCCCAGCCCCAGCGCGGCGCGAGCGGGGGTGAGATAGTGCGGGACGGAGTGGGCGTGCAGCGTGCGGGCGGCAGCGCGGATGCCGCCTCCGCCAGAGATGCAGCATACCACCGGCCTGGGCGTGATTTCGGCGGCGCGGGCCACGGTCACGGCGACCTCGTGCGGCGGCATGATCGCCTGCGGCACGAAAACGACCATCAGCCCGTCCACCTCTGGCGCGTTCAACAGCACCTCCATCGCCGCCGTATAGTGCTCTGACTGCGGCCCGCCGAGCATGTCGACCGGGTTGCCGACCATTGCGCCGGGCGGGCAGACCGCTCGCAGCCGCTCCTGCGTGGCCGGGCTCAGGTCGGCCAGGCGCAGCCCCTGGCGGTCGATGGCGTCCGCACCCACCGCCGCCGGACCACCGGCGTTGGTCAGGATCGCCATGCGCGGACCGGCGGGCGGCTGGCGGTAGGCCAGGGCGATGCTGGCGTCGACCAGCTCCTCCAGGTTCTCGACGGGGATGGCCCCGGCGCGGCGGCAGGCGGCCAGAAAGGCCTGCTCGGCGCCGGCCAGGGCGCCGGTGTGCGAGGCCACAGCGCGCGTGCCGCTGGGCGTGCGTCCGGCTTTGAGCACCACCAGCGGCTTGTGCGCGGTCAGGCGGCGCGCCGCCTGGACAAAGCGACGGCCGTCGGGCAGGCCTTCGATGTAGGCGGCGACGACGCGGGTGTGCGGGTCGGCGGCCAGCGAGTCCAGCGCGTCGGCAATGTCCAGGTCGGCCTGGTTGCCCAGGCTGATGATGCGCGAAAAGCCCACTCCGACCGCGTTGGCCCAGTCCATCGTCCCGCCGCAGACGGCGCCGGAGTGGGAGACAAAGCCGATGACGCCCTGGCCGGGCATCGTGCGCACAAAGGTCGTGTCGATGGGGGCATAGGTGTCAATGACGCCAACGCAGTTGGGGCCGATGAAGCGGATGCCATAGCGCCGGACGACGGCGCGCAGTTGCTCCTCGCGCTCGCGGCCATCGGCGCCCAGTTCGCCAAAGCCGGAGGCGATGAGCACGGCAGCGCGGATGCCGCGCTCGCCGCAGGCCGCCAGCGCCTCGACCGTCTGCCCGGCGGAGAGGACGATCACCGCCAGGTCGACCGGATCGGGCACCTCGGCGATGGAAGGGTAGACGCGCAAACCGAGCATGTCGCCGCCTTTGGGGTTGACCGGATAGACGTGGCCCGGATAGTCGTGCGTGACCAGGTTGTGCAGCACACCATAGCTGAGCTTGGTCGGATTGGCGCTGGCGCCGAGGACGGCAACGCCGCGGGGGTGGAAGAAAGTGTGCAGTGGATCGGTCACCATGGGCCTCCTGTGGTATACTGGGGGTATGATACCCGAAAACGGGGAAACAGGCAATGGGCGCTGAACGGCGGATGCTGGTGACGGGCGGCAGCGGCTATTTGGGCCGTTGGGTGGTCCGCCTGGCGCAGGCGCGCTGGGCGGTGACGGCAACGTACTGCTCTCATCCCGTCGACGAGCCGGGCGCGGCCTGGGTTCAGCTCGACATCAGAGATGCCGTTGCGGTGGAGGAGCTGCTGACGCGCCTGCGACCGGCGGTGGTGGTACACACCGCCGCGGTCAACCCCGGCGGCGGGGGTGACATGGAGGGGGTCAATCACCTGGGAACGGCCAACGTGGCCCGCGCCGCTGCGGCAGCAGGAGCGCGGCTGATTCACCTCTCCACCGACCTGGTTTTCGACGGGCGCAAGGGCCGCTACGTCGAAGAGGACGAACCCAACCCGCTCACCCCCTATGGGCACAGCAAGGCGCTGGCGGAGGCAGCGGTGCGCGCGTCGGGGGCGGCGGCGCTGATCGTGCGCACGTCGCTGATCTATGGCTGGCGGCCGCAGCTCGACCGGCAGTCGCGCTGGCTGGTGGAAGATGCGCGGGCGGGCAGGCCGCTGCGCCTCTTTACCGACGAGCTGCGCTGCCCGATCTGGGTGGAGAGCCTGGCCGCGGCGGTGGTCGAGCTGGTGGAGCGCGACGACACGGGCGCGCTGCACGTCGCCGGAGCGCAGGCGCTTTCGCGCTACGAGTTCGGGCTGCGCCTGCTGCGTTTTCACGGCGTCGACCCGGCGGCGGTCATCCCCGCGCTCAGCCGCGAGAGCGGCATGCAGCGCCCGCTGGACTGCACGCTCGACTGCTCGCGGGCGCGGACGCTGCTCGCTACACCCCTGCCGGGGGTCGATGAGGCGCTAACAGCCGCAGGGCTTTCTCTCAGCTCCGGCGCGGTCTGTGACCCCGCCGCCCCCCGCCGTCCTGCCGGCGCTGGCGGGTCACAGACCCGCCAGAAGCATCCCTCTCCGCTCCGGCGGGGTCTGTGACCCTGCCGCCCCCCGCCGCCCTGCCAGCGCTGGCGGGTCACAGACCCGCCAGGAAAAAAATCACTCCCCGTTATGCGCAGTCTCCGACCGCCCACAAACACACCCTCTTGCGCATTTCCCCATTCGCCAATATGAGCAATTTGAGGTATGATTAAAGACCAGCCGTAACCGCTCAAGCACAGAGGAATGGAACACAGATAGTACGCAGATCAACGCCGTTAGCACGCGCAGCGCCAACAGTCGCCGCTACTGATACTCTGTGCTATCATTGAACCGTTGACAATGCTCCTGGGAGAAGGTCAAAATGACCAGACAGTTCAAGATAATTATTGAGAAGCATTCAGACGGATATGTTGCCTACCCTCTTGGTCTAAAAGGCATTGTAGTGGGCGAGGGCGACACTTACGAAGAAGCATTGACGGATGTCAAATCCGCCATCGCCTTTCACATCGAAACGTTTGGAGAACAAGTGCTTGAAGGCGAAGTACCTGTCTTGGAAGCCTTTATCGCTGAAGCTGGGGTAGCAGTCTGATGCCCAAATTCCCTGTGGATGCCCCTATCAGAAAAGCGATCAAGGCTCTGGAACGGTTGGGACTTCGCGTGGTGCGAGAAGGAAGACACATAGCGATGATGCGTGAGAATCCTGATGGCACGCGCACCCCTCTGACAATGCCCAATCATTCGCGGATAAAGGGGTCAACCCTGCGGACGATTCTCACTCAAGCAGGCATAGCAAGAGACGAGTTCTTGAGCGTCTACGAAGAGAGTTGAAGGTGCCGCAGTGCAGGTTTGGAAACAAGCTACACGCGCTTTGTAGTCGGTCTTGTGGCGAAGGATCATTCCCGCAGCCGCCGCGCGGGTGAAGCCTACCGTTAGCCCGCCTCTTGTGGCACTGAATCGAGTAAAATTGCAGCGTAGCCATCGTTTGTATGGAGAAATCTGTGTTCCAACGCATTTTGAAGCAACTGCGTGATAAGGTTCGTAGCCGCCAGTATGTGATGACCTTA
The DNA here is from genome assembly GCA_034435295.1 of Anaerolineae bacterium. Classification (GTDB taxonomy): domain Bacteria; phylum Chloroflexota; class Anaerolineae; order B4-G1; family DUEL01; genus DAOTYD01. Next base: position 964 of record DAOTYD010000047.1, on the reverse strand, counting down.
CACGCTGAAGAAGAAATGAGCGATGATGAATTGACAATCTTTGACGTAGAGCGTGGTGTTCTCACAGGCGAAATTGTAGAGCGGCAGAAGGATGTCCAAACAGGCGAGTGGAAGTATCTGGGCAGAGGACACACTGTAACAGGCGATGACATCGTGGTAGTTGGTAAAATTGGTCTCACGGGCAAATTGGTCATCATCACGGTGTACCGTTTGTAGGAGAAGACGCTATGGTTTGCGACATTTGTGGTAAAGAAGGTGCGCGCATTCGCTACGTGACTCGCAGTTATGGCAAGGGTGATAACCTGCTGGTCATTGAGGGCATTCCGCTGATAAGTTGTCCCCACTGTGGTGAAAGTTATTTCACGGCGGAGACATTGCACGAGATTGAGCGTATCAAACTTCACCGTCAAAGTTTTGCTACAAAGCGGCAGGTGGCCATAGCGGAGTTTGCATCATCCTAAAAGGGCAGCGGGCTAACCCGCGCTTCAAGCCGACTGTGCTCCGCTCCCCTTCGCTTCGCTCAGGGTCGCTCCGCACAGCGGCTTAAGCGCAGACCGTTAGCTCGCTTGATGGGCACCCTATTTCTTTGTCACCGGATCGGGAGGTATGGCAATGAATACACCCAAGAAAAGTATCTGGCTGCGAGTAAGCATTGGTATCCTGCTCTCAGTTGTCAGCGCCATTTTTCTGACGCTATCGTTTCCGCCGTACAATCTCTGGCCGTTCATTTGGATCGGTTTCGTGCCCATGTTGGTTGCCCAATTCCGGGTCATGCCGCGCCGGGTTTCCAGTCTGGCTTCAGCCATTACCATCGGCGGCTGGCTGGGTGGCTATCTGACGCCTATCTTTGCTGGCAGCGGCCTATATATGACCTGGCTTCCGCTACTCATCGCCGGTATCAGTTACCTGACCGATAGTAGCGTGCGCGCCTTCCATGAGCGCACCGGCTACCGGTGGTTCATCC
>DAOTYD010000046.1:0-6584 GCA_034435295.1 Anaerolineae bacterium | reverse complement strand
GACCATCCCATCATCGTTCCCCACCCCCTGCTGACGCCAACGCTGTCGACCGTGCCGCCAGAAGCCTTTGCCTCCTATGTCTTTGGCAGCAGCGAAGGGATCGGCAGCAACAACTGGGTCGTCGCCGGCAGCCGCACCGAGACGGGCATGCCCCTCCTGGCCAATGACCCCCACCTGGGCATTCAGATGCCGGCGATCTGGTACGAGGTCGGCCTGCACTGCGAGCCGCGCAACGCGGCCTGCCCCTACAACGTCGTCGGCGTTTCCTTCCCCGGCTCGCCTGGCGTCATCATCGGCCATAACGAGCGCATCGCCTGGGGCGTCACCAACCTGGGGCCGGACGTGCAGGATCTGTTCATCGAGCGCGTCAACCCCGAAAATCCCAACCAGGTCGAGTTCCAGGGCCAGTGGGAGGACATGCAGATCATCCGCGAAGAAATCGCCGTCGCCGGGCAGGAGGAACCGGTGGTGGTCAATGTCCGTGTCACCCGTCACGGCCCGATCATCAACGACATCGCCGGCGGGGTGGAGCAGGCCTGGTCCTTCGGCTGGCAACCGCTGGCTTTCTCGTGGACGGCGCTCGAACACGGCACGATCATGCGGAGTATCCTGCTTCTCAACCGCGCCAATAACTGGAACGAGTTCCGGCGGGCGCTTGCGTACTGGGATGCGCCGGGCCAGAACTTTGTCTATGCCGATGTGGAGGGCAACATCGGCTACCAGGCCACCGGCCGCATTCCCATCCGCGCCGCCGGCGACGGCACGATGCCCGTACCCGGCTGGAGCGGCGAGTACGAGTGGATTGGCACCATCCCCTTCAACGAGCTGCCATCCGCCTTCAACCCACCGCAAGGGTACATCGTCACTGCCAACAATGCCGTCGTCGGCCCCGATTATCCCTACTTTTTGTCGGCGGATTGGGATTCGGGCTACCGCGCGCGGCGCATCGTCGACATGATCGAGGCCGACCCTTCACTCTCGATCGCCGACTTCCAGGCGATGCACGGCGACAGCATGGCCCTGTGGGCGCAGGATGTCCTGCCCTACGTCCTGCCCCTGCCGGCTACCTGCTCAGCATGCAGTCAGCAGGAGCAGGTCCGCCTGCTGGAGACGATGGAATTGTTGCGTGCCTGGGATGGGCGCTCGACGCGCGACAGCGTCGGCGCGGCGATCTTTAACGCCTTTAGCATCCATCTGATCGACCTGACCTTTGGCGACGAACTGGGCGCGGACCTGCTGACCCGCGCGCGCCCGACGCTGAGCCTTCCCCTGGTGAACATCCTCCCTGAACAGAGATCGTCCTGGTTCGACAACGTCAACACGCCCGCCGTCGAGACGCGCGACGAGATCATCATGCAGGCCCTGCTGGACACGATCGACGAGCTGACGGAGCGGCTGGGGTCCGACATGAACCGCTGGCAGTGGGGCAATCTGCATACCGCCACCTTCCAGGGCCAGGGCCTGGGCCAGTCGGGCATCCGCCCCATCGAGGCCATCTTCAACCGCGGCCCCGTCCCGGTCGACGGCAGCGGCGGCGCGGTCAACAACACGGCTTTCAGTCTGAACGATCCGTACACGGTGCGGACGGTTCCTTCCTACCGCCAGATCATTGACCTGGGCGACCTGAGCCGCTCGCTCTCGATGCACACGACGGGCCAGTCGGGCCATGCCTTTCACCGCCATTACGACGACATGATCGACCCGTGGCGCAACACCGAGTATCACCCGATGCTGTGGCAGCGGGCGGACGTGGAGGCCGACGCGGAGGGCGTGCTGCTACTGCGGCCGTGAGGCGGCCTGGCGCAGCCAGCCGCGCTCTCGATACCAGTTGTACGCCTGTTCGATGGCCGTGCGCAGCGGGGTCTGCGGATAGCCCAGCTCGCGCACGGCCTTGCTGTTGTCGCAATAGATGTGGTGGGCGCTGAGCCAGGCCTGATCGGCGGAGAAGGGCAGGCGGCCAGAGCGCCCGGCGCCGCGCACGAGCCAGGCCAGCAGGATCATCAGCGGACGGGGCACTGTCATCACGGGGCGGCGCCCGCCGACGATCTGCGCCACAAGCTCGATGGCCTGGCGGTGGCTACAGTTCTCGCCGGCCAGGATGTAGCGCTCCCCCGTGCGCCCCTTTTCGGCGGCCAGGACGTGGCCCAGGCCCACGTCGGTGGCGGCAGCCCAGGAGACGCCGCCGGGCGGCGCGAACCAGCCCCAACCCTGCTGCACCTCTTTGAGCAGACTGCCGCTGATCCAGTGGACGTCCCGCGGGCCGATCACCGCTCCCGGATTGACAATGACGGCGTCGAGACCCTGGGCCACTGCCTCCCGCACCACGCCCTCGGCCAGGTGCTTGGAATGGCCGTAGGGGAAACGCTCTGGCGGCAGGTTGAAGGTGGCGGACTCGTCCAGCAGGGAACGGCCCTGCGGCAGGCCCAGGGCGGCGACGGAGCTGGTCAGGACGAGCCGCTGCACGCCGGCCCGCAGCGCGGCCTGCACCACGTTGCGCGTCCCTTCGACGTTGACGCGATAGATCGTCGCCGCCGGGGTGCGCCAATAGTCAGAGACGGCGGCGATGTGCAGCACCCAGTCGCAGCCGGCCATCGCCGACAGGAGCGATTCGGGATCGAGGATGTCGGCGACGACCAGCTCGACCTCCAGCCCTTCCAGCGCGTCCATGCGCGAGGTGGCGCGCTGCGCCGCGCGGACCGTGTGCCCGCGTTCCAGCAGGGCTGCCACCGTGTTGGCCCCCACACAACCCGTTGCGCCGGTGACAAACGCTTTCATTGTCAGCTCCAGAGTCTCAAATATCAAGTATCTGCTGACGGCTTTTTACCACCAAGACACAAAGGGAAACAGGCAGTTTACTACCCGTATTGGGAAACATTCGTGTCTTCTACCACCTTGGTGACTTGGTGTCTTGGTGGTGAAACCTGTTTTGCCTGAGCAGTTACAATATCGATGACATCGCGCAGCATCGTCGCGGCGGAGGGGAGGGGCGTCGGCTCGTCGATGGCGGCCATGATCGTGCCATAGATGTCGGTGTGATAGGCCACGCCCATCTGCCGGCGCCCCAGGCGGGCCAGGAAGTGGTCGGCAGGGAGGGCCGTGGGCTGCACCAGCAGGCGGGCTGTGCCGTCTGCCCCCTGCTCAGCCGTCGCCAGCAGCTTGAAGACGCGGCCCTCCTGCCGCGCCGCGCGCACGTCGGCGCCGCTCAGGCCGGTAATTCCCGTCCGCTCCACATCCTCCAGTCGGGCGGGGATCTCCATCACGGCGTTGACCAGAATGACCAGCTTGGCCGCCGCGTCCCAGCCGTCCAGGTCGAAGGAGGGATCGGCCTCCAGGACGCCCTCGGCGCGGGCGCGCGCGGTGGCCTCCTCCCAGGAGAGGCCGTCGCCCAGCAGCTCGAGCACATAGCCGGTGCAGAGGTTGGGCACGGCCTCGATGCGCGACACCACTGCCCCGCGCAGGTCGCGCTGGCCCAGGTTGATCGCCGGCAGGCCGCCGGCGACGGTGCCGTCGAAGCGGAGCTGGACGCCATAGCGGGCCGCCAGCCTGTGCAGCTCGCCGTAGGCCAGCGCCAGCGGCCCCTTGTTCGGCGTGACGACGTGCATGCCGCGCGTCAGCGCCATGCGCACGTGGCTGAGGCCCGGTTCAGCGCCCTGGGCCAGGTTGACCGGCGAGGCTTCGCACAACAGGTCGGCCTCGGCCTGGGCGATCAGCTCGATGGCCGGCTGTCCAGCGCGGCCTGCGCCAGGCAGGTCGGCTGCCGTGCCGCCGGCCCGTTTGAGCGCGGCAACGGCGGCGGGGTCGAGGCCGCGCGGATCGCAGGCCGTGCCCCGGCTGTCGGCGGCGCCGACCAGCAGCAGGCGCAGGCCGTAGCGGGCTTCGACCGATGGCCCTTTCTCCGCCAGCAGGTCGCAGAAACGCCAGCCCAGGTTGCCCAGGCCGACCAGCAGGATGCGGACTGTCTGGCTCATGGGTTGCAGGCAAGGGCGAGTCGCTGCCTGGCCCCCCTACGATGTGGCGACATCCCGTCCCAGCCGGAAGGCGGCGCGGTTGACGTCGGCGTAGCGGGGCGGCACGCGGCGGACGATGGCCTCTTCCCACACCTCGGGCGGCGTGTCCAGCAGCGCCGAGAGCGCCCCCAGGATGACCGTGTTGACGGTGCGGATGTTGCCGGCCCGCTCTGCCAGAGCCAGCCCGTCGAGGGTCACCACCCGCCCGGCGCGCGCCTCCACCGCGCTCAGGATCGCCTGGCGGTCAGGGTAGACGGCGTCGCCAACGCTGACCGACATCGGTACGATCTTTTGCTCGTTGATCACCACCGTTCCGCCGGGACGCAGCCACTCGATCCAGCGGGCGGCTTCCAGCAGTTCAAAGGCGACCAGCACGTCGATTGTGCCTGTCTCGCCGGTGGGCGAGCCGACGGAGGGGGCCCAGCGGACGTGGCTTTCGACCACGCCGCCGCGCTGGGCAAAGCCATGCACCTCCGACTTTTTCGCGTCCAGCCCCAGGTCGAGCCCCACCTGCGCGGCAATGTCCGAGGCGGTCAGCACGCCCTGTCCGCCGACGCCGACGAAGAGAAAGTTGATGCGTTCGCTCATCTCAGTCCTCCTCCCCACCGGTCTGATAGATCGCCTGCACCGGGCAGACCTGCAGGCAGACGGTACAGCCCGTACAGAGCAGCGGGTCGATGGTCGCTTTGTGCTTGCCGGTCTTGGGGTGCGTCTCGTCGCTCTTGAGGATCGCCGGGCAGCCGACGCGGAAGCATGTGCCGCAGGCGGTGCAGACTTGGGCGTCGACGGTGACGACGGGCCGCCGCTGAAAGTGGGGGGTAAAGACGCAGGCCCCTTTGACCACCAGGACAGCGGGGGTTTGAACTTCCATGGCCTCTTTCAGCGCGTCGTTGATCGCCTTGACGTCCCAGGCGTCGACTTCGCGGACGTGTTCGATGCCCATGGCGCGGACGAGAGGGGCGATGTCGATGGGCCGCCCTTCTCTGCCCTGGAGGGTGATGCCGGTGCCGGGATGGTGCTGTCCGCCGGTCATGGCCGTGATGCGGTTGTCGAGGATGGCGGTGATAAAGCAGCCGTTGTTGTAGGCGGCGTTGGCCAGCGGCGAGAGGCCGGCGTGGAAAAAGGTCGAGTCGCCGATGATGGCGATGACTCCCTCCTGCGCGCCGGCCTGCTTGAGGCCGTGGGCCATGCCGATGCTGGCGCCCATCGAGATCAGCATGTCCATCGCGTCAAAGGGCGGCAGGACGCCCATCGAGTAACAGCCAATGTCGCCGGAAAAGACCATCTGCCTGCGCCAGCGGCGCAGGTTGTAGAAAAAGGCGCGGTGGGGGCAGCCAGGGCAGAGCGCTGGCGGGCGCGGCGGCACGGCGAGGTGTTCGGTTTTGGGGGCGGGAGGCAGTTCGGCGGCTGGCAGCCCCGCTGCCCGCACTGCCTGTCGAACCCTTGCCAGGGTAAACTCGCCGACCAGCGGGAAAACTTCCTTGCCGATGCAGTCGATCCCCATCGCCCGCACCTGCTCCTCGATGAAGGGGTCCAGTTCCTCAGCGATGACCAGCCGCTCGACCTGCGCAGCGAACTGGCGGATGAGCTCTTTGGGCAGGGGGTGGACCAGGCCGATCTTGAGGAACGAGTAACCGGCCAGGATTTCGCGGACGTACTGGTAGGCCATGCCGCAGGTGATGACGCCGATGGAGCGGTCGTCCCACTCGATGCGGTTGACCGGCGCGGTCTCGCCCCAGGCGGCGATGTCGAGTAGGCGCTGTTCGATGGCGGGGTGGCGGACGCGGGCGATGGCGGGGATGATGACGTACTGGTCGGGATGGCGCTCGAAGGGCGGCAGCGGCTCAAAGGCGCGCGGCGCGTCGGGCATCTCCACGTCCACTGCCGATTTGGAGTGGGAGAGGCGGGTGGTGGAGCGGAGCATGACCGGGCAGTTGAAGCGCTCGCTCAGCTCAAAGGCCAGGCGGGTGAACTGGCGGGCCTCCTCGCTGTCGGACGGCTCCAGGCAGGGGAACTTGCCAAAGCGGGCGTACTGGCGGTTGTCCTGCTCGTTCTGCGAGGAAAAGCAGCCGGGGTCGTCGGCGCTGACCAGCACCAGGCCGCCCTTGATGCCGGTGTAGGAGAGCGACATCAGGCTGTCGGCGGCGACGTTGACGCCGACGTGCTTCATCGCGGCCAGGGCGCGGGCGCCGCCAAAGGCCGCGCCGGCAGCGGCGTCAAGGGCCACTTTTTCGTTGCTGGCCCACTCCGCCCGCACGCCAGCGTACTGTGCCAGCGCCTCCAGGATTTCGGTCGAGGGCGTGCCCGGGTAAGCCGAGGCAAAGCGCACCCCTGCCTCCCACGCCCCCAGCGCAATCGCTTCGTTGCCAGACAAAAGTCGTTTCATCGTCACCTCACTTGCACCCTTGCAAACTTGCACACTCGCGCCCTTTATAGCACACTCCTGCCAATCGCGGTAGTGACATTCCGAGAGCGTATCAGATTGGGGACATGGCGGGAGGTTTATGATGCCACCCTGGGAGCGCGGACGTCCCGTCCGCGCTGCCGGCGGGCGGGGACGCCCGCGATCCCGGGAAA
>DAOTYD010000045.1:0-2620 GCA_034435295.1 Anaerolineae bacterium | reverse complement strand
CGGCATCGTATGAGCAACGCCGCAAGGATATCGCTGCCCTGCAGGAGATCAACGAAGCCATCACTTCCAAGGGGCGGGACGAGATCTTGAGGTCGGTTGTGCAGAGGGCGATTGAAGTGCTGGGTGGTGAGTATGCCGAGCTGTGGCTGCTCGATCCAGGGAGTGGCGACCTGGTTCTTGAGGCGGCGCAGGGGCCGGGCAAGGAAGCCGCTGAGAGGAGAGAGCGGATCAAGGCTGGCACTCCCAGCATCAACATGCGAGTAGTCCAAAGCGGCGAGCCCCACCTCTGCCCTGACGTCAGCCGGGAAGGGGATAACTTTCTCCGACTGTACGAGGATGCCAGGTCCTCCGTCACAGTGCCGCTCAAGTATCGGGACCGCGTGATCGGCACGCTCAATGTCGAAAGCTCGCGGCTGAATGCTTTCACCGACGAACATTGCAAGTTGCTGGGCAGTTTCTCGGGTCAGGCAGCGGTAGCCATCGAAAACGCCCGGCTGTACGAATTGGAAAAACAACGCTCTGAGACTCTGGACTTGCTCCAAAAAGTCAGCGCACGGGTCAGTTCGACTCTCGATCTGGGTCAAGTCATGGAGCTGATCGTTCAAGGCGCCATGCAGTTGACCGGAGCGACTTCGGGCGTTGTCCACCTGCTGGATAGGGAAGGCCGCTCTGTGGTCCGTTCGTTCGAGTACCCTGAGGGTTTTGAACATCCTATCCCTCGACTTGGTCAGAAGGAAAGCATGACCCAGACGATCATTGACACGGGGCAAATGATACCTGTGCTGGATATCACCAAAGAGAAAAAGGTCAGCCCCGTAATGATGGCCAAAGGCGTCAAATCTTTGGTTGGCGTCCCGCTCAAATACCAGGCCCGGGTGATCGGTGTGTTGTACCTGAACGCCGAACAGCCGCGAGACTTTGCGCAGGATAAGTTGCTTCTGTACACCCTTGCCGATCAGGCAGCGGTAGCCATCGAGAACGCCCGGCTGTACGAACGTCTGGATCGCAAGGCGCGCAACCTGCAGGCGCTCTACCAGATGGGGCAGCGCCTGACCTCCGGTGTGCAACTGAGCACGGAGGAGATCGTCGCCCTGATTGAGGAACAGGCCTCCCAACTGATGGATACGCGCAATATGTACATTGCCCTCTACGACGCAGCCACGGACACGGTGAGTTTTCCCTTTATGCGGGTGGGCGGCCAGCCGCGTCAGGTTGCTGCGCGCCGCGGCGGCCAGGGACGCACCGAATGGATCATTCGCAACAAGAGGCCCATGCTCATCACCACGCGGGCCGAGTCCGAGGCCTGGTATGCAGAACCAGGGCGGAAGGAGTACATTCAAGAGCCTTTCTCTTCCTGGGTTGGCGCCCCCATGATCATCGGCGACGAGGTCCTCGGCGTTATCGCGGCCTACCACGAGGAGAAGGAGCACGTCTATGACGAGGACGATCTGGAGATCGTCTCGCTGATGGCCAGCCAGGCCGCGATTGCGCTCAAGAACGCCCGACAGATCGAGATTATGAGGGATCTGGCGGTCAACTTGAGCACCGGCGCTGTCTGATGGGCGCCCGCTCAGATGGAGGCCGCGACATGATGAATGGCCCAGAGATTGCCCCCAAAGCGCCGGGCACGCTGCAAGTCGGCAAGCGGTTTGTCGAGTTCTACGCTGCCCGTGGCTATACCCCCATCCCCGGCAGCTCGCTGCTGGACGAGTCGGTGCCCATGTCCTTTGTCATGAGCGCCGGGCTGGCCCAGGTCGAGACCTCGGCCAGGGCACACGACGCCCGAAAAGGCAGCCGCTATGCCCTGGTGCAGAACTGCTTTCGCTACTTTGACCTGGCGACCATTGGTGTCAGCGGCGTCCATCTCAGCCTGTTCAGGATGCCCGGCGCGTTCACCTTTGGCCCTGTCGACCACGGCGAGATGATTGCCCAGATCTGGCAATTGTTGACCGGCTGCTACGGTTTGCCGGCCGACAGACTCTGGGTGACCTACTTTGCCGGCGACGTGGTCTCCGGCCATCGCTTTGAGGCTGACCTGGATACGTACCGGGCGTGGCGACAGGTGGGAGTGCCCCCAGAACGGCTGGTGGGCCTGCCGGCCAGCGACAACTTTTGGAAGCAGGGAGCCAGTGTGGTGGGGGAGCGGGATGCCCCCAAGTGCGGGCCGAATACCGAGGTCTTTTTCGACCGCGGTGTGCACCTGCGCTGTGGGCCGGACTGTCGCCCTGGCTGCCGCTGTGGGCGTTTTGTCGAATTTCTGAACACGCTCTTTATCACCCGGCACATGGACGACTCGGGCATGGTCCGCCCGCTGGACGAGCCGTTCACCGAGACCGTGATCGGCATGGAGCGTGTGGCCATGCTGTTGCAGGGCGCCAGCACGGTGTACGAGCTGGACATCCTTGAGCCTCTGGTTGCCCTGGTGCGGTCGTTCAGTACGGCCTCCCTGCTGGAGGAAGCATACGCCAGACATGTCCATGTCATGGCGGATCATATCCGCGCGCTTCTCTTCCTTACTGCCGACGGCGCGCCGATAATCCTCGACCTGGTAGGTCGCCACCTCGGCCCTCAACATCCCCTCCAACAGCAGGAAGGGAATGCCGTGTTGTTTCTCCAGAGC
>DAOTYD010000044.1:0-2202 GCA_034435295.1 Anaerolineae bacterium | reverse complement strand
GGCCTCCTCCGCCTTGGACGACAATGACGCAGGTCAGGTTGCCCAGCGTGGCGCCGTCGGGCGAGCGGACCTGCCAGCGGCCGCTATAGTTGCCTGCGCCGCCGGGGGCAGTCATCTCGATAGAGATTTCCAGCTCCCCGCCCGCGGGCGTATCGGGAATGGGCTGGTCGAGCGTGCCCATCGGCTCGCCGTCGGCAAAGACGACATGGTAGCCGTTCCAGGCGCAGGTGCCCGAGTTGCGGATGCGCCAGGTTTTGATAAAGTGCTCATTGGGAGCGATGACCGTGCCGTCGGGGATCGTCACGTCGGCTATGAACTGCATGCCGTTACTGCAGCCGCCGGGAATGGAAGTAGAAGTCGGTTCGAGCGGTGGAAGGGGCTGAGATGCCGTGGTGGCCTCGGCCACTGCGCCAGGGGTGGCGGTGGCGATAAGAATGAGTGGGGTTGGGGAGGCTGTCATTTGCCCCTGTCGCCCGCAGGCCAGTCCGGCGGCAAGCAGGATCAGCACGGCCAGGATAAGCGGGGTCAGGCGAATGCGTTTCATCGTCAGTCCTCCTTTCGTATCTTTGAGCCATAACTCGGTGGAAGGGGAAAAGCTGGTTCTGGATGGGGTTGTTTACAGTATGGCGCATGAGAGAGGTAGTTGCCTGACCCCAGGCCAACAATTGGCCAACAAAAGGGTGTCAATCTTCGCGCCCCTTCGCAGAGCGAAGGGGCGCGAAGAGTCTCGTTTCTGACCTGTAAGTACGGGATTCCCTTTGGCTTTGCTCAGGGCAGGCTTCGGCGCTTTGCGCCTCAGAATGACAGGCTGGAAAATGCGGTTTCCTGTCCCCTATGCCAGCCCGGCAGCAGCCCGGTTTTCTTCTTCAGCGACGCGGATGCCTTCCTTCTCGTCGACCCGTGTGAGCATCAGGATGCCGCCGATGAAAAAGACGATCAGCGCGATGATGCTCAGCCGGCTGGAACCGGTCAACTGGCCGACGAGGGCAAAGAGCGCCGGGCCAGCGATGCCGGCAAACTTGCTGGAAATGTCATAAAAGCCAAAGAACTCGGCGCTGCGGGCTTTGGGCGCCATCAGGCCAAAGAGGCTGCGGCTGAGCGCCTGCGTGCCTCCCTGGACCATCCCCACGGCAAAAGCCAGCACCCAAAAGTGCCAGGCCTGGCTCATCGCATAGCCGGCAATCGTGATCAGGGTGTACCAGCCCAGGCCCAGCATAATCGACCGCTTGGTGCCGATCTTGCTGCTGAACTTGCCAAAGAGCAGAGAGAAGGGGATGCCCACAAACTGGGTCAGCAGCAGCGCGCCGATCAGGTCGATCATGCCGATGCCGATCTCGGAGCCGTAGATGGTCGCCATCTTGATGATCGTGCCAATGCCGTCGTTGTAGAGCCAGAACGCCACCAGGAAGAGGAAGAGCTGGCGATATTTGCGGATCTCGCGGAAGGTCTGACCGATGCGGCGAAAGCCGGCGACGACGGGATGGGTGCCCTTCTCGATGCCGGCGGTGTTGGCTGGCGGCTCCTGCACGTGCCGAAAGAGGGGGATGGAAAAGATGGCCCACCAGATGGCGACGGTGAGGAAAGAGAGGCGCGGTCCCAGCGTGCTCCCTTTCCAGATGACCTGGATCATGAGGATGTTGACCGCCAGCAGGATGCCGCCGCCCAGATAGCCCAGAGCATAGCCCTTGGAGGAGACATAGTCGATGTCTTTGTCACGGGCGACGTGGGGCAGCAGGGAATCGTAAAAGACATAGGAGGCGCCCAGGCCGACAGAGCCGAAGAAAAAGAGCACAATCGCCAGCAGCCAGTCCCCGCTGTCGATCAGGACCATCAACGCCGTGGCCAGGATGCCGATGACGGCAAAGATCCCCAGCAGCCGTTTCTTGCCGGCGGTATAGTCGGCGATGCTGCCGAGGATGGGGGCCAGCAGCGCGGTGACCAGCAGGGCGATCGAGTTGGTGTAGCCCCAGTAGACGGTTGCCAGGTTGCCGGCCAGGCTGGCGGCGACGACCTGCTCGAAGTAGACGGGGAGGACGGCTGCCTCAATGGTGGTGGAAAAGGCCGAGCTACCCCAGTCGTACATGCACCAGGCATTGACCGCGCGCTTGTAGAGCTTTTCGAGCACAGGTGGTTCTGACATTTTTTTCCTCCCTGGTGAAATGGGTGCGATTGTACACCAGGAATCGCAGGGAGGCAACTCGC
>DAOTYD010000043.1:0-34222 GCA_034435295.1 Anaerolineae bacterium | reverse complement strand
GGCCCTGCCCGTCGAGCCGACGCCTCCTGCCGCGCCGCCCATGCGCCCCCACGCCGCCCGTCTGATGGCCCGCCTGGTTGTGCTGCTGCTGGCTCTGGTCGTCATCGTCAACATCCCCATCAACCGCCACGGCCTGACCCTGGCAACGGCCATGCCCGATCGGCGCGCCCTGGTCATCCACGACGGGCTGGTGGTGAAAGAAGAAGACGATGAGAAAATCTATGTCTACCAGAACGGGCGTTTCCGCTGGATCACCAGCCTGGAAGCCTTTGAGCACTTTGGCTATAGCTGGGGCGACGTTCACGTCGTCGAGGATGGCTTTCTCGACGATTACGAGATCGACAGCGACCACCCCATCTATGTGCTGCTCAAATGCCCCTCCAGCCCGCACATCTACCGGCTGGAGAACGGCACCAAGCGCTGGATCGTCGACATTGCCACCTTCGAGGCTGAGGGGCACGTGTGGGAGGACGTGCGCATCGTCAGTTGTTACTACCTGCGCGAGCTGCCGGACGGCGAGACGATCCCCGCCGGCTACGGCCCGCCGCCGCAGCCATAGACTGATCTCAGGGAAGAAGCGCAGCGCCAGCAAGCGCTGCGCTTCCGCTCTGGCCGTTCCGATCTCTGTCGAGCGCGACGGAGCGGAACGTCCCGTTCTAGCGCCGCAGCGTCGCCCGCAGGCGCAGGGGATGCAAGAGCAGATCGAGCGCAGCGTTGATCGACGGCGCCAGCACGTTGGCGGCTTCGACCGCTTCCACCGCCACGCCTTCTTCTCCCAGCACGGCGATGCCCAGCGCGGCCTCTTGCAGCGCCTCGACGTCGTTGGCCCCGTTGCCGATCATGCAGACCGAGGCTGCGCCCAGCGCGCGCACCAGCGCCGCCTTCTGCTCGGGTTCCTGCCCGGCGGCGATGCGCTCGGCCCGCAGGCCCAGCTCGGCGTCGAGCGCCGCCTGCTGACCCGTGGTGTCGGCAGTGACCAGGTGCACGGCGACCGTCGTCCGCAGCGCCGCCAGCCGCCCGGCCACCCCTTCAACCAGCCGCCCGTCCACGGCGATCGTCCCGTTGACGTCCAGCACCACATCGGTGATGCGCAACTGTCCCCATCCCGGCACGTCGATCTCGATCATGGATCCCTCCTGGGCCTGCGCCACAGCCATAGCGCCGCCAGCGCCGCCGCGCTCAGGGTCAAATCCGCCCAGTGGAGCGCAGAGAGGCCCAGCGCAAGCGGGCGAGCATCGGCCCGCAGAAAGGCCAGTCCCCCATCGCCGACGCTGTAGAGCAGGAGCCAGAGGGGAAAGGCCAGCCTTTTCCGGCTGGCGATGAGGGCAGCCGTCAACGTCACCGCGCTCCACAGCGCGCCCAGCGCCTGCACCGCCAGGCGCGGCGCGCGCAGGCCATAGAGGTCGGGCAGGTCCGCGCTGAGCGCCCAGCGCCACCCCTGGTCAGGCCAGGTCTCGATGCCGCAGGCGCAGCCTGCCTGCAGGCAACCCAGCCAGGCGGCAAGCGCCAGCAGCGCCGCGCCGGGCGCCAGCGTGTCCAGCAAGGGGCGCGGGTCGCAGCGGCGCAGGCAGCAGAAAAGCAGCGCGCCGGCGATCCCGCCGGCGACGACCCCGGCCGCGGCCAGTCCGCCGCGCCAAAAGGCCCACGCCGCCCACGGTTGCTCCTGAAAGTAGGGCCAGTTGGCCCCCACGTAGAGGGCGCGGCCCAGCAGCAGCCCGCCTGCGGCCGCAGCCAGCCCGCCGTCGAGCAGGATCAGCAGGGGGAGGCCGCGCCGTCGTCCCAGACAGGCCGCCATCGCCGCGCCGAGCCCAAGTCCCGCAGCGACCAGCGCGCGATAGCCCGGCAAAGGGAGTTCAGCCAGAAAACCCAGCACAGCCGCAGTATAGCACAGCCGCGCCAGACAACAAAAGCCACCCGGCCCTCCCTGTAGCGGAAAGCCCGGGTGGCTTGCTGGCACGCTTTGAGTCTACTTGACCTCGACTTCGGCGCCGGCGTCTTTGAGTTCCTTGCTGGCGGCCTCGGCCACGTCCTTCGGCACGCTCTCCAGCACGGTCGACGGCGCGCCTTCGACCAGATCCTTGGCCTCTTTCAGGCCCAGGTTCGTCAGCTTGCGCACGGCCTTGATCACCTCGATCTTTTTGTCCCCGGCGCTCTTGAGGATGACGGTGAACTCGGTCTGCTCCTCTTCGGGCTCGGCCGCGGCTGCTGCAGCAGCCGCCATCGGCATGGCTGCCATCGCCACCGGCGCTGCCGCGCTGACGCCCAGCTTTTCCTCCAGCATCTTGACCAGCTCAGCCGCTTCCAGAAGCGAGAGCTTGCTGATCTCTTCGACGAGCCTGTCCAAATCTGCCATGGTTTATCGTTCCTCCCTTTGGGTTTCTGTCAAAATCGTTTCCAGGCGCTTATGCTGCCTGGGGCAGGGGGGCTCCCCCCTCTTGCAATTTGTCGACATAGGCCTGCAGCACGTTCAGCACCTGGCGGATGCCGCTGGCGATGACGCCGACGACCTGGGAAGCGGGCGCGTTGATGCCGCCCAAGACCTGCGCCAGCAACACCTCCCGCGACGGCAACCTGGCCAGTGTCTCGATCTCCTGCACCGAGATGGGGGTCGTGCCCAACAATCCGCCCTTGAGCATGAACAGCTCCATCTCTTTGGCCATATCCGTCAGGACTTTGGCCGCTGCTGGCACTTCGCCGTGGCAAAAGGCAACGGCGGTAGGACCTTCCAGCCACTCGTCAGGGATTTGCATCCCCTGCCGGTTGAGTGCCAGTTTCAACAGGCGGTTCGTGGCGACGTGGAAAACGATGTCGTTCTCCCGCGCCCGGCGACGCAACTGTTCGACCTGCGCCACCTTCAGCCCACGGTAGTTGGCCAGAATGATCCCCTGGCTTTGCGTCAGTTGCTCGGTGTACAGATCGAGCAACTCTCCTTTACGCTTCTTTGTGATGGCCAATCGCTCTCACCTCCTCTCTGATAAAAAAACTCCCTGCGCCAGCCGACGCAGGGAGAACGCCTGTCCAATCAGCGATCTTTCCCCCGCCTCGGCAGGCGATTTTTAAGCGCACGGCGGCGCGCCTGCTGTCTCTGGCCGGGCTATACGACGCAAGCCGTCTGCGCTAGAACGCTACCTCCATATTCTGGGCCGCCAGCGGGTCGACCTTGATGCCAGGCCCCATCGACGGGGCGACAGTGACCTTGCGGATGTACGTCCCCTTGGCGGCCGCCGGGCGCGCCTTGACCACCGCTTCCATCACCGCGGCCATATTGTCGACCAGCTTTTGGACGGGAAAACTCTTGCGTCCGATGGGCACGTGGATGTTGGCGGTCTTGTCGGTGCGGTACTCGACGCGGCCGGCTTTGGCCTCATCGACCACGCGGGGGATGTCCTCTTCCGCCACCACCGTGCCCGACTTGGGGTTGGGCATCAGGCCGCGCGGACCCAGCACCCGCCCCAGCCGTCCTACTTTGCTCATCATATCGGGCACTGCGATGGCGACGTCGAAATCAGTCCAGCCGTCCTGGATCTTTTTGATCCCCTCGTCGTCCGAGATCACGTAATCGGCGCCGGCCTCCTGGGCCATGCGCGCCGCGTCGCCGGCGGCAAAGACCAGCACGCGCACCTCTTTGCCCAGGCCGTGTGGCAGGCGCACCGCGCCGCGCACCTGCTGGTCGGCGTGGCGCGGGTCGACTCCCAACCGCAGGTGCAGGTCAATGGAGGCGTCAAAGTCGGCGTATGCCGTCTCTTTTGCCAGCTCGAGCGCTTCCTGCGGTGTATAAAGCCGCGTTCGGTCTATTTTGGCTAACGCCTCGCGATACTTTTTCCCGTGCTTTGGCATATTTTCCTCCTTGTGGTTCTGGCGGGCATTGCCCTCCCACCAGGAATGTCTAATCGACGATCTGGATACCCATACTCCGCGCCGTGCCCTCGATCTGGCGCATCGCGCCCTCCAGGTCCACGGCGTTGAGGTCCTTCATTTTGGTCTGGGCGATCTCGCGCAACTGCGCGCGGGTGATGCGCCCGACCTTGTCGCGGTTGGGCTCGCCGGAACCGCGGCTTACCCCCGCCGCCTTGCGCAACAAGTCCGGCGTCGGTGGGGTCTTGAGGACGAACTTGAACGAACCGTCCTGGAAGATGGTCACCTCAGCCGGGATGATGTTGCCCATCATCGAAGAAGTGCGGGCGTTGTACTCTTTGCAGAACTGCATCAGGTTGATGCCGTGCTGCGCCAGCGCCGGACCGACCGGCGGGGCCGGGTTTGCCTTGCCCGCCTCGATCTGAAGTTTGACGACTGCCTTGATTTTTTTCATAATCCTGCCACCTGATGGATCACACCTTTTCGACCTGAAGCAGGTCCATCTCGACCCGCGTATCGCGGCCGAAGAACGAGACCAGCACGTGCACCTTGGCCCGCTCCATATCGATCTCGGCCACCTCGCCGATGAACTCGTTGAACGGTCCGTCGATGATGCGCACCTTCTGACCCGGCTTGTAGGTGACCTTGATGCGCGGCGCTTCGGCCTCCATACGCCGCATGATCGCCTGCACCTCTTCGGGCCGCAGGGGCTCAGGGCGGTTGCCCATCCCGACAAAGCCGGTCACGCCCGGCGTATTGCGGACGACGTACCACGACTCGTCGTCCATGATCATCTGCACCAGGATATAGCCGGGAAAGACGCGCCGCTCGACCTTGCGCCGGCGCCCTTCTTTGACCTCGATCTCTTCCTCGGTAGGGACAACGACCTGAAAGATCTTGTCCTGCATGTGCATCGTCTCGATGCGCTGCTCCAGGTTATGCTTGACCTTGTTCTCGTAACCGGAATAGCAGTGGATGATGTACCAGGCGCGCTCATCGCTGGGCTGTTGCGGCTCATCGTCGGCCTTGGCTTCCGGCGCCGTTTTCGCTGCTGCCGCTGGCGCTACAGAACGCCTCTTGCGGCGAGGCTTTGGCTCTTCCGGCTCCGGCGCCTCGTCCCACTCTTCGGTGAGCTGGTCTTCGAACTCCTCATCCATCTGCCTGTCCCCGCACTACTCCTGTTGCCGGCCCAGCACCACAGCGGCGACAACGGAAGCAGCAAACGCAGCGATTGCCAGGCCAATCCGCCACGGGTCGCTCTCCAAAACACCGCTGAGCCACCAGTCGAAGAGCACGTCCATCAGCCAGAGAAAGATCGCCATGCCGACCGTGACGATCAAGACGATCTGGGTCAGCCGCATTGTCTCCTCGCGGCTGGGCCAGTGGACCTTGCCCATTTCGGCCCGCGTCTCGCGGAAGTAACGCACCAGCGCGTTTTCCTTGCGCTCTTTAACTTTTGCCACTGTGTTCTCCTGTCTCAGCGCACTGGACTGACATTTCAAGACACCGCTCAGAGGCGGTGTCTTGACAGGCAGGCCAGGCAGGAATTGAACCCGCAACCTACGGTTTTGGAGACCGTTGCTCTGCCAATTGAGCTACTGGCCTGTAACGCACACGTCCCTGTTTTTTTACTTCTTCTCCCGATGCAGCGTGTGACGGCGGCAGCGAGGACAATACTTGCGCAACTCGAGACGACCCGGATCGTTGCGCCGGTTCTTCTCTGTCGTGTAATTGTACTCTTTGCACTCTGTGCACGCCATCGTAATGACCATGCGAATTGCTTTTTTAGCCATTTTCCACCACTCTTGTTCGAGATGGAGCCCACGATGGGAATCGAACCCATGGCCACACCCTTACCAAGGGTGTGCTCTACCGGCTGAGCTACGTGGGCCCAAGGTGGGCCGGGCAGGACTCGAACCTGCGAAGGCTGAGCCAGCGGATTTACAGTCCGCCCCCTTTGCCGCTCGGGACACCGACCCGCGCTACTTGTCAAGGCCCAAGCCGACGGTGGGATTTGAACCCACACCCCTCCGCTTACAAGGCGGATGCTCTGCCGCTTGAGCCACGTCGGCGCACAAGTATTATACCATACCACCCCAAGCGGTCAAGAGCCTGCCTTTGGGCAGGGGAAGAGTATACATCTATTCCCTGTTCTTGTCAATCGCGACGCGATTTTTACCTCAACTGCGCTTGCCCTGCCCTCGCTGTTGTTGTATAATGTCTGGCATAGAACCCTTAACGCTACCTCAGGGGCAACGGGCGGTGTCAACAAGACTCGCTAACGAGGGACGGATGAACCCCTTTATTTTGCTTGTCGAGGGACCAACCAAGGCGCTTTCTTGCGCTCCCTTGCTGGAGAAAAAAGAATACCCCTTTGTCAGCGCCTGCTCCCGCCGCGAGGCCCTCGCTCGTCTCCAGTCCGATCCTCCCGAACTGCTCATCGTCGACGCCCGCGCCCTGCGCTTCGACCCGCTCCATTTCTGCGAAATGCTGCGCGAGAACGGCAACAACACACCGTTGCTGCTGATTCTGCCCGAGGGCCAGAAGCTCGCCCTTGACCCCTCGATTGCTGTTCTGCGGGGGAACGTAACCCTCCGCCGCCTGACAAACCGCATCAAGCGCCTGCTGACCAGGCCCCAGGACGATGATATCGTGCGCCAGGGCGACATCATACTCGACCTGCGCCAGCGGATGGTGACGCGCGGCAACACGCAGCACCGCCTCACTCCACGGCAGGCCCGCCTGCTCGAAGTGTTCATGCGCCACCCCGACCGCGTCCTCACCCGCGCTTTCCTGATGAAAGAGGTCTGGAAAACCGATTTCCTGGGCGATACCCGTACCCTCGAGGTTCACGTCCACTGGCTGCGCAAAGCGGTGGAAGACGACCCCGCTCATCCCACCCGCCTGACCACCGTCCGCTGTATCGGCTACCGCTTTGCCCCCCTCGGCGCTCCCAACCCGCAAGGCGATGGGCTTTGAGGAGATCCCGCACACAGCCGATAGGGCGCTCCGCTGCTGGGGGCAGGACCTGCGCGAGCTGTTCGTCCAGGCCGCCCAGGGGATGGTCTGGTTGCTCATTGGCCCCGTCACTCCGCTGCCCACTGTCGAGGCGCAGGTCGAGCTCAGCGCCATCGACGCCGAAACGCTGCTGGTGAGCTGGCTGAGCGAACTGCTCTACCTCTACGAGCGCGACGGGACGCTCTTTACTGCCTTCGAACTGGAAGAGATCAGCCCAACCCACCTGCGCGCCCGCGTCCGCGGCGCGCCCATCGACCAACTCCAGCAGCAGATCAAAGCGGTGACCTTCAACGAGCTGGCCATCCGTCCCACCCCCGCCGGCCTGGAAACAACCGTGGTCTTTGATGTCTGATTCTGGGGGAGAGCAAAATGGTCAATAAGCAAGATTTCAAGCGCATCGACAGGTATGTTTGGGAATTGCCGCGCGAGAGCCGGGCGGACATGCGGGTGCCGGCGCGCCTCTTTGCCGACGAGGAGCTGTTCGACGCCGCCTTTGGCGACCGCACCGCCGAGCAACTGGCCAACACGGCAACGCTGCCCGGCATCGTCCGCTACGCGCTGGCCATGCCGGACTTTCACCAGGGTTACGGTTTTCCCATCGGCGGCGTGGCGGCGATGGACACCGCCAGCGGCGTCATCTCCCCTGGCGGCGTTGGCTATGACATCAACTGCGGCGTCCGCCTGCTGGCCTCTCACCTCGACCGCGAGGAGGTCGCGCCCTATCTGCAGGAGCTGACCAGCGCCCTCTACCAGTCATGCCCCAGCGGCGTGGGCGGCAAGGGCCGCGTGCGCGTCTCCGAGCGGGAGCTGGATGAGCTGTGCGTGCAGGGTTCGGTCTGGGCGCTCAAGCGCGGGCTGGCCCGCGCCGAGGACATTGCCCACACCGAGGAAGGCGGTCAGCTCCCCGGCGCCGACCCCCGCCAGGTCAGCCCCCGCGCCAGGGAGCGCGGCCGCCCCCAGGTTGGCTCGCTCGGCGCCGGCAACCACTTTCTAGAGATCGACGTGGTCGAGGAGATCTACGACGCGGAGGTGGCAACGGCCTTTGGCCTGCGTCGCGGCCAGGTGGTGGTGCAGATTCACTGCGGCTCGCGCGGCTTTGGCCACCAGGTCTGCGATGATTATGTCAAGAGCCTGCAGGGCGCCGTGCGCAAGTATGGCATCTCGCTGGTCGACCGCGAGCTGGTCTGCGCGCCCATCGACTCGCCCGAGGGCCGCGCCTACTATGGCGCGATGGCCTGCGCCGTCAACTATGCCTTTGTCAACCGCCAGATCCTGGCCATGGGCGTCCGCGAGGCCTTTGAGCGCGTGCTGGCCGGCAAAGTGCACAGCGTTGACCTGTTCCAGGTCTATGACGTGGCCCACAACATCGCCAAGTTCGAAGAGCACCAGGTCGGCGGCAAACGCAAGCGGCTGTGTGTCCACCGCAAGGGCGCGACGCGCGCCTTTGGGCCGGGCCGGCCCGAAGTGCCAGAGAGCTACCGCCGCGTCGGTCAGCCGGTGCTGGTGCCGGGCTCGATGGGCACGGCCTCCTATGTTCTGGTCGGCACCCAGACCGCCATGGAAATCAGTTGGGGTTCGACCTGCCACGGGGCGGGGCGCGTGTTGAGTCGCCACGCGGCGATCAGGCAGGTTGGCGGCGCCGAGCTGAGAAGGGAGCTGGAGGAGAGCGGCATCGTCGTGCGCGCCGGCAGCGACAAGGGCCTGGCCGAAGAGGCTCCCTCCGCCTACAAGGACGTCAGCCAGGTGGTCGAGGTCGTCCACGGCGCCGGGCTGGCCCGCAAAGTGGCCCGCCTGCGCCCGCTGGCCGTCATCAAGGGCTAGTTTGACTTTTTGCCACTTTCGGCGTATGCTAACAGTGGTTCATTCATCAGGAGAGATGCGCAATGGTGGACGATTCTTTCGATGACCTGGAAATCCCTGACTGGCTCAGGCGTCCGGTGACGCCGCCAGCAAAGCCGTCGCCGTCAGAACCGCCACCAGCTCCCGCCGCGCCTCCCCCCAGCGGCTCTGCCCTCTCCGAGAGCAGGCCCGAGGAGCTGCCCGACTGGTTTGCCGAACTGGGGATCGAAGAAGAGGCTGCTGCCCCGTCAGGAGGGGGCAGCGGCGCGCCCGCCCTGGTGATGGACCAGCCAACGCCGCTGCTGGATGAGCTGCGCCAGCAGGTGAGGATGCAGGACGTGGCCGCTGCCCCTCCCCGCCGCCGGAGGGGCGGACTGGGGGGGATGTTGTTGGGATTGGCCCCCTGGCAACGCCTGACCCTGGCCGTGCTGCTCTTTCTCGACGTGGTTCTGCTTGGCTGTATGTGCCTGGTGATGGCCGGCAGGGTCGTGCCCTTTCGCTGATCGCGTATCGCGTATCGCGTATCGCGTATCGCAGAAGGTGGGTGGCGCTTACGCCGCGCCGATGGTTACTCGCTGCGTGAGTTGGGCAGCCCCCTGTGCCAGCGGCGACGTCGGCGCCGCCAGAGCCAGCGGTTTGCCCTGCGCCAGCGCCTGTGCCTGCGCCTCGTCGAACGGGATCACCGCCGCAAAGGGCTGCTTCAGCACCCGCTGCAGGGCATCGACCGGCGGCGCACCGCCCGGCACGATCTGATTCAGAACCAGCCGCACCCTGGACGACCAGGCTTTGAGCACCTGCAACGTCGCAATCGTTGTCTGGATGCTCCCCTGGTCCGCCGTCGTCACCACGCAGATCGAATCGGCGTTCTCCAGCACCGCCATGACGCCTTCCCCCAGGACAGAAGGCAGATCGACGATCACCGTGTCAAAGCTCTGGCGCAGCATATCCACCACCATGCGGGTCAACTGCGGCGTCAGGCCGCTCTCAAAGACGGGGACAAAAGGCGCGGCCAGGACGTAGAGCCTGGACGGATGGACCAGCAGATAGTTGCGCATCAACGAGGGGTTGGGCGAGGAGGAAAGCAGCCCCAGCGCCGACCAGTTTGGCTCCGGGCGCAGGCCCAACTGCAAAGCCACATGGCCCGAGGAAGGGCTCAGATCGACGACACAGACGCGCTCCGGAGCCTGACGGACGAAGGTTGCCGCTGTGTTCACCGCCACCGTCGTCGCGCCGACGCCGCCGCGCAAGCTGAGCACGGCGATGACGCCGCCGCGGGGGCCGGCCGGCGCGCGCGCTGGCTTTTGCGCCAGCAGGCTGTTGACGCGCTCCAGCAGGTCGGCCATGGTGACCGGCTTGGCCATATAGTCGTCGGCGCCGGCCTCGAGCGCCGCCTGGCGGTCGACCGGCTGACCGCGCGCGGTCAGGATGATGATGGGGATATTGGCCGTCGCCGGTTCCTGGCGCATCCGCCGGCAGACTTCGTAGCCGGTCATCCCCGGCATCATCACGTCGATGATCGCCAGGTCAGGCGGATCGGCCAGCGCCTTTTCCAGCCCGTCCTTCCCCTCGGCGCTGAGGATCACTTGATGGTGCCCCCGGCCCTCCAGCAGCATGCGGATCATCTGCAAGAGATCGGCATTATCGTCAATCACGAGGATACGGGCCATTGTTTACCTCCTCCAGGGGACTATTTCTCCTCTGTCAGACAGAACGCGCCGATGTGGTGTTTGTTGACCAGAACCCCGCCCCCCGTAAAGACAACGTCGGGGCGAATCGAGGCGCAGACTCGCGCGTCGAGGATGGGGATAAAGTCCTCCGTATCCAGCGAGAGCAACCGCCGCAGGTCGACCCGCGTCGAGAGGCGCAGGTAACCGACGACCTCGATGGAGGGCACGGTCAGAAAGACGCGGTGCAGGTAGGTGCCATAGTAGCTGCCAAAGGCCTGCTTGCGCCCCAGCGCATCGTCACCCTGGGCCACCAGCGCCAGGGTCAGGTTGGCCTTGGTCATGTAGGACGCTTCATAGGTCGCAATGATGTCCGCCGGCCGGTCGATGGGCGAGATATAGGCGTCCTGCAACATCACAAAACCGGTTGTCGGGTCGTTCAACTGGTCGTACAGCGACTTTTTGCGGATGTCGATGTTGCCAGAGATGCGGTAGTTATGGCTGAAAAAATCGGTGGCCAGCCAGCCGGCAGTCTTGATCTCTTCCATCGTCCTTTCCTCACCTGCGATTATAATACAGCCTGCCAGCGGGGGCAACTCTAAGCCAGCCCCAGGCGAGCCAGGGTAGACGGCGTGGGCCGGCCGGCGGCGTCCCAGCCGCGGGCCTGGTAGTAGGCGTCCAGCATGGCCTCCAGTTCGGTCACAGCCTGGGCTTTGGAATGGCCGCCGGGCAGCGCCTGGTGGAGGATACGCCCGGGCAGCGTGTCGTCCTGGCGGCTGAAGCCTTCGCGCAGGTTGAACAGCCGTTCCAGGTTCCAGATGCGCTCGCCAGCCGCCAGCAGGGCTTCCGTCGTCCACTCGTCACCAGTGACCGCCGCCAGCAGGCCGGCGTAGTGGTCGGGGTTGAGCGCAAAGCAGGTAAAGATGCACAGCCCCAGCGAGTCGATGGCCGCGCTGAGGTCCTGGTAGAGCCTGACCAGCGCCGCTTTCCCTGCCGTCGAGAAGCGGTCGATGCTGCCAGGGGTCGCCATCGCCTCGGGGCCGATCATGTAGGCGCGCAGGTGGCAGGCTCCCCGTGGCGAGGTGGCGAAGGCCAGGGCCATCGCCCGAAAAGCGCGCGGGTCATAGGCCGGCAGCTCCAGCCCCTTGACGCTCATCGACAGTTCGGGGTGTCCGAAGCGGGCCGCCAGGCGGGCCGAACCCTCGGCCAGCAGCGCGCCAAAGCCCTCCTTGCGCCCGATCCGCTCGACGCAGCGCAACATGGCCTGGGCGTTGCCAAAGCGCAGTTCCGTGCCCAGTTCGGCGCGGATCTGCGCCCGCGTCGCCTCGTCGAACGCGCCGCGCTCCCACAGCTCCATGGCGCAGGCGATGGTGCTGCCGGCGGTGATGGTGTCAAAGCCCATCTCGTTGCAGGTATAGTTGGCCTCGGCGACCGCCTCCAGGTCACGGACGCCGCACATCGGCCCCAGCGCCCAGATCGTCTCGTACTCGGGACCCTCGCCGCTGCGCCGGGCGGTGCGGGTGGCCCGGCCGCAGGCGACCGGGCAGGCGGCGCAGGCCACGCTGCGCTCAAAGATCGTCTCCTTCATCGTCTCGCCAGAGACGGAGACGGCGTCGGGGAAAAAGCCTTCCTGGAAGTTGCGCGTCGGCAGGCCGCCGTACTCGTTGATCAGGTTGACCAGCACGGCGGTGCCGAACTCTTTGAGCGCGTCCTTGGTGACCGGCGCCTCGCCGACGGCAGTGCGCGCCTCCTCGCGGGCGGCGTCGAAGGCAGCGGCGTCGGCAATGGGGGTGCGCCCGTCGCCATGGACGACGACGGCCTTGAGCCGCCTGGCGCCCATCACGGCGCCGGCGCCGCCGCGCCCGGCGGCGCGGTTGCGGTCGTTCATCACGCTGGCGTAGAGCACCCCGCGCTCTCCCGCCGGCCCGATGCAGGCCACGCCGGCGCGGGGGTGGGTCTCGGCCAGCAGCCGCTCCGTTGTCTGGTGCGTGTCCAGCCCCCACAGGTGAGTCGCGTCGCGCAGCTCGACCGCGTCGCCGTCGATCCAGAGGACGCACGGGGCGTCGGCTGCGCCCTCGATGACCAGCGCATCCAGCCCGGTCTGCTTCAGGTCGACGGCAAAGCGCCCGCCCGAGTTGGAGGCCAGCACCGTGCCGGTGAGCGGCGAGCGGGTGACGATCTCGCAGCGGCCAGAGAGAGGGGCCGCCGTGCCGTTCAAGGGACCGGTGGCAAAGATGAGCGGGTTGGCTGGCGAGAGCGGGTCGGTTGCCGGGGGGAGCAGATCGTAGAGCAGGCGGGTGCCCAGCCCGCGCCCGCCGATATACTCGCGCGCCATCTGCGCATCCAGCGGCTCGACCCGCGCCTCTCTCCGCGTCAGGTCGACCCACAGAACGCGGCCAAAATAACCACCCTTCATCAGAAATCCTTGTCCTTTCGATAGGCGCGGTGCGGACAGAGCCGGCAGCGCTGCATATAGAGTTCGCGCAGCTCGCGGCGCTGTTTGGCTGTATAGTTGGACGGACAGACCGTGCAGGGGATGACGCCCGCCTCGGCCCAGGCGCGCGGGGCCTGCTTCAGCCAGCCGAGGGAGGAGAGGATGGCGATGGGGCCCGACGTGCCGATGCGGAAGCGCTCCGGCGTGCGCAGTTCAGGCGACAGGGCGCCGGCATAGATCAGCCGCACGACATCGATGGCGTCGCGGATGCCTCCCGCCGCTTTGACCCCTGTAGCCGGGCCCACGGCGTCACGCATCAGGCGGATGTGGTCGGGCAGCGCGCCAAAGGCGTCCATGCCGGTCGAGTTCTTGACAAAGTGGGCGCCGGCTTCCTGGGCGATGCGGCAGGCCGAGACGATCTCGGCGTCGGTCAGTTCGGAGGAGCGGATGATGACCTTGACGTGCTCGCCGTCGGCCGCTTCGACCACGGCGGCGATCTCGTCGCGGGCGTAGGAGGGATCGCTCTTGAAGCGGCCCACGTTGATGACCATATCCAGCTCGACGTGGCCTGGCCCCTCGCCGCGCACCGTGCGGCTCTGGGCGATGACCTGCGCCGTCTGCGCCGCTTTCATGGCGATGGTCGATTTGCCCAGCGGAAAGTCGATGACATAGCATTCCCTGACTGGCGTCCCGCGCAACAGGGCCGGCAGCGTATCGACCTCGACGGGGTTGACGCAGATCGAAGCGCAGCCGTAGCGGGTGGCCCAGTCGACCATCTTTTTAATCTTGGGCGGCTGGGTATCGGCCTTGAGGTCGGTCACATCGAGGAACGAGGCCAGGCGCGCGGGCGTCAGCCACTCGACGATCTCGACCAGGGCATCGGCGGGGAAGGTTACCAGGGGCATACGAAACGCTTCTGCGGTCATTTCCCTGTTGTCCCCTCAATCTTGTTCGGTCAGCGGCGGGAAGCGATAATGGCGGATCAGGCCCCAATACTGGGGCGGCCAGTAGCAGAGCCAGGCCTTGCCGACCAGCAGGTCACGGCGCAGCGGACCCCATGCGTGCGAATCGCTCGAATTGGCGCGGTTGTCCCCCAGGACAAAGTACTCGTCCGCTCCCAGGTCCCAGGAGCCCGAATAGCCCATCGGGGAAGAGATGTAAGGTTCTTCGAGGCGATAGCCATCGATCCAGACCGCTCCGCTGTGTATCTCGACATGTTCGCCGGGCAGGCCGATGATGCGTTTGATATAGTCGTCGCTGGCGCCGTTGGGCGGCTCGAAGACAACCACATCACCGCGCTGAGGGTCGCGGAAGTGATAGACGAGCTTGCTCACGATCACGTACTGACCGTTGTGCAAAGTGGGCTGCATGCTGCTCCCCAGCACCTGGAAACGGCCGGTGAGCGCATTGACCACAAGGAAAATGACGAGGGACAGGATGACGACCTCGAACAGGTCGCGCAGGGCCGAGCGGCCGCCAAAAGCGCGTCCCAGCGAGACCTCTTGCGCCTCTGAAGGTTCCTGACGCGGTGCTGTGCGAGTCTCCAAGCAACCTCCTCGTGTCGGCGGAATCGATTGCCATTATAGTATAGGATGCCAGTTGGAGCAAACCAAATAGGACAAGGGTGTTCGTAGCAGAACGCTGACGTGGGGCATCCCCTGGTCGGCGGGGGTCTGTGACCCCCGCCGGTGGGGCCGCCGGGTCACAGACCCGGCGGGAGCAGGGGGGGCGGGGCGCTCTATCCTTTTGCTACGAACACCCTTGTAGGGGCGACCCGGTGGGTCGCCCCCCTATGGGTCGCTGGGAGGGGAGAGCCACTCGTTGTTGTGCCTGCCACTTTTTTCCTATTGACTTCTACCCCCTTCGCATGGCACAATAATTCAGGAGGCTGTACAATGTCTACGTTTTGCAGACTGATCGTCGTCATAGCAGGCAGCCTGGCGCTTGCCCTGCTCTGCGCTGCTCCGGCTGCCCAATCCGCTGGCATAGAGACAGCCCATGCCCAGGCCCAGAGCGCGCAGCCATACACGCCGTCGGTGCTGACGCCAATCGCTTACCTGCCCCTCGTCTGGACGGTCGATCCCTGTGCGCCCATCCCCGGGGAGAGCTATGGCACCCTCACCATCGTTGGCTCTCCCACCGACCGCCCTGCCGAGGAGCACGCCGATCTGAACCTGGCCCTGCGCGGCTATGTGTCCACCAGCGCCTACCTGGGCCTGGTCGATTATGGCGGCCCGACCGACCCCGGCGCGCCACAGCTTGCGGGGCTCTGTGTCGGCTGCGCCCCGCCGTTCCACAGCGCCTACCGCGTCCACCAGTGGAATTGGACGACCAACCAACGGGCAGAGCCCATCACCAATCCTCCGGTCACGCTGATCGGGATAGACCTGGCGCCGGGCACCACGGTTCACGTGCCGGATTCGGGCTACACGATCGGCAGCGGCTATGAGGTGCTGGTGCTGTACGCCAGCGCGGATCGCATCACGCTCAAGTACACGCGCGAGGACAATGTCATCTTCGGCTACACGCTGCACGTCGAGAATATCTGCGTCGAGCCCAACCTGCTGGCGCTCTACCAGGCGATGAACGCAGCGGGGCGGAGCAGCCTGCCGGCGCTGCGCAGCGGACAGGCCTTTGGACGCGCCCGCGGGGAGATCGGCGTGGCCATCCGCGACTGCGGCGCTTTCCTGGACCCCCGCTCGCGCAAGGACTGGTGGAAAGGCTGGTAACTCCCTCATTTGCCAGAAATGCCAATTTCCGCTACACTGGGCATGCGGGGTCGGGGGGCTGACCTGGCCCGCGACAGGGGGATAGCGTGGTCAAGCTGTTGATGGGTTGGAACATCATTCCGGGGCAGGAAAGCGATTATTTCGATTTCATCATCCGCGAGTTCGAGCCGGCCATGCCCGAATTGGGGCTGCAAACCACAGAGGTCTGGTTCACCGCCTATGGCGACTGGCCGCAGATCATCACCGGCGTGGTGGCGCCCAGCCTGGAAAAGATGCAGGAGTCTCTGGCTTCGCCCGCCTGGCGTCAGATCAAGGCCCGTCTGCTCACTTTTGTCACCGACTATCAGCAAAAGATCATCCGGGCCACGGGAGAGTATCAGCTTTGAGGGACACCGTCCCCCTGCTGAGGAACGACCCATCGGGGGGCGACCCATCGGGTCGCCCCTACAAACAAAAAACCGGGCGCGAACCCTCGCGCCCGGTCTATGCCCATAGAGGCTAATCTTCGCTCTCTTTACCGCTCTTGTCGTTGCCCTTGTCGTTTCCTTTTTCCCCGCTGCGCTTGCCGGGCACAGCCGTGGAAGAAGAGGCGCGATTGTCGGTGACGTAAAAGCCAGAGCCTTTGAACACAATGCCCACCGGCTGGATCAGCCGCTGCACGCGCCCTCCGCACTCCGGACACAGGCGCAACGGTGGCTCGTCAAAGCCCTGCCGGCGCTCGAACCGCACACCACACGCCTTGCACTCGTACTCGTAGAGTGGCATACGCTCAACCTCCCTTCACTCTTCCACGGGACGATTATACCCCACTTTGAAAGCGCTGACAACCCCTCTTTCGTTGGATTTTCGTTAACTTTTGCCTACAACGCGTGGGGCAACAGCGCGCCGAAAAGGCCAAGAATCACCCCCACGTGCAGCCACAGATTGACCCCGGCCATCCAGCCGATCACAGGCCAGTCTGGTGGCAGGAACTGGAGGACAAAATTGACCACCACCAGCCCGATACCGATCAATACCGGCAATCCGGGATAGCGAGCCAGAAAATCACTGAGACGTTTCATCCACGCTGCCATCTCCGTCCTCCTTGCCTGTCACACCTCGTCGCTCTCGCGCCGGGTCAGATAGTGCATCCCAGGGTTGATCTCGACATAGCCCGCTTTGTGGAAGAGCGCCAGCGAAGCGGCATTGTCGTGCTCGACCAGCGCGGCGATGACCTTCATCCCCTGGGCGCGCAGGGTCTCTTCGGCCGCCGCGATCAGGCGCAGGCCATAGCCGCGCCGCCGGTAAGCCGGATCGACAACCAGGCGGTTGATCCAGCCCTTGCGGCTGTCGTGCGTGGCGATGACCGCGCCCGCCAGCTCGCCGTCCACGATCAGCCCCAGGATCGTCTGCACGCCGGAGGCGAACTGCTGCGCCACCTGCTCGCGGCTGTCGCGGCCCGCCGGCTTGAGCGAATGCAAACCCGCCCGCTGCCACAGGGCCAGCAGGCGGTCGTAATCGTCCAGCGTCAGCGGACGGATCTCTTCGGCGGGCATCGCTCAGGCGTCCATGTCCGGCACGCTGCGGCGCAAGAGTTCGTATTGTTCCAGCGCGCGCCCGGCGCCGATGGCGACGCAGGCAATGGGCGCTTCAGCCACCCAGGCCGCCACGCCCGTCTCCTGGGTGATCAGGTCGTCGATGCGGCGCAACAGCGCCCCCCCGCCGGTAACGGCGATGCCGCGCTCGATGATGTCGGACGAGAGTTCGGGCGGCGTGCGCTCCAGAACCGCCTTGACCGTGTTGACCATGGCCGAGAGCGGCTCGCTGAGAGCCTCGGTGATCTCGTCCGAGGTCAGCTCGACCGTGCGGGGCAGGCCGGCCACCTGGTCGCGGCCCTGCACCTGCATCCGCAGCGGTTCGTCCAGCGGCAGGGCGCTGCCGATGCGGATCTTGACCTCTTCCGCGGTGGGCTGGCCAATGATCAGGTTGTACTTGCGGCGCACATAGGCCACGATTGCCTCGTCCAGCCGCAGCCCGCCCATACGCACCGAGTTGGCGACGACGATGCCGTTCATCGCCACAACCGCCGCCTCGCATGCCCCGCCGCCGATGTCGACCACCATATTGCCCGAAGGGGTGTTGATAGGCAGATTGGCGCCCAGCGCCGCTGCCAGCGGTTCGGGAATGAGATGGGCGCGCCCGGCGCCGGCGTCCAGCGCCGCGCGGCGCACTGCCCGCCGCTCCACGCTGGTCACGCCGTAGGGCACGCTGATCATCACCCGTGGGCGGAAGGTGCGCGAGAGGGCTCCCGCCTTGTCCAGAAAATAGTGCAGCATCCGCTCGGTGACCATGTAATCGGCGATGACGCCGTCGCGGAGGGGGCGAATGACCTCAAAGGCGCCTGGCGTGCGGCCGAGCATCGCCCGCGCCTCCTCGCCAACAGCGACGATCTTGTTCTCGCCGACCGAGATGGCCACGACAGATGGCTCCTGCAGGACGATGCCCTTTCCCCGCAGGTGGACGAGCACGTTCACCGTGCCCAGATCGATGCCAACTTCCTTCGCCAGTGCCATAATCCTATTCCTGATGCTCCCGCTCGGGCCGGTAAGTCCGCTGGCGGCGGGCCACTCGCAGGCGGATCAGTGAGCGGCGCAGGGCCACCTGAGCGGCAGCCCGTTCTTCGGGCCGCGGCTCTTTCCGCAACAACTCCTCCGCCTGACGACGGGCTGCCTCTTCCCGCTCGATGTCGATCTCGCTCGCCCGCTCGCCCACGTCTGCCAGCACGATCACCCGATCCGGCAGCACCTGCATATAGCCTCCGTAAATCGCAAAGACCATTTCTTCTTCGCCCTGACGGGCAACCAGCTCTCCTTCGTCGAGGACGGTGATCAGCGGCGCGTGGTGGGGAAGGATGCCCAACTGGCCCTTGTAGCCGGGAGCCAGAATCGAATCCACCTCGCCGGTGAACAGCTCGCCCTCTGGCGTCACGATATCAAGGCGTAGTCCCATCGCGCTCCCTTTACGCCGTGCGCAGCTTTTGCGCCTTTTTCACGGCGTCATCAACTGTGCCGACCATGTAAAAGGCGTCCTCCGGCAGGTCATCATGGCGCCCTTCCAGGATCTCGCTAAAGCCACGGATGGTCTCGGCAATGGGGACATACCTGCCCTCGTGGCCGGTGAACCGCTCGGCCACGTGCATCGGCTGGGTCAGGAAGCGCTGAATCTTGCGCGCCCGCCAGACGGTCAGCTTGTCCTCCTCCGACAGCTCCTCGACGCCGAGGATGGCGATAATGTCCTGCAGGTCCTGATAGCGCTGGAGCACCCGCTGCACCTCGCGCGCCGTCTCATAGTGCGCCTGCCCGACGATGCGCGGGTCGAGGATGCGCGAGGTCGAGGTCAGCGGGTCAACTGCCGGGTAGAGGCCCTGGGCAGCCAGCCGCCGCTCCAGCGTGATCGTCGCGTCCAGGTGGGCGAAGGTGGTCACCGGGCCGGGGTCGGAATAGTCGTCGGCCGGCACATAGACCGCCTGCATCGAGGTGATCGAGCCCTGGCGGGTGCTGGTAATGCGTTCCTGCAGCTCGCCCATGTCGGTGCCCAGCGTGGGCTGGTAGCCGACGGCGCTGGGCATGCGCCCCAGCAGGGCCGAGACCTCCATGCCGGCCATGACGAAACGGTAGATGTTGTCGATAAAGAGCAGGACGTCGGTGCCCTGGTCGCGGAAGTACTCGGCCATGGTCAGCGCGGTCAGGCCGACGCGGAAGCGCACGCCCGGCGGCTCGTTCATCTGCCCAAAGACCATCACCGCGCGGTCGATGACTTCCATCTCGGTCAGGTTGTGGTAGAACTCGGTGCCCTCGCGGCTGCGCTCGCCCACGCCGCCAAAAACTGAGACGCCGCCGTGGTACTTGGCGATGGTATACATCAGCTCGGCGATGATGACCGTCTTGCCAACGCCGGCGCCGCCAAAGATGCCGGTCTTGCCGCCCCGCGTGAAGGGGGCGACCAGGTCGATGACCTTCATGCCGGTCTCGAAGAACTCGCTAAAGGCGGCCTGCTGCTCGTAGGGCGGCGCGGCGCGGTGGATGGGATAATGCGCTGCTGCTTCGACCGGCCCCTTGCCGTCGATCGGCTGGCCCAGGACGTTGAACATACGTCCCAGCGTGGCCGGGCCGACGGGCACCTTGATCGGCTCGCCCGAAGTGTAGGCGGGCATGCCGCGCTGCAATCCGTCGGTGGTGTCCATCGCCACGCAACGCACCCAGTTGCCGGGCAACTGCTGCTCGACCTCCAGCACCAGCGTCTTGCCGTCGACGGGGATCTCGACGGCGCTGTGGATTTCGGGTAGCTCCTCGGCGGCAAACTCGACATCTACCACAGCACCCTTGACTTGTACGACTCGACCGCTTACCCGATGGGCCATATTACCTCCTGACTGAAAACAATTAAGGTCTGGCGCCAGCCAGAGCCTGTTCGAGCGCGGTGGCGCCACCCGCAATATCCAAAAGCTCCATCGTGATTGCCTTCTGCCGCGCCTTGTTGCGCATCAACGTCAGATCGCGCTGCAGCTCTTCGGCGTTTTCGGTGGCGTTGCGCATGGCCATGCGCCGCGCCGCGTGCTCGCTGGCCGATGCCTCCAGCGCCGCCTGGTAGACCTGCAGATCGGTAAAGCGCGGCAGGACGGCGTCGAGAATCTGCAATCGCTCCGGCTCGTAGATATAGTCGGCCACGCCGACCGGCTCCATATCGACGACATACTCGCTGGCCGCCTGCTCTTCCAGCCGGGACGGCGTGAGCGGCAAAAGGCGGTGGATCACCGGCCGCTGCTGCATCAGATTGACAAAGTCCGTGTAGGCCAGAAAGACGCCGTCGGCCCTGCCGCTCAGAAACTCGGCGATGGCCGTCTGGCTGATGGGCGAGACGTCCAGAAAGCCGGGCACAGCAGGCAGGCCGTGGAACTCGGCGATCAGGTTGGCGCGCATGCGCCACAGCGTATCCCGTCCGCGCCGACCGACGGCGATGAAGCTGGTGGGGACGCCCAGCCGCGCCGCATAGTCGAGCGCGGCGCGGGTGATGTTCTGGTTGTAGGCCCCGCACAGCCCACGGTCGCTGGTGAAGAGGACGATGAGGGCCGAACGGACCGGCTCGCGATGGGTCAGCAGAGGGTGGATACCCTCCTCGGACGCGCTGCCCAGGTTGACGATCACCTCCCAGGCGCGATGGGCATAGGGGCGGGTCGCCAGGGCCGCGGCCTGGGCCTTTTGTACCTTTGACGCCGACACCGCCTCCAGCGCGCTGGTCACCTGGGCCAGGTTGGAGATGCTGCGAATGCGTCGCCGAATCTCGCGCAGGGTCTCCACGCTACTTCATCTCCCAGCGGTCGTTGAACTCTTTGAGCGCCTGACGCAGCTTTTGCTCCGTCTCGGCGGTCAGCTCCTTGCGCGCCGCAATGTCCTGGCCGATCTCGGGGTACCCGGCGTGCATAAACTCGAACAGCTCGCTCTCGTACTGGCGCATCTGGTTCACCGGCACGTGGTCGCAATAGCCCTGCGTGCCGGCGTAGATGATGATGACCTCGTCCTCCAACTCTACCGGCTGGTACTGCGGCTGCTTGAGAATCTCGGTCAGCCGGCGGCCGCGATCCAGCCGCCGCTGGGTGGCCTCGTCCAAATCGGAGCCGAACTGGGCGAAGGCGGCCAGCTCCTGATAGCTGGCCATATCCAGCCGCAGCGCGCCAGCGACCTTGTTCATCGCCCGCGTGCGGGCGTCGCCGCCGACGCGGGAGACGGAGATGCCGATGTTGATCGCCGGGCGGATGCCGGCGTTGAACAGGTCGGTCTCCAGGTAGATCTGGCCGTCGGTGATCGAGATGACGTTGGTGGGGATGTAGGCTGTCACGTCGCCCAGCAGCGTCTCGACGATGGGTAGCGCGGTCAGGCTGCCGCCGCTGCCGGGCTTGCGCCGCACCTCCAGGTCGCCGCCGCGCTCGGCGACGACCGCCGCGGCGCGCTCGCGGCCCAGGGGGCCCACATAGACCTCGCCATCGACGCCCGTGGTGGTATCGGCAGGGGCGTCCTTGGGGACGATGATATAGTGATTGGCCATGCGGGCAGCCCGCTCCAGCAGGCGCGAGTGGAGATAAAAGATGTCGCCGGGGTAAGCCTCGCGCCCCGGCGGGCGGCGCACCAGCAGGCTGACCTGGCGGTAGGCCCAGGCGTGCTTGGAGAGGTCGTCATAGATCACCAGGGCGTCGCGCCCCGCTTCCATGAACGCCTCGCCGATGGCGCAGCCCGCATAGGGAGCGATGTACTGCAGCGCAGCCGGCTCGGAGGCCGTCGCCGAGACGACGACCGTGTGCTCCATCGCGCCGTACTGCTCCAGCGTCGACACCACCTGCCGCACCTGGGAGCGCTTTTGGCCGATGGCGACATAGATGCACAGCAGGTCCTTGCCCTTCTGGTTGATGATCGTGTCGATGGCGATGGCCGACTTGCCCGTCTGCCGGTCGCCGATGATCAGCTCGCGCTGGCCGCGGCCGATGGGGATCATCGAGTCGATAGCCTTGATGCCCGTCTGCACCGGCGTATCGACGTTCTGGCGCTCGATCACGCCAGGGGCGATGCGCTCGACGGGCAGGTAACGGTCGGTCAGGATGGGACCTTTGCCGTCGATGGGGCGGCCCAGCGCATCGACCACGCGCCCCAGCAGGGCATCGCCCACCGGCACGGAGATGATGCGCCCGGTGCGCTGCACCTGGTCGCCCTCGTCGATGCGCGTATAGTCGCCCATCACGATCACGCCGACCTGGTCAGCCTCCAGGTTGAAGGCCATGCCCAACACGCCGGAGGAGAACTCGACCAGCTCGCTCATGCGCACGCTCGACAGGCCGGAGACGCGGGCGATGCCGTCGCCGACCTCGATCACCGTGCCCACGTCTCTGGCGGCAATGGTCGGTTCGAACTGCTCGATGCGCTTGCGCAGCAGCGCAGCGATCTCTGCCATCTGTTCGGGGGGAAAATGTTCAGCCATGCCTCTCTCCTGGGTTGACGGTCAGGGGGTCAATGCGTTGACTGTCTCCTGATCCAGCTTTGCGATCACGGCGGTCAGCAGCCTGAGCGCGCGGTCGTAATCGTCGCGGTGGATGATGGAGGACGTGCCGTGGATGTGGCGGGAGGGGACGCCCAGCACGACCGTCGGCACGCCGATGCGGTGGAGGTGAATCTGCGAGCCGTCGGTCGCGCCGCCGGTCATGGTCGAGAACTGGAGGGGGATGTCGAGCGCCCTGGCTGTATCGATCACCAGGTCGCGCAGCTTGAGGTTGGGGATCATGCGCGCGTCCATCAGCGAGAGAGCCGGTCCGCCGCCGAGCCTGACGGCCGTCTGCTCCGGCTTGACATCCGGCACATCGCCACAGATGTCCGATTCGAGGATGATGGCCACGTCAGGGTTGACGATCTCGGCGGTGGTCTTGGCCCCGCGGGTGCCGACCTCTTCCATCACCGTGGCGACGCCAAAGAGGGTGTTGGGATGGGCGGCCTGGGCGAAATGGCGCAGCGCGTCGATCATCAGCGCCACGCCGACGCGGTCGTCAAAGGCCTTGCTCATATAGGCCTTGCCGTTGCCCAGCACCTCGAAGGAGGCGGCGGGCACCACCGGATCGCCGAGGCGCACGCCAAGCTCCTCTGCCTCGGCCCTGGACGTGACGCCGATGTCGATATACATCTCCTTTTTCTTGAACACCTTATTGCGATCCTCGTCCGAGAGCAGATGCGGAGGCGTGGCGCCGATGGCCCCCAACAGGTCGCCCTTGTGCGTTTTGACCCAGACGCGGTGGGTGAGCAGCACCTGATCCCACCAGCCGCCCAGCGGCAGGAAGCGCAAAAAGCCGCTGTCGGTGATGTGGTGGACCATAAAGCCGATCTCGTCCATGTGGCCGGCCAGCATCACCCGCGGGCCGCCTTCACCCTGGCGGCAGACCAGGCTGCCGATGCGGTCCTGCTCGATCACGCCCAGGGGGTTCAGGTAGCGGCGGACGACTGCGCGCACTTCGTCCTCGTATCCGGACACGCCGTGGGCCTCGGTCAGCTCGCGCAACAATTGCAAGGTTTCATCCATTGATTTCTCTCCTATCCGCGCAGCAGGGGCGCTCAAGACTTCTCGCGTGCGTCCCACTGACATTTGTGAGCAGTACGAAAAGTGTTATTCTATGCCTGAACCCCCCGCGCTCAAACAGCGAAATCATACACGATTTTCCATGATTTGTCCAGCATCTACGGATTGAAGCGGAAAAAGCAAACATCGCCATCCTGCACGACATAGTCGCGCCCTTCGGTGTGAATCAACCCCCGCTCGCGGGCGGCGTTCCAGCCGCCGGCCTGGAGCAACTGCTGCCAGGGGATCACCTCGGCGCGGATAAAGCCGCGCTCCATGTCCGTGTGGACGCGGCCGGCAGCTTCGGGAGCGGTGGCGCCGCGCCGCACGGACCAGGCGCGCACCACCTGTCCGCCGACGATGGTGAAAAAAGAAATCAGGTCGAGGGCGCGATAGCCGGCCCAGACCAGCGCCTCCAGCCCGGAACGCTCCAGGCCGACCGCAGCGCGGTACTCGGCGGCCTCCGCCGGTGGCCAGCCGGCCAGGTCGGCCTCCATCTGCGCGCAGAGGACGACGCACTGCGCTCCTTCTGCGGCGGCCATCTCTTGCAGCGCCGCGGCCCAGGGGCCGCCGTCGGGCAGGCTCTCCTCGGCCACGTTGGCCACGTAGAGGCGCGGTTTGGCCGTCAGCAGGAAGAGCTCGCGCACCAGCGCCGCCTCGGCCTCGCCCTGCGCTGCCCAGAAAGCAGCGCGTTTGCCGGCCTGCAGCGCGCTCTCCAGGTCGCCCAGCAGGGCCAGTTCGCCAGCAGCCTCCTTGGGGCGCGCCTTGGACGCAGTGCGCGTCCGCTCCAACCGCCGCTGCACTGTGCCCAGGTCGGCCATGATCAGCTCGAGATCGAGCACGGCCAGGTCGTCCAGCGGATCGACCCGCCCGGCGACGTGAGCCACGTCGCTGTCCTCGAAACAGCGGCAGACGATAACCACCGCATCGACCTGGCGGATGTGGGCCAGGAAGCGGTTGCCCAGCCCCTCGCCCTGGTGCGAGCCGCGCACCAGCCCGGCGATGTCGACGAACTCGACCGTGGCCGGCGTCACTCGCTCCGGGCCGACCAGTCGGGCCAGCGCCTCCAGGCGGCGATCCGGCACCGTCGCCACGCCGCGATTGGGATCGATCGTCGTGAACGGGTAGGGGGCCACAGCAACCCCCGCCTGGGTCAGGGCGTTGAAGAGGGTGGACTTGCCCACGTTGGGCAGGCCGACCAGGCCAACCTGGGGGCTCATGCGTTTCCTCTCACGGGCTGTCCGTCGCCTCGACGGGAGCGGGAGGGCGGAGAGGCAGGGCAAAGGTGAACGTACTGCCCTGGTTCAGCGCCGAGTCAACCCACACCCGCCCGCCATGGCGCTCGATGATCGACTTGACGATAGCCAGCCCCAGCCCGCTGCCCGGTGTGCCCTCCGACTCGCGGCGGCGGATGCGGTAGAACTTTTCAAAGAGCCGCGTCTGATCCTCCGGCGCGATGCCAACACCGGTGTCGGTTACATGGATCTGGACCTCCTGATTGACCACGCGCAGGCCGACCGTCACCGTGCCGCCGGAGGGGGTGTACTTGATGGCGTTGTCCACCAGATTGGTCAGGGCCTGACGCAGCAGCGTCGCGTCGCCCAGGATGACCGGTGCTGAGTCGGACGGCTCCAGGCGCAGGGTCAGCCCTTTGGCGGCGGCGCGGGCGCGCAGGCTGTCGACCGCCTCGACCACGATCGCGCCCATGTGGCAGGGCTTTTCCTCCAGGCCGACGCCCGCCTCGATCCGCCCCAGATTCAGCAGGTCCTCGATCAGGGTGCTCATCTGGTCGATGCCGACGAGGATCTTTTCGACATATTCCTGCTGCTTCTCGTTCAACGAGCCCACCATCGGCATCATAGCCGTATAGCCGCGCATAAAGGTCAGCGGCGCGCGCAGGTCGTGGGAGACGGTGGCGACGAACTCGGATTTCATCTCGTCGACTTCTTTAAAGTGTGTCACGTCGCGCAGCACCACCACGCGCCCCATATCCTCGCCGTCGGCGCTCAAGATGGTCGAGGCGTTGGCATAGAACGTCCGCCCATCGGCAAGAGGGATCTCCTCGATCAACGGACTGCCCACGCCGAGCGGCTCGGTCAGCACTTTGGCCAGCTCCGGCTGCAGGGGCACTTCAGAGACGTGGCGGCCGATGCACGCTTCGGCCGGCAGGGAGAGCGCGCGTTCCGCTGCGGGGTTGACCAGCAGCAGTTGGTTGTCGCGGTCTGTCACGAGAATGGCGTCGCCGGTGCTGGCAAGGATCGCCGAGAGGCGCCGTCGGCCGCCCTCGGCCACCTGGAACAGTCGCGCGTTCTCGATCAGCACCGCGGCCTGGCTGGCCAGGGTGGAGAGAATGTCGATCTCCGACGGGTCGAACTGCCGCGGTTCGGGGAAGCCGATCCACATCACGGCGACGGGTGTACCCTTGCTCAGCACGGGCAGGGCAACCACGGCCTGGATCGCGTCGGGCAGAGGATCGGAGCCGATCAGCGTGCGCGCGCGGCGCAGGTTTTCGATGATCAGCGGCGGCTCGATCTCCAACACAGAGAGCGTCAACGCCCGGTCGAGCGCCGTCAGTCCCTCGACGGACTCGCCGCGTCGTATCACCACCTGAGGCTCGCCTTTGGCCGAAAGGAGCACAATCCGCGCCACCATCGCGCCGGTGGCGCCCAAAGCCCCCTCCAGGATGCTGGGCATGCCCTGGGCAATGTCCAGGCTGGCGGAAACCTGCTGGGCGACCTGCAAGAGCAGCGAGAGATCTTCCAGACGGTCCTTGAGGCGGACGCGCATCTTTTCGAAAGCCCGGCCGACCTGGGCAACCTCATCGTCGCTGACAACCTGGACCGGCTCTCCCAGGTTCCCTTCAGCGATGCGCTCGGCAGCGCGGGCCAGCAGATTGAGCGGTCGCATGATCTGACTGGTCGCCAGCGAGATGATCACGCTGACCGCCAGGGCCAGCGAGGTGAGCAGGATCAGCAGAGGACCGGCGATGCCCGTCGCCAGACCCAGCACCACCTGGCGGGG
Source organism: Anaerolineae bacterium (assembly GCA_034435295.1). Taxonomy (GTDB): domain Bacteria; phylum Chloroflexota; class Anaerolineae; order B4-G1; family DUEL01; genus DAOTYD01. The sequence continues at coordinate 7,535 of DAOTYD010000043.1, read as the reverse complement.
CAGCAGAATAACCACCGCCCAGGGGTAGCCTTCTACTTCGGCGTAGCAGGCCAGTAGACGGGCATTGGTCCGGCTGTCGCGGGTGTAGCGGACCCAGCCCCGTTCTTCGGGGAGGATCTGCAGGGGCGGCTGACTCAGATCGGGCTGCCATAGCTCCAGCAGCCGCGCCGGATTGCGGTGAATCACAATGCGCCCCTCTTCGTCGACCACGAAACCCTCGCCCTGGTGCATGGTCCATTGCAGGCTGGTCAGCTCCTGCTCGATGAGGGGATTGAGGTCCATCTCTACCCGTCCAACCAGGACGCCGTGCCGTTCGCCGTCATTCTCTTCCATCGCGCTGAGAAACGAGAGGACGATCTGCCCATTGGGCAGGCGATGGACGGGGGTGGTTTGGAGGCCGCCGGTCATCTGGATCAACTGGAGAGCTTCCTGCTCATTGACGCTGAGGACAATCTCGCCCGGCGTGGCCGCCGGATAGGTGCAGAGTACTGTGCCCTGCGGGTCATAGGCCGTGAGGCGGCTGAAGTAGGGTAGCATCTGCAGCGAGCTTTGCAGTTGCTGTTGGCAGACTTCCTCGTCGCCGCTCCACAGCTCTGGCTCGCTGGCGAACTGGCGGATCAGGCTATAGCCGGTGGAGACAAATTGCCATAGTCCCTCGGCGCCGTTGGTTGCGTCGCGGACAATGGCGCTCAGCGCCTGGTCGGTGGCGATGTTGAGGGCGGTCTGGCCCACGGCAAAGACCATGATGCCAACGATCAAGATAAAAGTAGGGATGAACAGAAATTGCAGCCGCCGGTTGAGCGTGCGGCCATAGGGCGGTGAGCGCCGCGCAGCCTTGACCGGCTGAAGTTGCGGAAAGAGAAAGTAGAAGAGCTGGAACAGCAAGCCGTAGATGAGCGCCTCGCCCAGCGCCAGCCCAGCCATCACGCTGAGGAGGGAGAAGCTGTAATCGAGCGTTGCCAGGGCACCGCCGGCGCGGTAGGTGGAAATGAAGGTCGCAAGCAGCGTCAGTGGCTGGGCAACGACGGCAGCGGCGAGGATGGCGACAAGCGGCTGGCGGATCCATTTTCCAACCCGTCCCTGGTAATCTTGCCGCAGCATAAAGGAGGCCAGCGAGGCAGCAAAGGCAAAGTTGAGCGGGTCGAAGACATTGTGGGTGCCCAGGCCTGCCCGCATCACGCCGGCCAGCAGTCCCAACAGCAACGTTGGCCCCACCCCCAGCCAGATTGCAGAGATGGTCACAGGCAAAAGGCCAGAAAGGGGAATGACCGGCTCGACAACGTGGGGAGCGCGCAGGTCGGGCGGAAAGACGGGCGGCAACAGATCCGGCGCGTTGATGCGCAGGATGAACAGGTTGTTGAGCAAGGGGGTCGCCAGCAGGAGGATGAAAAAGAGCGGCAGGCGGCGGCGCAACGTCGCAAAATCCCGCCGCACCCGCAGGAGCAGCAAAGCAAAACTGACTGCGTATGCAGCCAGGATCAGAAAAGTTTCCCACCGCCCCGGCAGGTCGAGAATGGGGGGCCAGCCGCCCCACAATGTGATCGTCTCCATCAGTACCTTCAGCTTGGGGCTACCTGGATGTCATTATACACTGGAAACGAAGGGGTTGCAAAATGAGCGCCGGGCCTGTTTTGCTATTCGTGCCAGATTTTCAGGTCCTGAAAGGCAAAATCGACCTGAACGCCCTCAAGGCGGCATCCCCACAGCCCCAGTTCTCCCCCCCCTTCTGGCCATACAAAGGTGACGGCGTACTCGTCGTTGATCCAGCCGTGGCAGGAAGCGTCGGCGCAGGCCAGACGCAGGCGGTTGGCCGCCTGGCCACGGCGGATGTGGGGAAAGAGCTGCCAGTCGACCAGGGGCGTCTCCTGGCCGCCGTCGAGCTGAAGGACGGCTATGTAGCCGTCCGTGTCGACGGCAAAGACCGTGCAGCGGTCGGCGCGGCAGCCGAAAGCCAGGCCGTAGCCGCTCCGCCTGCTGCTTTGCAGGGGGATGGCCGTGGCCTCGAAAGCAAACGTCTCCCCGACGTCGCCCAGCAACAGCAGCGTCTGGGTGTGGGGCTGCGTCACCTGGAGGGAGAGCGGTCCGGCCTGCTGCGCCGCAGGGGGGCTGGGGGGATGCGGCGCGTGCCAGCCAGAGCCAATTGCCACCGCCAGCGCCGCGCCGGCAGCCAGCGCCAGCGTCAGCGCCAGCAGCGCGCTGCGCCAGAGATAGGGCGGTGGAGATGTCTGGCTGTTCATCTCTGCTGGTGATAACACCGCCGCTACCGCCTGGTGGCGGGAGCCGGCATGGCCGTTACCGCGAGGAGTTTTGTCGTTCGTGCTTTTCGCCACACTTGGGTATAATGCGGGGGCAGAATCAACTGGAGTCGTTCTTGATGAGTGTCGGTAAACATAGAGAACCTTACCTCTCCGTCGTCATCCCGTGCTGGAACGAGGAGAGGAACCTGGAGAGCGGCGTGCTGGAAGAGGTGCGTGATTACCTCGACCAACAGGAATACGCCTGGGAAGTGATTGTCGTCGATGATGGCTCTACCGACAACAGCCACGCGCTGATCGAGCGCTTTGTCGCTGCGGATGACCGTTTCCATCTGCTGGGCATCCCCCACGGCGGCAAGCCCGCAGCGGTGTGGGCCGGCATCCAGCAGGCGCGCGGCGAGATCGTGCTCTTTGCCGATATGGACCAGTCAACCCCCATCCACCAGGTAGCCAAACTGCTGTCCTGGTACGCCGAGGGCTATGACGTCGTCATCGGCTCGCGGGGAATGATGCGGGAAGGGACAGGGATATTGCGTCAGGCGGGCAGCATTGTTTTTCTGGCCATGCGCCGCCTCGTCCTGCTGCGCGGGATTGTCGATACCCAATGCGGCTTCAAATCGTGCCGCCGCCAGGCAGCCCTGGCCATTTTCCCCCACCTGCAGTACTTCAAGACCCAGGCGCGCCCCAAGGGATGGAAAGTCTCGGCCTATGACGTCGAGCTGCTGTACCTGTTCGACAAGGCCGGCTATCGCATCAAAGAAGTCGTCGTCCAGTGGTACAACCGCGACCGCAGCGTCACCAAGAGCCAGGAAGGGGGGCTGACCAAGTACGTGCGGGAATCGCTCGAGATGGCCCGCGAGGTGATACGGGTCAAGCGCAACGACCTGCAAGGGCTGTATGATGGCATCGACGCGGCCCGACCTGCGTGAGGAGCGCGCTCTCCAGGCCGCCGGCGCTGTGCGCGTGGCCGGGCTGGACGAGGCCGGGCGCGGCGCGTGGGCCGGGCCGGTCTGCGCGGCGGCGGTGGTGCTGCCGCTGGAGCAACCTGACCTGCCGGCAATCCTCGCCGGCGTCCGCGATTCCAAGCTGCTCACACCAGCCCGGCGCCAGGCGCTGTGGGCAACGGTACGTCAGGCGGCGCTGGGGTGCGGCGTGGGCTGGGCCACCCCCGTCGAGATCGACGAGATGGGCATCGTCCGCGCCACACAGACCGCCATGGTCCGCGCCCTGGGCCAACTGGCGGGCGCGGTCGACGCGCTGCTGATCGATTACCTGTCCCTGCCCGAGGTCGCGCTGCCGCAGCGCGCCTTGCCTCACGCCGACAGCCGCTGTCTGAGCGTCGCCGCAGCCAGCATCATCGCCAAAGTGGAGCGCGACCGGCTGATGGAGGCGCTGGACAGCGATTTCCCCGGCTATGGCTTTGCCCGCCACAAGGGCTATGGCACGCAGCAGCACCGCCAGGCGCTGCTGCGCTGGGGAGCGACGCCGCTGCACCGCAAGAGCTGGCGGCCTCTGCTCGACATCAGCGCCGGGCGGACCTGACACGTAACCACCTGCCATTCTTGACAGACTGGCATTTTTGCAGTAATATATAAGCGTTCGTTTATAAAGTACTTCTTTATACATCTGGTGATTCGTGGAAAATCCGATCGAGACCGACCCGCGGTTGCGGGAGATTGCGCGCTTCTTTTACGCGCTGAAGGACCCGCTGCGGCTGCGCATCCTGGTGACGCTGGCCCAGGAGGGCGAGAGCAACGTGACGGATCTGGTCCATACGACGCGCGTCAGCCAGCCGCTGCTCTCGTGGCACCTGGCTCGCCTGCGCACCGCTGGCCTGGTGCGGGTCGAGCGGGACGGGCGCATCGTCCGCTACTCGGTCGACCTGGCCGAGATCGAGCGCCAGTTGGCCGTTTTCCGCGCTTTGCTGGGGCAAAGCGCTTCATCTCGAGAAAAGGAGTGATTAGGGTTCTATGACTGCAAACAAAGTGCGTGTGGCCATCATCGGCGTGGGCAACTGCGCCTCGGCGCTGGTTCAGGGTGTGCATTTCTACCGCGACGTCGCCGACGACGCTGTTGTGCCCGGCCTGATGCACGCCGTCGTCGGCGGCTACCACGTGCGCGACGTCGAGTTCACCGCTGCCTTTGACATCGACATCGAAAAAGTGGGCAAGGACCTCTCGCAGGCGATCTTTTCCGGTCCGAACAACACGGCTCGCTTTTGCGACGTGCCCGAAATGGGGGTTCTCGTCTATCGCGGCATGACCCACGATGGGCTGGGCAAATACCTCAAGCAGGTCATCACCAAAGCGCCCGGCCCCACCGCCGACATCGTGCGCATCCTCAAGGAGACCCGCACGGACGTCGTGGTCAACCTGCTGCCGGTGGGCAGCGAGATGGCGACCAAGTGGTACATCGAGCAGGCGCTGGACGCCGGCTGCGGCTTTGTCAACGGCATCCCCGTCTTTATCGCCCGCGAACCCTACTGGCAGGGCCGCTTTGCCGAGCGCGGCCTGCCGGTCATCGGCGACGATGTCAAGAGTCAGGTCGGCGCGACCATCGTCCACCGCGTTCTGACCCGCCTCTTCCGCGACCGCGGCGTGCGCCTCGACCGCACCTACCAGCTCAACTTTGGCGGCAACATGGACTTTTACAACATGCTGGAGCGAGAGCGGCTGGAGTCGAAAAAGATCTCCAAGACGACTGCAGTCACCAGCCAGTTGGACTATGACCTGGGCGAGCGGAACGTCCACGTGGGCCCCTCCGACTATGTGCCGTGGCTGGAGGACCGCAAGTGGTGTCACATCCGCATGGAGGGGACGACCTTTGGCGAGCTGCCGCTGAACATCGAGCTCAAGCTGGAGGTGTGGGACAGTCCCAACTCGGCGGGGGTGCTCATCGACGCCGTGCGCTGCTGCAAGCTGGCGCTCGACCGCAAGCTGAAGGGAGCGATCCTGGCCCCTTCGTCCTATTTTATGAAATCCCCGCCACGGCAGGTGACCGACGATGCGGCACGCCAGGCGGTCGAAGCGTTCATCGCTGGCGAGAACAGCGAGACGTTGCCATAGGAGGCTGAGGTGGAGGAAGCACAGGTCAAAAAACTCCGCCTGAAGAAAGTCAGGCCCAAGTCGCGTTACGAGACGTTTACCGACTGGGCGCGGGAGGTTGCCGAGGTCATCACGGTGCCGATTGGCCTCTTTCTCTCTCGCCTGGGGTTGCACCCCAACACGGTCACCCTGCTGGGGACGCTGCTCAATATCGGCGTGGCGGTGGTGCTGGCGACAGGCCGCCTGCGGCTGGGGGGTGTGCTGCTGGCGCTCATTGCTCCGGTCGACGCGGTTGATGGGGCCATGGCCCGCGCGGTGGGGCAAAAGAGCCGCTTTGGCGGTTTTCTCGACTCGACGCTCGACCGCATCTGCGAGGCGGCGCTGATGCTCGGCCTGGGCGTCCACTATCTGCGCCAGGGCGCGGCGACCGAGGTCATCCTGCTCATGGTCGCCCTGTTTGGCGCAGTGATGGTCAGCTACACGCGGGCACGGGCCGAGGCGGCCGGCTTTTCCTGTAAGGTGGGCATCATGACCCGCGTGGAACGGATCATCGTGCTGGCGGCAGGGCTGATCCTGGGCTTTCCGACGGTCGCGCTGTGGGTGCTGGCCGTGGGCAACGTGGCGACGGCCATTCACCGCATCCTGCACGTCTACCAGCAGGCGCGGCTGGAGGGGCGTTGATCGCTGATCGCTCATCGCTTATCGCTGATCGCTGATCGCAGTTTGCGGCACGCGTTCCGGGGAGGATAGGAGAACACTGTTTGTACTGCTCCCAGATGTCATTCTGAGGAGCAAAGGCCGCGAGGCGGCCGAAGCGACGAAGAATCTCGTTTTCCGCTGGCGAGTGACCTCGCTTTGAGGTGAGAGGAGCAAAGGCCGCGAAGCGGCCTGCCTTCGGCGGCTTGCTCAGAATGACAGGCTGGAAAAGCGATAAGCGATAAGCGATAAGCGATACGCGATCAACGATACGCCCCGAGATCCACCGCACGTTGCATGGCCGCCTGGGCCTGCTCGTCCTGGCCCAGGTAGGCATAGACCTGGCTCAGGTGAAAGTAAGCCGGGGCCAGCGTCGGGTCGAGGGCCACGGCGCGCAGGAGGTTCTCCTCTGCATCGGCCGGGCGGCCGGCCAGGAAATATCCCCACCCTGCCAGGTCGTGGGCCATGGCACTCTGCGGGGCCAGCCTCACCAGCGTCTGGGCGGCGCCCAACCCTTGCTCTACCATCGCCCGGTCGAGATAGAAGCGGGCCACTGCCTCCCACACGGCGGCGTCCTGCGGCGCCAGGCGCGTCGCCTCCTCCAGCCAGATGTCGGCAGCAGCGTACTGCCCCAGCCCGGCATAGAGGGCGGCAAGGTCCAGACAAAAGTAGGGATTCTCCGGCTGCAGTTCGTAGGCCGCTTCCAGATGAGGCCGCGCCGCTTCGGGGTTGCCGGCCTGCAGGTGATACAGCCCCAGCAGCGAGCGGGCCAGCGCCGAGTCGGGCGCCAGGCGTACCGCCGCCTCCAGGTGCTCCAGCGCTGCCTCTGAGCGGCCGGCCTGCGCCAGCGCCTGTCCCAGCAGCGCCTGCGCGTCGGCATAGGCCGGGCTGCGAGCGACGGCCTCCTGGAGCGCCCAGACGGCAAAGAGAGGCTGGCCGTGGGCCAGGCAGAGCTGTCCCACCCGCGCCAGCCGATAGGAGGGGTCATCGCCTGCCGTCTCCAGCGCGGCGGCGATGTCGGCAGCCAGGGGGGTGGCAGCGGCGCGCAGATGCTCGCTCGCTGTGACCGTTTCCGACGCGGTCAGCAGGATGCCCAGCCGCTCGTGGGCCAGCGCGTCGGCGGGGTCGAGCGCCAGGATGGCGCGGTAGTGGATGCGCGCGTCGGCGGGCCGTTCCAGCGCCAGGCAGGCCAGGGCCAGGCGGTGGCGCGTGGCGACGTCGCCGGGATTGGCCTCCAGCGCTGCCTGCCCGGAAGCGAGCACCGCCTCCCAGTCGCCTTGCAGGGCGTACAGGTCGGCGGCGAGGGCATCGACCTGGGCCGCGGCAGCGCCCAGTTCGCGGGCTGCCTCCAGCGCCGCCAGCCCCTCCTCCGCCCGGCCCCAATCGGCATAGAGCCGCGCCAGGCGCAGGTGGGGCGCGGGGTCGGCGGGCCGCATCGCAGCGGCAGCGCGATAGCTTTCCTCCGCGGAAGTGCGCGCTCCCATCGCCACCTGGGCGTCGCCCTCACCCAGCAGGAGGACGAAAGGATCGGCTGTGGGCG
>DAOTYD010000042.1:0-19994 GCA_034435295.1 Anaerolineae bacterium | reverse complement strand
ACGCCGTAGAGCGAACTCATGACGATGATCGTCTCGGCGCCACAGTCAGCCAGTTGGTGGGCCAGCTCGCGGGGGGAGTAGAGCGGGTTACAGGCGACGACAATGCCCCCGGCCTTGAGGATGCCAAAGTAAGAAATGAGAAACTGCGGGCAGTTGGCCATCAGGATGGCGACGCGGTCCCCCTTCTTGACGCCGAGTCCAGCCAGCGCGGCGGCCATGCGATCGCTCAGCTCGTTGAACTGGCGGTAAGTGACCTTGCCGTCTTTGATGATCATGGCAACCTGATCGGGATATTTGCGCGCCGCCTCTTCGACGAAGTAGTAGAGTGGAACGTTGGGATAATCGATGTGCTGGGGAACTCCTTTGTCATATCGTTCGAGCCAGGGTCTTTTGATCATAGGTTACCTCCTCAAATCGTTAGGGGAAAGGGGCAATTGCGAACCAATTTCTCGTTCTCGTCTCTTTCCGCTTCTCACCTCCGTTTTCCTGGCTGCAAGATGAAAAATATTCGGCCGCCGCTATCCCTCCACGCTGGCGATAGCAACAGCGGGTTCGACGTTCCCAAAGGCCACCTGCATAATCCCCGGCAGGTAGCGGTCCATCATCAGCACATTGACATAGACCAGCCGATGGACCAGCGGGACGCTGAGCTGGTCGCCCTCGACATCGATGCTGGTCTTGTAGCGAATCTCGCCGTCGTTCCAGTCCATCTCGAAATTGCCGATGATCAGACCGTAATTGGCCCGCGTCAGAAACTCGGCCATCGCCGGGCGGCGGTTTTCGGGTACGTAGACGTCGAGAACGGAATAGAAGATAAACTGCTCCTGCTCCTGGCGGACCTGAGCATAGCAGCGCCAGTTGCCGTTATCCCCGCGGAATCCCGAGCGCAGCACCGGCCGGCCCTCCATCTGCTCATAGGGCCAATCGTCCTGGCGGAAAAAGCGGATGACGACATCCATCATGCTTTCGGTGGCAAAACTGTCCATGGCGGCTCCTTTCTGGTATGTTACCAGTATAGTGATACCGTGGAGAAAGTCAAGCACAGCAGCTAGACAGCCATCCCGCGCGCCTGGGCGCGGCGGGCCATCCATTCCTTGAGGTTTGCCGGCGGCGGTTCGGGCGCGTCGGCGCGCCGTTGCAGGCCAATGGCCCCCGTCGGGCAGGTCACCGTGCAGACGCCGCAGCCCACACAGCGCGCCTGGTCGACCCTCGCCACGTCCTCTGGCAGCGCCAGCGCTGTGAACGGACAGCGCTCGACGCACTCGCCGCAGCCGATGCACTCTGCCTCATCGACCACGGCCAAAAAGCCCGAATTGGCCACCGCGTTCGGCACCTGATACTCGGTCACGGCGCGCAGGACGGCGCAGCAGCAGGAGCAGCAGTTGCAGATGTAGAAATGGCCGTCCTGATAATTGCCGACGGTGTGCACCAGGCCATCCTCTTCGGCAGCGCGCAGCAGGTGCAGCGCTTCCTCTTTGCTGATCGCCCGCGTCGACGGGCTGCCGTCGAAAGCGCCCTCGACCGGGGCCAGGTTCAGGCAGACTTCGAGCAGGTGGTCGCAGCCCTTGCCGATGAGCTTTTGCTGCACGCGGCAGATGCAGTCGCGCACCCCCCAGGCGCGGGCGCTCTCCACCAGCGCCGAGGCCCGCTCATGAGGCAGAATCTCCAGGTCGAAGGGCACCGCCTCATCTACCGGGATGACACGATGAATCGCCGGGGCAACGCCCAGAAGGGGCCGCGCGGCCGGATCGCTAAAGTAGGCCTCCACCAGCTCGGCCAGCTCGCGGTCCATGCGCGGCAGTTGCTCTTCATAGATGCCAACGACAAAGGGCATCAGCGCAAAGAGCAACGTGCCCTCTCCACGGCGGTAGCGGATCAGCCCCTTTCTGGCCATCTCTTTCAGCGTCCTGGCCGTCTGCTGGGGATCGGCGCCGACGCGGCCGGCAATGGCCTCCGGCGTCTCCAGCGAGAGGTTCATCTGCGCGGCCAGTTCTGCCTCTTGCGGCGTAAAGAGTTTGGCCAGCAGCCGCAGTTCGACCCCGCTCTCGGTTGCCGGGAATCCGTTGGGAATGGCGTCCAGCCGCCGCGCCAGCCGCCGATAGACATCTCCTTCCATAGTTGCCCTCCTCCCTCCTTGCTTACTCTGGCCACAGGCCGCGCACAAAGACATCCGCCTCGAACGGCGCCAGGTCTTCCAGCCCCTCCCCGGTGCCCAGAAAGCGCACCGGCAGGCCGAGCTGGTGGGCGATGGCAAAGACCATGCCGCCGCGCGCCGTGCTGTCGAGCTTGGCCAGGATCACTCCGCTCACCTGCACGGCTTCCTGAAAATGGCGGGCCTGGCTGAGGGCGTTCTGGCCAGTGGTGGCGTCGAGGACCAGCAGCGTCTCGTGGGGCGCGCCCTCCACCGCCTTGCCCGCCACCCGCCACACTTTTTTCAGCTCCTCCATCAGATTGTAGCGGGTGTGCAGCCGGCCGGCGGTATCGGCGATGACCATGTCCATGCCACGGGCGCTGGCGGACTGGATCGCGTCATAGACCACGGCGCCGGGATCGCCCCCCTCCGGCCCCCTGACCACCGCGCAGCCGGCCCGCTGCCCCCAGATTTCGAGCTGCTCCATCGCCGCCGCGCGGAAGGTGTCGGCCGCTGCCAGCAGCACCCGCCTCCCCGCCTGCCGATAGCGGTAAGCCAGTTTGGCAATGCTCGTCGTCTTGCCCGAGCCGTTGACGCCAACCACCAGCACGACGTCCAGCGGCCGCCCGCCCAGGTTCAGCGGCGGCGGCTCCGGCAGGAGCCGCCGCAGCTCTTCCATCAATGCCTGTTGCAACCGGTCGGCGCGGAGGATGGCCTCATCCTGCGCCCGCCGCCGCAGCCGTTCGAGCAGCTCCAGCGTCGTCTCGACGCCGACATCGGCCTGGATCAGCAGGTCTTCCAGCTCCTCCCACGTCTCTGCCGTGATCTCGCTGGCGCCCAGCACCGCAGCAATGCGGCTAAAGATGGCATTGCGGGTACGGGTCAGACCCTGGAAGATGTTGCGCATGCGCTACTGCTTTTCGTAGGGCTGCCCGTCCGCCGCCGGCGGCACCGCCTCGCCGACCACGCCGGCCAGGGCAATCATCGTCACCAGGTACGGCGCCATCAACAGGAACTGGGAAGGGATGTTCACCTGAAGGATCGCCATGCGGGTCTGCAAGGCATCGGCAAAGCCAAAGATGAAGGCGGCGCCGAAAGCGCCAAAGGGCATCCACTTGCCAAAGATCATCGCCGCCAGGCCGATAAAGCCCTTGCCGGCGGTCATCACCTCATCGAAGCGGCCCACCGAGCCCAGGATCAGAAAAGCGCCGGCCAGCCCGGCAGCCATCCCGCCGAGGAGAACATTGATGTAGCGGGTGCGAAAGACATTGATACCCAGCGTGTCAGCAGCGCGGGGGTGTTCGCCCACCGCCCGCGTGCGCAGCCCCCAGCGGGTGTAGAAAAGCATCACGTGCGTGGCAGCCAGGGCGATAAAGACCACATAGACCAGCGGATTCTGCTCGAAAAAGATGGGGCCGATGACAGGGATGCGCGAAAGGAGAGGGATGGAGACGCGGGCCATGATGCCCGGATTGTTGAGGTTCTGAAAGTGAGCCAGGATGCGCGCGCTGAGAAAGCTGGTCAGCCCCACCGACAGGATGTTGATCGCCGTGCCGGCGACGATCTGATCGACCTTGAAGCGAACGGCCAGCACGGCCAGCAGCAACCCCAGCAACGCCCCCACCAACAGCGCGCCGAACAGTCCCGTCAGGAGCGCGGCCCAGGAGGGCCACCCCCAGACATTGGCCGCCACGCTGCCAAAGAGGGAAGCGAAGAACGCGCTGGTGAGCATCATCCCCTCGATGGCGATGTTGATCACCGCGCAGCGCTCGCAGAGAACGCCGGAGAGGGCAGCCAGGGCGATGGGGACGGAGCGCAGCAACGCGCTGTTCAAGAGGCCGGTCAGGTTCGTCGAGCGGTCGCGGGCCGCCCAGATGATGAAGGCAAAGACAGCCAGAATGGCCAGCACGCCAAGAGCCACGCTCAGCGAGATGTGGCGCCGGACGCAAAAGAGGCCAGCCAGTCCACCGGCCACGGCGAGCGCCGCCCACAAGAGCGCCCCCGCCGCCAGCGCGCCCACGCTGGCGGCGCCCGTTACCAGCCAGACCACGACCGCGATCGCGGCCAGGATGCCGATTCCCACCACCGCTCTGCGGTTGCGCGTCCCAAGCCGCCCTGCCTGCCAGCCGCCGACAAAGGCACACACCGTGCCATAGACATACCAGGTCATCGCGGAAGGCAGCACCAGGTCGCCTACCGGCAACGCCTGCGACTCGCCGCCGGGGTTCAGGACAAGGGTTGTTCTCTGCTCGGGGTGCTGATGGGCGGCAGAGGCACAGAGGGCGAGCAACACCGCCGCGCCCAGGTAGAGCAGGATGTAGAAAAACCGTTTCCGTCGCGTGTCCATAGCCACCCCCTACACATTGCCCCAGCCGCGCGTAAAGACCGTCTCGGCCGTCTCCTTGGGCGCGCGGACGCGGTAGAGGAGTCGGATCACTTCCGGCGCCGCGATAAAGATGATGATCAGCGCCTGGACGACCGAGATGATGTCGATGGGGACAAGGGCTGGCGGCGCCTGCATGCGCTGCGCGCCGGCCCGCAGCGCGCCGAACAAGAGCGCAGCCAGCAGCACTCCCACCGGATGGCTCTTGCCCAGCAAGGCCAGGGCGATCGAGTCAAAGCCATAGCCGGCAGAGAAGGCGTTGGGCATATAGCGGATCACCCCCAGAATATCGTGCGCGCCGGTCAGGCCGGCCAGCGCGCCGCTGAAGGCCATCGCCAGCACAAAGCTGCGCGGCACGTTGATCCCTGCCGTCCGCGCCGCTCGCGGGTTGGCCCCCACGGCGCGGATTTCAAAGCCCAGGGTCGTCTTGAACAGCAGCCAGTAGACGACCACGACGGCCAGCAGCGCCAGGATCAGGCCAACGTTGAGGCGGTTGGAGGGGTCGTTGGGGAAGAATTGGGGCAGATAGGCCGAGGGCAGGATTTCAGGGCTGATCGGCCGCGAGTCGCCCGGACGCGACATGGGCCCGCCGACGTTGAGCAAATAGTCCGCCAGGCGGTAGGAGATATAGTTGAGCATGATCGTGTTGATCACCTCGTGGGCGCCGGTCTTGGCCTTCAGATAGCCAGCAATCGAAGCCCACAGCGCGCCGCCGAGCATCCCCGCGCCCAGCGCCAGCGGCAGGTGGATGTACCAGGGCAGCCCCTGCAGGCTGTAGCCGACATAGACCGAGGCCAGTCCGCCGATAAAGTACTGCCCCTCGGCGCCGATATTGAACAGGCCGCAGCGGAAACCGAGCGCCACCGCCAGCCCGGAGAAAATGTAGGGCGTGGCGATGCGCAACGTCTCGGTCAGCGGGCGGATGGCGCGCATCAGCAACACCGTGTCGCCGCTGCTAAAGTAGATGCGCAGCCCGTTGACTATGCGCGCCGGGTTGCCAAAGGCGCCCTCGAAGAGCCCTCCATAGGCCTGGGCAATGGACTGTCCAGCTCGCGCCAGGCCAGCGAAGAAGCCAACGCCAAAGGCTTCCCAGACCTTGGGATCGAAAGCGGCGATAAAGATCGCCCCGATGACCAGGGCGGTAAAGATGGCCAGGAAGGGCAGCAGCGCCGCCTGCCAGTTCCAGGCCATCAGCCGCGGCAGCAGGCCCTCGACCAGGGCTTCGCCCTGCGGGCCGACGCGGGTGCGCACCTTGCCGGAGCGCAAGGCCTCGGTCACCTCGAGAATCTTGCCCCGCGCCTCGGACGGGACGGCCGTATCGGCCAGGTGATAGGGCGCCAGCCCCACGCCGTCGTTGGCCAGGTCGAAGGAGCGCACGCCGCCCTCCAGCTTTCCCGTCACCGCCTGGCACACCGCCCGGTAAACCGCCTGGTCGACGCGCTTGACGGCGCTGGTCAGCAAGCGGTCGGCGCCGGCGGCCTGGCCCTGCTCAAAGACCGTCCTCCACGCATCCTGGTCGACGCCGATGACCCAGACGCCGGCCTGGGCCGCTGCCTGTAACGCCGCGCCGCCGCTCTTGCCGGCCGCAGCAAAGACAATGTCCACCCCCCCCTCTACCAGCTCCATCGCCGCCTTGCGGCCCGCCTCCAGATCGGTAAACGAGTTGGTGTAGACGTGGACCAGCTCGGCGCGGCGGTCGGTGTAGGCCAGGCCGCGCTCAAAGCCACGGTGGAACTTGCGCACCGGCGGCACGTCCATCCCGCCGATAAAGCCCACCTTATCTTTCTGGGTGACCAGCCCGGCCAGCGCCCCGGCCAGAAAGGCAGCCTGGTCCTCGGCAAAGACCAGGCCGGTGACGTTGCGGCTCTCGGGCAGCGGCTCGTAATCGACCAGAACAAAGTGGACCGCCGGATAGCGCATCGCCAGGCGCTCCACCGCTGCCCCCCTGGTCGAGCCGATGGTGACGATCAGCCCGCAGCCCTCTTCGATCAGTTTCTGGATGTTGCTCTCATAGTACATCGAGCTTTCCGTCTCGAGCACCTTGAGCTCGAGGCCGTGTTCCTGGGCAGCGCGGGTCAGGCCCTCATAGGCATACTGGTTGAAGGTGCCGTCATCGATGCGGCCCACATCGGTGACCAATCCCACCTTGCGCTTGTCAGGCGACGTCTGCACTGTCCACCTCCTTCCGCTGCACCCCGGCCATCAGCAGGCCGATTTCCTGCTTTGTCACCTGGCCGGCGGGCAGGATGTCCACAATGTTACCCGCGTACATCACGGCGATCCGATCCGCCAGGCCCATCACCTCGTCCAGCTCTGAGGAGACCAGGAGAACGGCACAGCCCTGGTCGCGCTTCTCAACGATGCGGCGGTGGATATACTCGATCGAACCCACGTCAAGGCCGCGGGTTGGTTGAGAGGCAATGAGCAACTGGATAGGCCGCGAGAATTCGCGGGCGACGATCACCTTCTGCTGGTTGCCGCCGGAGAGGCTCGATACTGGCGTCATCACGCTGGGCGTGCGCACATCGAACTCGCGCACGCGCTGCTCGGCCTGGGTGCGGATCACCTCGCGCTGGAGAATGCCCAGGCGCGCCACGGGCAGATGGTAATAGGTGTTGAGCACCAGGTTGTCCATCACCGGAAAGCTCAGCACCAGCCCATCCCGCTGACGATCTTCCGGCACATGCGCAGCGCCTTGCTGCAGGACCCGTCGCGGCACCGGGCGGCCAACCATGTTGAGCCACCAGGCCCGCAGAAGCTGCCTCCTCGTCCCGCCGTCGGCGCGGCGCAGCAGGGCCAGGAAGAATTGGAGCAGCAGTTCGGCACTGCTCTGCGATGCCAGGCCGATGACATCCTCGCCCAGGATGCGCACCTGCCCGGAAATGAGGGGCCGCAGGCCGGTCAGCGCCTGCACCAGTTCGGTCTGGCCATTGCCCTGCACGCCGGCGATGCCGAGCACCTCGCCCTCGTGCACGGCGAAAGAGACACCCCGCACAGCCATGTTGCCCCGGTCGTCCATGACCTCCAGGTTCTCTACCTCCAGCACCTTGTTTCCAGGGCGTGCTTCTTTCTTGTCCACCTGGAGGATCACCTCGCGGCCGACCATCATCGAGGCCAGCTTTTGCTCCGTCGTTTCGGCGGGACGGGTTGTGCCCACCACGCGCCCGTTGCGCAATACCGTGATGCGGTCGGCAATGGCCATCACCTCTTTCAGCTTGTGGGTGATGAAAATGACCGCATTGTCGCGGGCGACCAGCGAGCGGATGACTTTGAAGAGCTCTTCCACTTCCTGGGGGGTGAGCACGGCCGTCGGTTCGTCGAGGATGAGAATGTCGGCGCGGCGGTAGAGCAGCTTGATGATCTCTACCCGCTGCTGGATGCCCACCGGCAGGCTCTTGACATAGGCGTCGGGGTCCACCTGGAGGTTATAGCTCTGCGAGATTTCGCGGATGCGCTGGGCCGCGCTGGCGCGGTCGAGAAAGAGGCCGTTCTTGACCGACTCGGCGCCCAGCATGACGTTCTCGGTGACGGTAAAGACGGGGACAAGCATAAAATGCTGGTGGACCATGCCGATGCCCTGGGCGATGGCGTCGTTGGGGCTTTGGATCTCGATCTTTTTGCCACGGACGTAGATTTCGCCCTCGTCGGGAGAATAGAGGCCGTAGAGGATGTTCATCAGCGTCGTCTTGCCGGCGCCGTTTTCGCCCAGCAGGGCATGGACCTCGCCTGGTTCCAACGTCAGGTCGATATGGTCATTGGCCAGGACGCCCGGAAAAGCCTTGGTAATGCCACGCAGTTCCAAAACAGGGGGCATAGCCGCCTCCTTTCAACGGGATGACAAACACAAGACAGGGTGGGCGGTGCGAGGTCAAAGAGAACGCACCGCCCACCTTGTTTTCATCCTAGCATAGCTGCGGACTACCAGCCCGTGTCGATGGTGCCATTGATGATGCCCTGGCGCACCTGCTCCAGCTCAGACTGCAGGCTGGCGGGCACGCGGCTCTCGAACTCGTGGAAGGGCGCAATGCCGACGCCGCCGTTGGCGAGCGTGCCGACGTAGACGCCGCCCTGGAAGGTGCCGTTATAGGCCTGGCGGATAGCCTCCAGCACGGCCACGTCCATGTTCTTGAGCACGCTGGTCAGGGTGACATTGCAGTACTCGGCAGCGCTGACGCACCAGTCGGTGTCGACGCCGATGAGCATCGTGCCGGGGTGCTCCTGAATCGCCGCGGCGGTGCCCAGGCCGACGGGGCCGGCGACGGGCATGATGATGTCGGCGCCCTCGGAGATCAGGTCCTCGGCGGCGCGGCGACCATCGTCGGTGGACTCAAAGTTGCCGACGTAGAGGTCCATGCCCAGCACCTCGACGTTCGTGCCGTGCTGCTGGTTGTAGTAGTTGACGCCGTTCTGGAAGCCGACCATAAAGATGGTCACCGGCGGGATGTCGATACCGCCAAAGGTGCCCACCTTGCCGGTGCGGGTCATACCGGCCGCCAGATAACCCGCCAGGAAAGCCGCCTCGTCGGTGGCGAAAACCAGGCCCAGGACGTTGGGGATGGTCGGGTCATAGGCAAAGTCGACGATGGCGAACCTGGTGTCCGGGTTCTGCGCGGCAAAGGTCGCCGTGTCCTCGCCCAGCAGGAAGCCGACGGTGATGATGATGTCATAGTCCTGGTCGATGAACTGGCTGATGTTGGCCGCATAGTCGGTCTGCTGCTGCGACTCCAGATAGGCGACTTCGATGCCCAGCTCATCGCGGGCCAGCTCCATGCCATGCCAGGAGGTGGCATTGAAGGACTTGTCGTCGATACCGCCGACGTCCGTGACCATGCCAGCGCGGAAGGTTGGCTCCTGGGGCCGGGGGGCGCAGCCAAACAGCAGCGCTGCCAAAACAATCAGACTGATGGTTGCAAGCAAACCCTTTCGCATCTTTTCTTCTCCTCTTTAGTAATAGTCTAAACTCGCGTGGGGAACTGCTCGTTTCGTCTTTTCTGGGCCTGGCACCACCTCCCAACCGTAGATTGGTACTGACATTATGCACCTGAAAGAAAAAGAAGTCAAGCCAGGGTCAAGGCAAGGGATCCAGCACCTCGACACTGCCAATTTCCCCGTCCACTGCCACGCGCGCGCCGCTGGGGATGCGCTCGATGGGCACATGGTCGACACAGGGGATCTCGGCCAGGATGCAGCCCACAGCGACGATGATCTCGCACTCGGCGTTGACGATGGCCAGCGGGGCCACGCCGTTGCGCTTGAGCCGGTAGAGGGTGTACGAGCCCACGGTCGAGCCCTTGCCGGTGGGAAAGACGAGCACCTTGCCGGCGATGGACTGCCCCTCCAGCTCGTGCCCCCGCTCGACGACGACGCCGCTCTGCGGATCGACGCCGCCGAAGAACGAGATGGCCATCGACGTTACCAGCGCCTCGCCCTCCGCCCGCCCGCCGGCGATGCCGCGGCCGGGGAGCGCGTATCGCGTATCGCGTCTCGCGTATCGCATATCGCTTATCGCTTATCGCTTATGGCGTATCGCACTTTGCAGTCCCATTCGTGCCTTTCGTGCCCAATTCGTGTCACTCGTGTCATTCGCGTTGTGTGTCTCCCAGTGCCTCTTGCACCGCCTTGTCGAACGAGAGGAGGCGCGTCTGGAGGCCGTGTTTGGCTGCGGCGTAGTAGCAGGCTTTGGCGCTGTCCGTCGCCAGGGCGGTAAAGCGGCCACGGATCGGCGCGACGACGCAGCATGTGTCGACCGCGAATTGGGCGCCGCTGGCCTCGATGACCTGCGTGTAGCCCATGCGGTCGGCCATCTCTTTGACCGGGCGGGCGGTCGTGATCCAGAACGTCTTGCTCACCCGCCGCCCCTCCAGCAGTTCGGCGAGACGGGCAATCTCGCGCAGCGACAGGTGCGGGCAGCCCAGGCTGACGAAATCGACCGGCCCGGAGGCGGTGTCGAGCGCCTGGCGGGCCGCGTCGATCTCGGCCGCCGTCACGACGAGCGTCTCCTCCGGCGGGACGAACTGCGCCGCTTCGGGCGTGATGCCGGCCATGTGGAACAGCGCCACCCCGCCGTAGGTGGCAACGCTGGCGCAGAAGGACTTGAGCTCCTCCAGTGAGGCCGCCTCGACGCCGGTGATGTAGGGCACGGCGCGGCGGCCGCGCGCTTCCAGCTTCTGGCCCAGCACCCGCCCCAACGCGCCCATGTCGGCGCTGCCCTGCACCTCCCTCTCCACCCGCACGGCCACGTCGGGCCGCCGGTTCTCATCCAGATGGTAGCCGTAGAGCGGCGTGCGTCCGGTCAGAGCCGCCGCCAGCGCGCTGGGGCCGCCCTCGCGGTTCGTCCGCGCGCCGATGACCGCGTTGGCATAGCAGACGGCGCTGCTCTCGGCCCAGGCGATGTGCTCGCCGTAGCGCGGCAGGTTGCCGACCAGGTAGGGGGTACACGTACAGGTCGTCACGATGCCCATGCGCGCAAAGGCCGCCAGCACCTCTTCCTGGCGAGCAGCAAATTCGGCGTCGATGCCCAGCGCCGCCCAGTTCTCCACGTCCATCCCCGCCGGGTTGAGCGTGGCCAGCACCCGCGCCCGCCCGCCGCCCTCGGCCATGGCCTTCAGGAAATCGAGGCCGGCCTCGCCCAGGTTGTCATAGCTGACCCCGGCGACCTGTACCGACGTGACCGGCACCATGCGCGTGGCGCCGTATATCCTGCCCAGGGCAACCAGGATTTCCATTGCCTTGCGCGTCGCCCAGCCCTGCTCGCCTGAGAGCATGGCCTGTTCTTCGGGGGTGAGGTTCATGGTCGCGTATCGCCTATCGCTTATCGCGTATCGCGTATCGCTTATCACCTGGTCTGACGAGAAAGTGCTCCAGGTCGACCTGGGGATATGGCACTTTGTCGTAGCCCTCGCCGCCCAGGGGTTTGGTCAGGTCAAAGCCGATGCGGGTGGTGTTGTGCGTCTCCGCTTCGGCGCTGGGGTCGAGGCTGGAACCGGGCGCGCGAGGGAAAACGATCATGTCCCGGTCGCCCTGAAAGCGCGTCGCCAGCGCCCACTCGACCTGCAACGGATCGTAGATGTCCACATCGCGGTCAACGACAAAGACATGTTTACAGGAGCGATGCCCGGCAAAGGCGGCGTGGATCGCCTTTCTGCCGTCGTCCTCGGCCTGCTTGTCGATCTGGACGATCGCGTGCAGCCAGGAGCAGCCGCCGGGATTGACGTTGACATCCAGGCAGCGCACGACGCCGTTCACCTGGCGAAAGATCGTCGGTTCGCGCGGCATGCCCATCAGCAGCTTGTGCTCCAGCGCGCCGGGCAACAGGGCATGCCAGATCGCGTCGCGGCGATGGGTGATCGCCTTGACCACCAGCACCGGCTCCTGACGCACCACGTCCTGCGTCCCGGTCAGATCGACAAAGGGCCCTTCGGCGTGGCGACGGTCGCGGTAGACCGTGCCCTCCAGCACAAACTCGCACTCGGCGGGGATGAGCAGGTCGACCGTCCTGGCGCGCACCACCGTCAGCGGTTCAAGCGCGTTGGCGATCTCCAGCTCATCGACGCCGATCTCGACCGACGTCGCCGCGGCGGCCAGCACATTCGGCGGGTTGCCGATGCAGACCGCCACATCGACCGCGCCCAGCTCCTGCAAAAAGGCGTCGAAATGGCGCCCGCGCACCACCCGCACGGCCATCTCGACCGGCGAGAACTGCATACAGCGGTGAAAGTCGACATTCTGGCCGTAGACCGGATGGCCGGCGACAAAGATGCCAGCGGTGATATAGTTGCCCCCGTCGCTGGCAAAGTGGCGCAGGATCGGCAGCGCGTCCAGGTTCGGCCCGGTTATGACAACTTCCTGGCACGGCGCCGTCTCGACGACGCGGCAGGGCGAGCGCTCCTCGATGGCCCGCGCCAGCGTGGGGATGATGTCGGCGACCCCGATACCCAGATAATCGGCAAAGGCAGCCTTGGTGCAGCACAAATTGCCCAGCACGCGAAAGCCCGACTCGCGCACGTTCTCGAACAGCACCGGCGTCGGCTCCAGCGTCTTGAGCACGGCGGCGATCTCATAGGTCTTGGAGATCGGCTTCTCGACGCGCACAAGCCGGCCTTCTGTTTCCAATCTGTGGATGTATTCCCTCAGCGGCATAGGGCGTCCTTCTTTCCAGTTTCGGGTTTCAAGTGGTTTCAGGTGTTTGCTACCTGACCGATCAGGTCGTATTCCAGGGCTGTGGCAATCTGCACCGGCACGATCTGGCCCACGGGCAGCTCGTCCTCTACCAGCACCAGCCCGTCGATTTCGGGCGCGTCGCGGTAGCTGCGGCCCACGCTCATGCCGTCCCCCTGCCCTTCGACCAGCACGTCCAGCACCTGCCCCACCAGCGCCTGGTTGCGCGCCAGGGAGATGGGCTGCTGCAGCGCCAGCAGCCGCTCGCGCCGCTCCTCCTTCACCTCCGCCGGCACATCGTCGGCCAGCGCAGCGGCGGCGGTGCCCGCCTCGTGCGAGTAGACAAAGACGCCGACGCGGTCGAAAGCCATCTCCTCGACAAAGTCCAGCAGGGCGGCAAACTCGGCCTCGCTCTCGCCGGGGTAGCCGACGATAAAGGCCGTGCGCAGGGTGACGCCAGGCATCTGCTGGCGCAGCGTCGCCGCCGTCCGCCGCACCCAATCGACGTCGGCGGGCCGCCGCATGCGCCGCAGCACGTCCGGGTGGGCGTGCTGGAGGGGGATGTCCAGATACGGCAGCACCTGCGGCAGGCTGGCCATCGTCTCGATCAGGCGCGGCGTGACCGCGCCCGGAAAGGCGTACATCACCCGGATCCAGGGGACCTGGGGCACGCGCGCCGCCAGCCGCTCCAACAGCAGCGCCAGCCCGTCCTGCAGCCCCAGGTCGTGGCCATAGGCGGTGGTGTCCTGGGCGATGAGGACGATCTCTTGCACGCCGCGCCCGGCCAGCATCGCCGCCTCGTCCAGAATGCGCGCCAGCGGGCGGCTGACCGTCGGGCCCTTGATCAGCGGGATGGCGCAAAAGGCGCAGGGGCGGCTGCAGCCGTCGGCGATCTGGAGATAGGCGCTGGCGCCCTGGACGGCGAAGCGGGCCACGCCCTGCTCGTCCGTCCCCCCCTCGCCGGTCAGGTGAATCAGGGGCGAGGGGCGCCCGGCGCGCTCGACCGCCCGCACCACATGGACAATGTCCATCCAGCGGCGCGTGCCCAGCACCGCGTCGACCTCGGGCACGGCGTCCAGGATCGCCTGGGGGTCGCGCTGCGACCAGCAGCCCACGGCGAGGAGCTTTTGGCCGCTCCGTTTTTCCGCCGCCAGCTCGCGCAGGACGGCCAGGGACTCGGCCCGCGCCGGCTCGATAAAGCCGCAGGTGTTGACGATGAGCAGGTCGGCGCGGCGCGGGTCGTCGACGGCGCGGTAGCCGGCCCGCTCCAGCAGCGTCGCCATCCCCTGGCTGTCGACGCTGTTCTTGGGGCAGCCCAGCGAGGCAAGGAAAAAACGTCCACGTGCTTTGGGCTTCATCGTCTGGCGTAGAAACAGAGCATCACGCTGCCGTACTGGCGCCGGTCGAAGAGCATCAGGTTCTCCAGGGCCAGCTCTTCGTACTCGCGGGGGTGGATCTGGGCAATGGCCCAGCCGTCCTCCGCCAGCCAGTCGGGACGGGCATCGACCACCTGCAGCGTGGCGCTCCACAGGCCGCGATACTGCGGCGGGGCGATGTAGAGATAGTCGAACGGCGCGGCTTCGCCCTGCAGATAGGCCATGACATCGGCGCGGATGACGCGCGCGTTTTCTGCCAGGCCGGTCAGGGCCAGGTTCTCGCGGATCGTGCGCACGGCAGCGGCGGCCTTTTCCACCAGCACTGCCGTCGCCGCTCCGCGGCTGAGCGCCTCGATGGCCACCTGGCCGGTGCCGGCATAGAGGTCGAGAAAGGCGCAACCGACGACGTCGTGGCCCAGAATGCTGAACAAGGCCGACTTGGCGCGGTCGGTGATGGGCCGCGTGCCCTCGCCCGGCACCGACCTGAGCCTGCGTCCCCTGGCTTTGCCCGCGATCACGCGCATAGGCTGCTGTCCCCCTGCGTTGCCATACGCCCATCTTACCACACAGGTTGAACTTTGAACAGGCTGGACAGAGAGGCCATTCCCCGCTATAATCGCCCCTGTGAGAAGGTATCTGGCGCTGGGTTTGCTTGTCCTGATGCTCCTGCCCGCCTGCCGCAGCGAGAGCGTCACGCTCACGCCTTCGCCGACTTTTCCCCCGCTGCCCAGTCTCACCCCGACGCCGACCACGGACACACCCGAAGGGACAGCAGCGGCGTTCGTGACGGCCTGGGAACGGCGGGACCCGGCGGCGATCTATGCCCTGCTCACGCCCGCCCGCCGCCTGGCGGTCAGTGCCGAGGCCTTTGCCGCCCGCTACCGCTCCGCCATCGCCACGGCCACCGTGCTCACCGCCACCGCCAGCCTGCAGGCCGTGCTGCAAGAGGGCGAGCAGGCCCAGGCCGCCTGCCGGCTGAGCTGGCAGACGGCCCTGGTAGGCGAGATGGTCACCGACACAATCGTTTCCCTCTCCTTCCAGCACGGCCGCTGGTGGCTCGACGGCGCGGGCGATCTGATCTGGCCCGGCCTGGGGGAGGAAAACTATTTCTACATGGAGCGCCTCACCCCCGCGCGGGCCAATATCTACGACCGCAACAACCTGGCCCTGGCTGCGGAAGGCACCATCGTTACCGTGGGGGTCGTGCCGCAGCGCATCCAGGACGAGGCGGCGCTGCTCTCCGCGCTGAGTCTGGTCACCGGCATGGACGCGGAGGCGATCCGCGCCCGCTACGCCAACCGCCCGGCGGCCTGGTGGACCCCCATCGCCGACATCTCTGGTGATGTCGCGGTTCGCTACTCCAACCTGCTGACCACACCAGGCATCGATGCGCGGGAGAAGGAAGGGCGCACCTATATGCTGGGCGGGGCGGCCCCTCACGTCGTCGGCTGGGTAGCGCAGGTGCCGGCCGAGGAGCTGGAGCGCTACCGCGCCCAGGGCTATCGCGGCGACGAGTGGGTGGGCGTGGCCGGCCTGGAAGCGTGGGGCGAGCCCTACCTGGCCGGCCGTCACGGCGGCATCCTCTACCTGCTGGGGCCAGCCGGCAACATACTGAGCGTCGTTGCCCGCCGCGATGCGGTGCCCAGCCGCGCTATCTATACCACCATCGACCGCCCTCTCCAGCGCCAGGTGCAGGACATCCTGGGCGACCGCCGGGGGGCGATCGTCGTGCTGGAGGCACAGACGGGGGCCGTGCTGGCCCTGACCAGCGGGCCGTCCTTCGACCCCAACGTCCTGGTCAACCCGTCGTGGAGCGAAGCGCGCAACGCGGTCCTTGCCAACCCCAACCGTCCCCTCTTCAACCGCGCCACGCAGGGCCTCTACCCGACCGGTTCCGTCTTCAAGATCGTCACCCTGGCAGCGGCGTTGGAACGGGCCGGCATGGCCCCGGATATGACCTTTCACTGCCCCGGCTATTGGGATGGCCTGGGGATCAACTACCGCAAGTTCTGCTGGAAAGAAGAAGGCCACGGCGACATCACGCTGCGAGACGCGCTGGCCGGCTCGTGTAACGTCACCTTTTACAACGTGGGGATGGCGCTGCACAACATCGACCCCGCCATCCTGTCTGACATGGCGCAGGCATTTGGGCTGGGGATGCGCACGGGCATCGTCGGCGTGCCGGAGGAGGCCGGACAGGTGCCCGGACCGGCCAGCCGGGCGGCGCAGGGACAGGGCTGGTACGTCGGCGACACGGTCAACCTGGCCATCGGCCAGGGCGACCTGCGCATCACGCCGCTGCAGGTGGCGCGGATGGTCGCTGCCGTGGCCAACGGCGGCACACTCTACCGCCCCTACGTCGTCGCCCGCATCGCCGCCGCCGGTGAGGCCTACCCGGAAATCGTCTATGCGCCCGAAGCGGTCGGCACGCTGCCCATCTCAGCGGAGAACCTGGCAGTGATTCAGGACGCCATGCTGGGGGTGACCCGCGAACCCATCGGCACGGCCCATCACCGCTTCATCGGGCTGGCGATCCCTGTCGCCGGCAAGACCGGCTCGGCGGAAGCGCCCGGCATCAACGTCAGGCCGCACTCGTGGTTTGCCGGCTATGCCCCGGCCAATGCCCCGGAAATTGTCGTCGTGGTGATGGTGGAAAACGCCGGAGAGGGTTCGGAGGTGGCCGCGCCGATGGCCCGCCAGGTGGTGGAGGCGTACTACGGCCTGGCGCTCACCCCGCTGCCGCCAGAAGCCGAACCCACACCCACCCCCACGGTCGAACCGCTGCCCTAGAGGAGAAGAGGATGATCCGCATACTCTACCGCACAGCAGATGGACAACTCCACGACGATCTGACCGTAGAGACAATCGCTACGGCCCTCCAGGACGAAGAAGGACTGCTGTGGGTCGACCTGATCGAGGAACCTGCCGACACAAGCGCCCCCCTCCTGCTCGAAACCTTCGGCTTTCACCCCCTGGCCGTGGACGACGCGCTGGAGGAGCGGCACGTCCCCAAAGTGGACGACTGGACGACCTATCTCTACGTCGTGCTGCACGCCGTCGCCTTCGACCTCCAGGCCGAGAGGCTGATCAGCACATTGGAGCTGGATATTTTCCTGGGCAAGAACTACCTGGTCACATACCAGGCGCGGCCCATCGCCGCCGTCGAGCGGGTCTGGACCGCCTTCCGCCGCGACAGGCGGCTGTTGGAAAGGGAGAGCGAGTATCTGCTCTACCGCCTGGCCGATGAACTGGTCTCGGACTATATGCCGGCCATCGACCAGATCGACGCCGAGATCGACCGCATCGAGGCGTGTATCTTCGATCATCCCCACGCGACGGTCCTGGAAGACATTTTGACGCTCAAACGGGCGCTGCTCCAACTGCGCCGCATTCTCACCCCCCAGCGCGAAGTGCTCAACCGCCTGGCGCGGGACGAGTACGCCGTCGTGCGCTCCAGGTACCGCGTCTACTACCGCGACGTCTACGACCATCTGGTGCGCCTCTATGACCTCAACGAGAGCATGCGCGAGCTGGTGACGGGCGTGTTGGAGACGCACCTCTCGGTGGTCAACAACCGCATGAACGACATCATGAAGACGCTGACGGTGATCACCACGCTGTTTATGCCGCTTTCCTTCGTCGCTGGCTTTTTCGGTATGAACTTTTTCGGGCCGACGGAAGTGATAGCGGCGTGGACGAGCCGGGCCGCGCTGGCCCTGACGCTGGTGGGCATGGTGCTGATGCCGCTGGGCATGGCCCTGTGGATGCGCCGACGCGGCTGGCTGTAGAGCGACGGAGACTATGGAGCAGTTGACCCGCAGCCTGCACCATCTGGGCATCGCCCTCAGCGAGAGCGAACGGGCGCTCTTTCGCCTCTACTACCAGGAGCTGGTCGAGTGGAACCAGCGCTTCAACCTGACGGCGATCACGGACTATGAGGGCGTGCAGGTGCGCCACTTTGCCGACTCGCTCTCCTGCCTGCTGGCCCTGC
This sequence comes from Anaerolineae bacterium, assembly GCA_034435295.1. Taxonomy (GTDB): domain Bacteria; phylum Chloroflexota; class Anaerolineae; order B4-G1; family DUEL01; genus DAOTYD01. The sequence goes on along the minus strand of DAOTYD010000042.1, from coordinate 1,956 downwards.
CGCGAGCCGCTCTGCAGGCGGGGGCGCGGCTGATCGACGTGGGCACGGGGGCGGGGTTCCCCGGCCTGCCGCTCAAGATCCTCTGTCCCGGCCTGCGCCTGGTCCTGCTCGAAGCGACGCGCAAAAAGACCGAGTTCCTGGAGCATCTGGTGCGCCGCCTGGGGTTGCAGGATGTCGAGGTGATTTGGGGCCGGGCAGAGGAGATCGGACAGCAGGCGGCGCACCGCGAGCGGTACGATTGGGCCGTGGCGCGGGCCGTGGCCGAACTGCCGACGCTGGTCGAATATCTGCTGCCGCTGGTGCGCGTTGGCGGGGCAGCCCTGGCCCAGAAAGGGGAGAGCGGCCCGGCCGAGGCCCACGGCGCGGAAGCGGCGATCCAGTTACTGGGAGGGCGGCTGCGACGTCTGGCCGCGGTCGACCTGCACGGACTGGCAGAGACCCGCTACCTGGTTGTGATCGACAAGGTGGCGACGACGCCGGACAAATATCCACGACGGCCGGGAGTGCCGGCCAGGCATCCTTTGAGCATCAGGAGGAGCGATGAAACACAGTGAAGGAACGTTCGAATCAGGTGGAGTAGCGTTGTACTGCCAGTCCTGGCTGCCAGAGGCAGAGCCGCGGGCAGCAGTGGTGATCGTCCACGGCCTGGGCGAGCACAGTGGGCGCTACGGCAACCTGGTCGATGCGCTGCTGCCGCGCGGCTATGCGCTGCACAGCTTCGACCTGCGCGGGCATGGCCGCTCGCCAGGCCCACGCGGACACATCGACGCCTGGGCCGATTTCCGCAACGACCTGCGCGCCTTTGTCCAGCGGGTTGCCGCAGAGGAGGCCGGGCGGCCCCTCTTCCTCTTCGGCCACAGCATGGGCGGGCTGATCGTGCTGGAGTACGTGTTGCACCATCCGGAGGGCCTGCGCGGCGTGATCGCTTCGGCACCGGGGTTGAGCACCGAGGGCCTGTCGCCGATGATGGTCAGGATGGCGCGCATCCTCTCCCGCCTGGCGCCGCGGCTGTCGCTTTCCAGCGGCCTGGACGCCACCGGCATCTCGCGCGACCCGGCGGTGGTGCAGGCCTATCAGAACGACCCGCTGGTGCATGACCGTGGGACGCCGCGGGCAGCGGTCGAGGGCGGGACTGCCATCGCCTGGACGCTGGCGCACGCTGCCGACCTGCGCCTGCCGCTGCTCATCGTCCACGGAACAGAGGATCGCCTGGTTCCCTGCGCCGCCAGCCGCGTCTTTTTCGAGCAGGTGTCCTCACCCGACAAGACGCGCCTGGAGTACGAGGGCGGCTATCACGAACTGCACAACGACCTGAACCGCGAGCGGGTGCTGAACGACATCGCCGCCTGGCTGGCAGAGCGGTCTTGAGAGGGGGAGACAAGGAGACAAGGAGAGGGGGAGACAAGGAGATTCTCCAAGTGGTTCTTGTCCCCTTGTCTCCTTGTCTCCTTGTCCCCTTGTCTCCTTGTCCCCTTGACTCCTTGTCCCCTTGTCCCCCTGCCCGAAGCGTTGTACAATACAGCCCACACTCTACCCAGGAGGAGTTATGCGCACACAACGAGATCGAGACCGCAGCCGTCGACAGCGGCGGCGACGCAAGCTCGTCTACCTGCGACGGCGGCTCGCCCAGACCACTGACCGCGCCCTGCGGCAGCGGCTGATCGCCAAGATGCGCCGCGTCAGTCCGACCGCGCCCATCCCGGAAGAGTGAGGGTGCCGCCCCGCGCCCCCGCCACGGTCGCCATCTCCTTCCAGCCCGCCGGCCGACAGGGCAGTTTTCCCCACGGCATCGCGCTGCTCGAAGCAGCGCGCCGCCTGGGCGTCGGCCTGAGCAACCTGTGCGGCGGCGCCGGCCTTTGCGGCGCCTGCCGCGTTGTTGTCTCCCCGGCCGCCCAGGCCGCCCTTTCTCCCCCCACCGCCGTCGAACAGGAGCGGCTGGGAGAGGCTGCCCTGCAA
>DAOTYD010000041.1:0-35623 GCA_034435295.1 Anaerolineae bacterium | reverse complement strand
GGGGAGAGGGTAGCGGTTGGCGTCAGCGGGGAGGGGCGGAGGGGCAGGTAGAGCGGCTGGCCCACGCGCAGGATATAGTCGCGCAGACAGTTGGCCTGGCGGATCGCTTCGACGGATACGCCTACGCGGATCGAGAGGTTCCAGAGCGTGTCGCCTGGCTGGACGTAATAGACGATCCAGCCGGGCGGCGGTCCGCAGGGCGCGCGTGTGGGGGTGGCGAAGAAAGAGGGCGGCAGATAGAGCCGCTGGCCGGGATAGAGCGTCTCTCCTGCCAGACAGTTGCCCTGGAGGATGGTGTAGGGCGTCGTGCTGGCGCGCCAGGCCAGGCTGTAGAGGGTGTCGCCCGGCTGAACCGTGTAGGGCAGCCAGCCGGGAGGGATCTGACAAACGGGATAGAGAACAGGCGGCGTGGTTGGGGTGAGAGATGAGATCGGCGTGGCGGTGAGGAGCGCCGTGGCAGATGGGGATGGAGGGGGGGCGTAGGTGGGATAGAGCGTCGGCCCGGGCAGGGTAGGGCGGACCTGGGCAGCCCGCGTCGCCTGACGAGGGCCGGCAGCCTGATCGGCGGCGGGCAAGAGGAGCGTGCCCAGCACCAGCGCCGACGCCAGCAGCGCCAATCCCAGGCCGCCGAGGAGCTGTAGCAGACCGGACTGGCGTCCTTCGCTCACTCTTCCTCCTCTGCCGTCGCTTCAGTGACGGGCAGGATAAAGCTGAAAGTACTGCCCTGCCCCATCACGCTTTCTACCCAGATGCGGCCTCCCTGCGCTTCGACAAGCGCCTTGGCGATCGCCATGCCCACCCCCGTCTCGCCCAGTCCCTTGATCAGCGGGTTGTCGGCGCGGTAGAAACGCTGAAAGACGCGCGGGTAATCCTCCGGCGCGATCCCCCCGCCCGTGTCGGTGACCGACACGAGCAGGCTGGGAACCTCGCCGTCCTGCGCTTCCTCGATGTGGCTGTGGATGACAATCTCCGAGCCAGGGGTCGAACAGTGGCAGGCGTTGGAGAGGAGCTGGAGGACGATCTGGTAGAGACTGCTGCGGTCGGCAAGGATGAGCGGGAGTTGTTCGGCCAGGTCGAGCCGCACGGTGAGCTCCTGTTCTTTGAGCTGCGCAGACAGCCCGACGATGGCTTCCTGCATGAGCGAGACGACGTCGACTGTACGGGGCGCCAGTTTGATGCGCCTGGAATCGATGGCGGCAATCTCGATCAGGTCGTTAATCAGGCCGCCCAGCCGCTCGACGTTGGCCTTGGTCTTGTGCAGGAACTTGCGCTGGGCCTCGCCCAGGATGCCCACCGCCTCGCTCAACAGCAAGTCCGTATAGCCGACGATGGAGGTCATGGGCGTGCGCAGTTCCTGGACGAGGGAGGCAATGATCTCGGCGCGGTTTTCCCGTTCGACGTCGGACTGCAGGGCGGCGGCATATCCCTGCACTCCGTCGAATTTGGCCTCCAGGCGAGTCAGGCGGGCCTGGATCATCTGGTTGTTCCTTTGGGCAATGACCGAGATGGGGGTGCCGTCCCACTCTTCGCCGGTGACCAGCTTGCTTACCGCCTGGACCCAGGCCGTGTCGGGGAAAGCGGTGTGAAGCGACATGCCCAACAGGTCGATCTGACTGCGGCCCAGCAATTGTTGAGCGCCTTCGTCGGCGACGATGATGCGGCCCAGCTTGTTGGCGATGAGCACGCCGTTGATCCGCTCTTGCACGACAGGCGGCGCGGCTTCGGTGGGAGCAGGCGGCGCCGTTCCTGGTTGGGTTGCCAGCTTTCTGGCGCGCTCTTTCCACTCGGCCAGTTCGCGCTCCAGCCGACTTCGCTCATCGGCAAGCTGGCGGATCTCCTCTTCATAAATGGCACTGCCAGGGGCTGGGCTCATTTCTTGCTCGCGTTGCTGAAGGAGGGCGGTCAGTTCGGCGGCTTGCCTTTTCTGTTGTTCGAGCTGTTCTTCCAGTTTCGTGACGCGGACGGCAAACGCCTGAGCTTCGCGGCGAGCGTGCTCCAGCTCGCTCTGTAGAGCAGCCTGGCCGGTCTGTTGCTCGAGTTTATGGGCCTGCATCTCTTCCGCCAGCCGTTCGGCCTTCTGCGCCAGGGCGCGGCGATAGTCGGCGCTGTAGATGGCGCTGCCCAGGGTATAGGCCAGGGCGCGGACCGGCGCGACCTGCGAGGGGGGCAGGTTGGAAAGGACGAGCAGGGCAGGAGTGCTCTCGCCAGTGGTCAGAGGAGCGATCACGAGCAGGGACGGCTGGTGAAACCCCAGGCGGCGGGCGAGATCGACGGCTTCGGCGGCGGTTGCATCGATCTGTTGCAGGGTGCGAGTTTCTACGGCCGCCTGGAGCGGCGTTGACTGCTCCAGAGCGAACGCGGGGAGCGGGGAGGTGGTGGCGGGATAGGTGGCGATGAATCGGAGCCGGTTTTTGGGTCCCGCACCGATCATGGCGATGGCTGCCTCTTGCGCGCCCAGATGCCGCGCGAGTTCGGGCAGCGCTGCGGCCAGTTCGGCCTCGGCATAGTCAGCCTGCACCACGCGCCGGACGATCTCCAGCAGTGGCGCTGTCTCGCTGCCCACTGACGGCGCGGCGGCTGCGCTGCTCTGCACGACATAGCGGAAGGCCATGGCGGTTACCAGCGGCAGCGCGATGAGGTTGGACAGCCGCACGGCGCCGGCCAGGTGCGGGGCGCTGGCCGGGAGCAGCAGTTGCAGCAGGTGACCGGCCAGCCAGGTGAACATGGCAGCGGACAGCAGTCCCGCCCCCTGCCCTGGCCAGATCAACAGCGCCAACAGCGCCGCTGCCGGCACGGCCACGCTGACTACCTCCCAGGCCGACGATTGCCAGTACGTGTTGTACTGATAGCCCAACGCCTCGGCCTGAGGCCAGGCGCTGGCAAAGATGGCATAGGTCAGCGCCGCCAGCAGCAGCGCGCCCAGGGTCAACACGATGCCGAGGCGGGGGTGTCGCCGGAAGAGGGGCAGGAAAGGCCACAGCGCAAAGAGGATGAGGACCAGGTCCAGGAAGCGCTCCAGCGGCGGCAGGAAGGCGGGCGCCGAGAGCGCGCCGCTGTCGATGGCGATCCCGGCAAGGGTCAGAACGGCCCGGTTCATCAACAGGCCCAGCGCGGCCCAGAGCATGGTCCGCGCCTCGATGGCGCGCGGCGTCCGCCGCCAGTTGCCCCAGGCGACGGCCAGGAAAATCTGGAGGATGAACAACAGCGCCAGGTGATAGTACAGATTCCCCGGCGGCAACAGAATGAAATCGAACACCCCGTTTGGCATATCAGCTCTTCCTGCTGACAGGCAGAAGAATGGTAAACGTGCTGCCCTCGCCGGGCATGGAATCGAGCCAGATGCGCCCTCCGTGGGCCTGGACCAGGGATTGGGTGATCGACAGGCCCACGCCCAGCCCTCCGGCTTCGACCTGGAGCGGGTTGTCGGCGCGGTAAAAGCGCTCCCAGATGCGGCTTTGCTCTTCCAGGGGGATGCCGACGCCGGTGTCGCGCACCCAAATCCGACAAAAAGCGGGTCTGTCGTTACCCGGCTCGCGGACGGCGGCAGCGCCGACGGTGATATGGCCGCCCGGAAAGGTGTACTTGACCGCATTGCTGACCAGATTGGCTATCGCCTGCTGAATACGCACCGGATCGCCCTCGATGATCGGCAGGTCGTCGACCTCGACGGACCACTGCAACTGCTTGCTTTCCATCTCCGGGACGAAATCCTGCACGACTCTGTTGATGATCAGGTTCAGGTCAGCTTCGCCGTACTCCAGTTCCAGGTGTCCCCGTTCTGCTTCCGACAGGGCGATCAGGTTGTTGGCCATCGAGATCATGCGCCGGGCGTTCTCGCGGATGACGTGGATGAATTGGCTTTGGGTCTCGTTGAGTTCGCCGACCATGCGGTTTTGCAGCACTTCGGCATAGCCCAGGATCGCCGTGAGCGGCGTGCGCAGCTCGTGGGAGATGGTGGCGATGAATTCGCGCTTGGAGCGCTCGGCCTGCACCTCGGCGGTGATGTCACGGAGGACGGCGACGGTGCCCAGGCGGCGATTGCCGCTCATCACCGGGGCAGCGTTGATGTGGATCTGCTTGTTTTCCAGCTCGAACAGGGCCTGCAAGGGCGTCGCGGAGACGGTCAGCTCGCGGACGGTTGCCGGCGGCGCGCCGAGGATCTGCTGCAATGGGCGTCCCAGGATGCGCTCGCGTTGGGTGTTGAGGATGCGCTCGGCGGCGGCGTTCATCAGCCGGGCACGCCCGTCCGCGTCGGCGACGATGACGCCCTCGGCAATGCTCTCCAGGATGGCGGTCTTTTGCCCGGCCTCCTTCTCTTGAACCTGCAGCGCGCGCGCCAGGTCCTGGTAGAGCATGGCATTGCTGATGGCCGCGCTGACCTGGGAGGCGATCGAATTGCACAGGCGGATTTCCTTATCGCCAAAAGCACGCCGACTGTGCTCGTTCGTCACGATCAGCAATCCCAACGGCTGATTCTGTTGCGTCAACGGCTGGATGAGCATCGGGCTGCTGGCTTCGGCCCCCAGCAGGCCAGAGATGGCGTCGAGTGCGCTCGCCGGGCCTTGTGGATTGAGCGTCACCTGGCGCTGCCGGCGGATGGCGTGGTCGAGGATAGAGCAGTCTTGCAGACGGATGGCAGGCGCTTGCCGCGAGTCGACTGACCGTTGCAGGGGCGTGTATTGGGCGGCCAGGCGCAGGTGTTCCTCTTCGAGGAGCAGGATGGCGGCCCGGTCGGCGTCGAGCGCGTGAGCGATGTTCTCGGTGACGCGCGGCAAGACGGCGTTCAGCTCGAGTGATTCGCCGATCGCCTGGCCGATTTCGACCAGAAAGAGCAGTTCCTGGGTCTGGCGCAGCGATCTCTCGCTCAGCGTCTCCAGTTCCTGCCGATAAGCCCACATGTCCTGCAGGGCGGTGTGGTAGACGGCCACCGCCAGCAGCGGATAGCCGAACAGGTTGACCAGCCGCCCCAGGCTGTCGGCGCCGAGGAGCATCAGGCCGTTGCCCAGGGCGATGACCGCAAAGCAGATCGCCGGCAGGGCGTGGCCGACGCGTTTGCGGTGGACAAAGAGGAGGACTGCCGCGCTCAGGGCGATGAGTGTGGCCCAGGCGTCCCAGATGGGCTGTTGCTGAAAGATTTGCAGCGAGAGATCGACCTGCCCATAGAGGTCAAGCGGCACAGCGGCGAGCAGTTCCTGATACCAGAGGGGAGTCAGGATTGCTGTGGCGGCCAGGGCCAGGAGCAGGTTGCCGTAGAGGAAAGTGCGGCCTGCGCGCCGCCCCACCAACGGCAGGAGAAAGCCCCACCACAGCAGGGTCAGGCTGATGACCTCCAGCGCGTTGTCCAGCAGCACGGAGACGATGTACAGCAGCGGCGGAAGGGTGAGCAGGCCCTGCAGCGGTGTGCGGATGAGGAGGGGGAAGCGGAGCAGGAGGGCGACCAGGAGCGCCAGCAGATAGCGGCGCTGGTCGGGGTTGTTGGTGTGGCGGTACTCGACCAGGGCGATACCTGCCGCCGCTTCCAGCGCCAGCAGAATCATCAGATGGTAGATGATCGCCCCGCCTCCGCTGAAGAGGGCCAGTATGGCCTCTATGGCTCCCATGTCGCTCCCCTGGCCGAGATTTCTGCTGAGATTATACCATCTCGGCAAGGAGATGCAACTGCTCTACCAGGGAGGGTGTTCGAAGCAGAACGCCGACGTGGGGCACCCTATTGCCCGGCGGGGGTCTGTGACCCGGCGGGAGCGGGGCGTAATCCGTGTCGCAACGAGATCCTTCCCCTTCACTCCGTTCAGGGTCAGGATGACATCCGGCTGGCGCCTTGCTTGACGAAACAGGGCGGGTACATTATAATCGTTTCACAAAGCAGCCTGGCGGATGAAATGTTCGAGAATCTGAGCGAGCGGTTACAGGAGGTTTTCCGACGGCTGCGCAAGCGCGGCGTCCTGCGCGAGGCGGATGTGCAGGAGGTCCTGAGAGAGATTCGCCTGGCCCTGTTGGAGGCCGATGTACATTACAAGGTGGTCAAGGACTTTACCGCCCGCGTCAAGGAGCGGACGGTGGGGGCGGCGCTGTCGCAGGCTTTGAGCCCGGCGCAGCAGGTGATCAAGATCGTTCACGAAGAACTGATTGCCACGCTGGGCGAACCGGGCCGTCTGGAGTTCAAGGGCGCGGCGCCGTATGTGGTGATGCTGGTCGGCCTGCAGGGCTCTGGCAAGACGACGGCGGCGGTCAAGCTGGCCCGCTACCTGCGCGCTGGCGGCCATCTCCCCCTCCTGGTCGCTGCCGATGTCTATCGGCCGGCGGCGATCACCCAGCTCGAAGTGCTGGGGCGACAGGCCGGGCAGATGGTCTACAGCGAACACGACAGCAATGATCCCCCCGCCATCTGCGCGCGCGGCGTGCAGGAAGCGCGGCGCCGTGGTTGCGATGTGGTCATCCTCGACACGGCCGGCCGGCTGCAGATCGACGCCGGGATGATGGACGAGCTGGAAGCCGTCGCCCGCCAGGTCCGCCCGATCGAGACGCTGCTGGTGGCCGACGCCATGACGGGCCAGGAGGCCGTCCACATTGCCGAGGGGTTCCACCAGCGACTGCGCCTCACCGGCCTGATCCTGACCAAGATCGACGGCGATGCCCGCGGCGGGGCTGCCATCAGCATCCGCGCCGTGACCGGCGTGCCGATCAAGTTCCTGGGCACGGGCGAAAAGACGGACGCCCTGGAGCTCTTCCACCCGGAGCGGATGGCCTCACGCATCCTGGGGATGGGGGACGTGCTGACCCTCATCGAGCGGGCAGAGGCAGCCTTCGACCAGGAGCAGGCGCAGCGGATGGAGGAAAAGCTGCGCCGGGCCGAGCTCGACCTGGAGGATTTCCTGGAGCAGATGCGTCAGCTCCGCCGTATGGGGTCGCTGGGCCAGTTGCTGGAGATGCTGCCGGGCGGGGCCAGAATGGCCGCCGCGGTGTCGCCGGAAGAGGCGGAGCGGCAGATGCGCCGCGTGGAGGCCATCGTCCTGTCGATGACGCCGGCAGAGCGGCGCAACCCGCGCATCCTCGACGGCAGCCGCAAGCGGCGGATCGCCCGCGGCAGCGGCACGACGGTGCAGGAGGTCAACGCGCTGCTGAACCAGTTCCGCCAGGTTCAGCGCATGGTCAAACAACTGGGACGTCACCCCCGCGGCAGGCGGGGGCTGATGGGCCTGTTTGGATAAGGACAACATCTTTACACGAGATCAGGAGGAGCATGATCAAGATCAGGTTGCGCCGCGTAGGCGCGAAAAAGCAACCCAGCTATCGGGTGGTGGTTGCTGATTCCAAGACAGCGCGGGACGGTCGCTTCATCGAGACGATCGGTTTCTACAACCCGCGCACGGAGCCCGAAACGGTCCAGATCGACGAAGGGCGGGCCCTCTACTGGCTGAACGTCGGCGCCCAGCCGACGGATGCGGTCGCCAGGCTGTTGGAAAAACAAGGGACAATGGCTCGCTTTGCACGGCTCAAGGCTGGGGAACCGCTGGAGGTCTTGCAGGCGGAGGCGGACGCCGGAGCCGGCCCGGCCCCCAGGCCGGCGCAAGCCGTCAAAGCAGAGGAGGCGGAAGAGGCCTCTGTGGCCGCGGATCAAGGGGAGGAGGATATCGACGCACAGGGCCGCTGAGGTGGCGGCAAGGCCCGATCTCCCGTCTTGTACCCCACCGCGTAACTCGTTCATCGACTTGAAAAGGGAGGGTAGAAATGTCCGAGATGAAAGACCTGGTCGAGTATATCGCCAAAAAGTTGGCTGACAACCCCTCGCAGGTGCACGTCTCCGAGATCGAGAGCGAAAGTTCGACCAGCACGATCCTGGAGCTGCGGGTGGCTCCTGATGACATGGGCCGTATCATCGGCAAAAAGGGGCAGACAGCCAACGCCATACGCGCTCTCATCCGCGTCCTTGCTGCCAAGCAAGGGAAACGGGTCACGCTGGAGATCGTCTAGCGCTCCATGAGTGCCCGGAGCAGGGCGCAGGGTGTAAACTTACGGGGCTCAGGGCCGCCGCTTCGGTCGACTGAGCCCCGTTTCTTGGCCGTAGGCCGCGTGCTTCGCCCGCACGGGGTGCGCGGCGAGCTGCGCGTCGAGATACTGACCGGCTATCCCGAACGGTTGCCTCTCCACCCGGTTCTCTACCTGGGTGAGGAAGGGCGCCCCTACACGGTCGAGCGCCTGCGCCTGCAGCGAGACGCGGCGCTGATCAAGCTGGCCGGCTGCGACGACCGCAATCAGGCCGAAGCGCTGCGTGGCCAGTTGCTGCAAATCCCGCTCGAACAGGCTGTTCCCCTTGAAGAGGGCGAGTACTACCATTTTCAGCTCATCGGCGTTGAGGTGTTTACCGGCGCGGGGGAATGCCTGGGGCGGGTGGTCGAGGTGCTCGACACCGGCGCCAACGATGTCTATGTCGTCCGTGGCGGGCGGGGCGAGGTGTTGCTGCCGGCCATCCAGGATGTGGTGCGTGAGCTCGATCTCGACGCCAGGAGGATGGTGGTGACGCTTCTGCCGGGCCTGTTGGGAGACGACTGACTCTTGAAAAAGGGGGCAGGTTGATGGATTCATTGCGCTACTACATCGGTTTCAACCTGGTACGTGGCATCGGTTCGATCCGCCTGCGGGCGCTGATCGATGCCTTTGGCGACGTGGAGCGGGCCTGGAAGGCGCCGGCCGAGGCGCTCCAGGCGGCCGGCCTCGACCGACGCTCGCTGGAGAACCTGCTGCAAACCCGCGCCCGCGTCGATCTGGATGAAGAAGTGCGGCGGCTGGCGGCGGCCGGCATCCAGGCGCTGAGCTGGGAAGACCCCGCCTATCCGCCGCTCCTGCGCGAAGTGCCTGCTCCTCCGCCGCTGCTCTACATCCGCGGGGAATTGCAGCCCGAGGACGCCTGGGCGGTGGCGGTGGTGGGCACGCGCCGCGTCAGCAGCTATGGCCGCGAGGTGACCCGCCGCCTGGTCAGCGCGCTGGCGCGCAGCGGCATCACCATCGTCAGCGGGCTGGCCCGCGGCGTCGACGGCGTGGCCCACCGCGCGGCGCTGGAGGCAGGCGGCCGGACGATCGCCGTGTTGGGCAGCGGCATCGACCAGATCTATCCGCCGGAGCACCGTGACCTGGCCCGCCAGATCGTCGCTGCCGGCGCGCTCGTCAGCGAGTATGCGCTGGGGACGCAGCCAGAAGCGGCCAATTTTCCGCCGCGCAACCGCATCATCAGCGGCCTCAGCCTGGGCGTGCTGGTCACCGAGGCCGGGCAGAACAGCGGCGCGCTGATCACGGCCAGCTACGCGGGCGAGCAAGGCCGCGATGTCTTTGCCGTGCCCGGCTCGATCCTCTCGCCGGGCTGCAGCGGCACCAACCGGCTGATCCAGGATGGGGCCAGGCTGGTGCTGGAGGTCGCCGATATCCTGCGCGAGTTGAACCTGACCATGGTGGCCGAGCAGGCCGAGGCGCGCCAGGTTCTCCCTGCGACGGCGGAAGAAGCCGCGCTGCTGAATTGCCTGGGCAGCGAGCCGCTTCACGTCGACGAGCTGCGTCAGGCAGTGGGCATGCCTATCGCCCAGGTCACCAGCACGCTGGCGCTGATGGAGCTCAAGGGCATGGTGCGGCAGGTGGGAGGGATGAAGTACGTGGCGGCGGCGAATCCAGGTTCGAGTTGCAGATAGATACCGAATAGCAAGGGAGGTGTGATGTCGTTCTATGCGTTGATTATGGCCGGCGGGGGTGGGACGCGGCTGTGGCCGCTCAGCCGCCGCGCGCTGCCCAAGCAGGCGCTGACGCTGGTCGGCGAGCGGACGATGTTCGAGCACGCGGTTGACCGCATCGCGCCGCTCTGTCAGCCGGAGGAAATCCTGGTGGTGACGGGCCGCGACCAGCTTGAGCCGCTGCTGTTGCAGGCGCCCGAATTGCCCCGCCAGAGCTTTCTGGTCGAGCCGATGGGACGCGGCACGGCCCCCGCCGTCGGGCTGGGGGCGATTCACCTGCGCCGCCGTGACCCGCAGGCGGTCATGGCCGTCCTCACTGCCGATCACTTTATCCGCGACGTGGAACGCTTTCGCCAGGCTCTGACCGCAGCCGTGGCAGTGGCCGAAAAGGGGCACCTGGTCACGTTGGGTATCGCCCCTTCTTTCCCCTCCACTGCCTATGGCTACATCCGGCAGGAGGAGCTGTTGGAGCGGGTGGACGGCTTTCCGGTCTATCGTGCGCGCCGCTTTACCGAAAAGCCCAGCCCCGAAACCGCCTTCCATATGGTCGAGTCGGGCGACTATTCCTGGAACAGCGGCATGTTCATCTGGCGCGTCGAGCGCATCCTGGAAGAATTCGCCCGCCAGATGCCTGACCTCTACGACCAGTTGGCCCAGATCGAGGCGGTCCTGGGCACGCCCGCCTACGAGTCAACGCTCAACCGCATCTGGCCGGAGGTGACGCCGCAGACGATCGATTACGGGGTGATGGAAGGCGCTGCCGATGTGGTGGTCATTCCGGTCGACATCGGCTGGTCTGACGTGGGCAACTGGTCGAGCATGCGCGATCTGCACACGGCCGATGGGGATGGCAACGTTGTCGTCGGTGACCACGTGGGGCTGGGGACGAGGGACTCGATTGTGGTCGGCGGACGGCGGCTGATCGCGACGATCGGCCTGGAGGGCATGATCGTCGTCGACACGGAAGACGCGCTGCTCATCTGCCCCCGCGAGCGGGAGCAGGAGGTGCGCGACATGGTGCGCTGCCTGGAAGAACTCGGCCGCGACGAGGTGTTGTAGGAGGAAGATGGCGGACGACGGCGCGGGCCGTCTCGAGGCCTATTGCATGCGCTGCCGCGCCAAACGCGCGCTGCAGAACCCGCAGCCGGTCTACCTCAAGGGCGGCCGCGCGGCGATGCGCGGAACCTGCCCGGAGTGCGGGACGGCGCTCGTGCGCATGGGACAGACGGCGGCCCACGAAGGGCTGGAGCCGCCCCCGCCCGCTCCGCCGCCGGCGCCACGGCGCAGCGGGCGGCTGGTGGTCGTCGAGTCGCCGGCCAAGGCGCGCACGGTCGGCCGCTTTCTGGGCAGGGGCTATACCGTCCGCGCCACGGTGGGGCACGTGCGCGACCTGCTGCGCTCTTCGCTCTCGGTGGACGTGGAGAACGACTTTGCGCCCCGCTACCGCGTCCTCAACGACAAGCGCGACGTGGTCAAGTCACTGCGCGCCGAGATGGAAAAGGCAGCCGAGATTTACCTGGCCACCGACCCCGACCGCGAGGGTGAGGCCATCGCCTGGCACGTGCTGGAAGCAACGCAGACGGGCAGGGAGCGAGCGCGACGGGTGGTCTTTCACGAGATCACGCGGGACGCTATCGCCGAGGCGTTTGCTCATCCGGGCGAGATCAACATGGACCTGGTAAACGCGCAGCAGGCGCGGCGCGTGCTCGACCGGCTGGTGGGCTACGGCCTCTCGCCGCTCCTGTGGCGCAAAGTGCGCGGCGGACTCAGCGCCGGGCGGGTGCAGTCGGTGGCGGTGCGCCTGGTGGTGGAGCGCGAGCGCGAGATCGAGCAGTTCATACCGGTCGAGTATTGGTCGATCGAGGCCGAGCTGGCCCAACGCCAGGAGCGCCGTCCGCCGCCCTCTTTCATCGCCACGTTGCTGCGCATCCGCGGCAAGGAGGTCGATCTCAAGAACGAGGCCGAGGCGCTGGCCGTCGTCGCCGAGTTGGAGCGGGCGGTCTATGTGGTGTCGGCCTTCAAGCGCGGCGAGCGGCGGCGCAGCCCGGCGGCGCCGTTCACGACCAGTACGCTGCAACAGGAGGCTTCGCGCCGCCTGCGCATGGCGCCCAGGCGCACGATGGCCATTGCCCAACAGCTCTACGAGGGCATCGATCTGCCTGGCGAGGGAGCGGTGGGGCTGATCACGTACATGCGCACCGACTCGACCAACGTCTCGGCGCAGGCGCAGGCCGAGGCGCGGGCTTTTGTGGCCCGGCGCTACGGCGAGGACTATTTGCCGCCGCAGCCGCCGGTCTACAAGACGCGGGCCAAAGGGGCCCAGGAAGCGCACGAGGCCATTCGCCCCACCTCGGTCATGCGCGAGCCGGAGGCGCTCAAGGAACACCTCAGCCGCGATCAGCACCGCCTCTATCAGCTCATCTGGCAGCGCTTTGTCGCCAGCCAGATGGCAGCGGCGATCTATGACACGGTCACCGTCGACGTGCTGGCCGGGCCGGCGGAGGGGGAAAAGCCCTACCTGTTCCGCGCCAACGGCTCGACGCTGCGCTTTGCCGGCTTCCTGGTCGTTTACGAGGAAGCGCCGGAGGAGGACGCCGAGGAAGAAGCCGCGCAGCGCATCCCGCCGCTGACGGTGGGCGAGCTGCTGAACCTGCTGCGGTTGATCCCCAAACAGCACTTTACCCAGCCGCCGCCGCGCTACACCGAGGCGACGCTGGTCAAGGCGCTGGAAGAGCTGGGCATCGGCCGGCCCTCGACCTACGCGGCGATCCTCTCGACCATTCAGGAGCGCGGCTATGTGCGCCTGGTGGAGCGGCGACTGGTGCCCACCGAGGTTGGTTTTGTGGTCAACGACCTGCTGGTGAAGCACTTTCCGCTGGTGCTGGACTATGGCTTTACGGCGCGGATGGAGGGGGATCTGGACCGCATCGCGGCGGGCGAGGAGGAGTGGGTGCCGGTGGTGCGCGCGTTCTACGGGCCGTTCAAGGAGCGGCTCGACGCGGCGGAGAAGGGGATCGAAAAGGTCGAGACCGCGCCGCAAGAGGTCGGGCGCGACTGCCCAGAGTGCGGGCGTCCGCTGCTGGTCCGCCAGGGCCGCTTTGGCCGGTTCATCGGCTGCGCGGGCTATCCGGCCTGCCGCTATCGAGAGCCGTGGCTGGACAAGGTGGGGGTCAAATGCCCGCGCTGTAGGGGGGAGCTGGTGGAGAAGCGGACGCGCAAGGGTCGCACGGGTTATGGCTGCGCCAACTATCCCCGCTGCGAGTTTTGGGTCTGGCAAAAGCCGCTGCCGCAACCGTGCCCGTCCTGCGGCGGCCTGTTGGTGGAGGGCAGCCGGGGGCGGGCGCGTTGCAACGATTGTGGAAGCGAGACATCGTTGGAGGCCGGGGGCGAGACGTTGTTGGAGCAATGAGGTGGCCCATGGAGCTGCTCGTCGCCACGAACAATCCCGGCAAGGAGCGCGAGTTTCGCGCCCTGCTGGCCGAGCTGCCGGTGCGGTTGCGCTTTCCGGCGGAACTGGGCTTGCAGGTCGAGGTGGCCGAGGACGGGCCGACCTATGCTGACAATGCCCGTCTCAAGGCGCAGGCCTATGCGCGGGCGCTGGGCGGGGAAATGGTGGTCCTGGCCGACGATTCGGGGTTGGAGGTCGACGCGCTGGGCGGCGCTCCGGGGGTGCGCTCGGCCCGCTACGCGCTGGGGTCGGACGCCGACCGGCTGACCCAACTGCTACGCCACATGGAAGGGGTCCCGCCAGAGCGGCGCACGGCGCGCTTCCGCTGCGTCATTGCCATTGTAGCCCCTGGGGGGCGCGTCCACACGGCGGAGGGCATCTGTGAGGGCGTCATCGCCACCGGGCCGGCCGGGTCGGGCGGCTTTGGCTACGACCCCGTCTTTTACATCCCCGAATTGGGTTGTACCATGGCCGAACTGCCCGCCGAGGTCAAGAACCAGATCAGCCACCGCGCGCGGGCTGTTCAGGCTGCGTTGCCCCTGCTGCGGCGCCTCTCGCTAATCGCTTATCGCTGATCGCTTATCGCTGATCGCTTATCGCTAATCGCTAGTCGCTTATCGCTGGTTGCCTGTTGCGGGACAACGAGCGAGACGCGATAGGCGATCAGCGATCAGCGATAGGCGATACGTGATAGGCGAGAAGCGATAGGCGATCAGCGATAGGCGAGAAGCGATAGGCGATACGCGATAGGCGATACGCGATAGGCGATACGCGACACGCGATGAACGACCTGACTGCTTTTCAAGAACGCATTGGCTACAGCTTCCGGGACGTGGGGCTGCTCTTGCGCGCACTGACGCACAAGTCCTACAAGAACGAGCATCCGGAGGAAGAGGACAACCAGCGCCTCGAGTTTCTCGGCGACGCGGTGCTCAACTTTGTCGTGGCGGCGTGGATTTTCGAGCGCTATCCCGAACTCCACGAGGGGGAGATGACGCGGCTGCGGGCGGCGCTGGTGCGGGAGGAGAGCCTGGCGCACTTTGCTGCCAGGCTGGGGCTGGGGCAGGTGCTGCGCCTGGGACGTGGCGAGGAGGAAAGCGGCGGGCGGGAGCGGTCGGCCAATCTGGAGGACGGTTTCGAGGCGTTGGTGGGCGCGCTCTATCTCGACGGCGGGCTGGAGCCGACGCGGCAGCTTTTGCACAGCCTGATCGAGGGCATTACGGAGGACATTCTCAGCGCCGAGGCGGACAAGGACGAGAAAAGCCGCCTGCAGGAGTGGGCGCAGGCCCGGCTCGGCGTCACGCCGCGCTACCGCATCGTCGCCGAAGTGGGGCCGGCCCATGACAGGACCTTTGTCGCCGAAGTGCTGTTGGGCGGGCAGGTCGCCGGGCGCGGCGAGGGCCATTCCAAACAGGCCGCCGAGCGCGCTGCCGCCCGCGCGGCGCTCGAATCCCTTGACCTTGAACAGTAAGCGATGAGCGATCACTGAGAGGAAAGAACAATGAATGACCAGGAGCTGAACCAATTGAGAGAGGCCCGTGACAAGTGGGCCAAGACGACACTGAAAGAGGCGCTGGCGCAGCGGCCAGAGCGCATGGGGACGTTCATCACTGCCTCCGGCGAGCCGGTGGAGCGCCTGTACACCCCGCTCGACGTGGAGGGGGACTATATGGACAGGCTGGGCTTCCCCGGCGAGTACCCCTTCACCCGTGGCGTGCATCCGACAATGTACCGTGGCCGCCTGTGGACGATGCGCATGTTTGCCGGCTTTGGCACGGCGGAGGAGACCAACGCCCGCTTCAAGTACCTTTTAGAGCAGGGACAGACCGGCCTTTCGGTTGCTTTCGACCTGCCGACGCTGATGGGCTATGACACCGACGCCCCGCAGGCGGAAGGGGAGTTTGGCAAGTGCGGCGTGGCTGTCTCGTCGCTGAAGGACATGGAGGTGCTCTTTGCCGACATCCCGCTGGGACGGGTCACTACCTCCATGACCATTAACAGCCCGGCGGCGCCGATCTGGGCCATGTACATCGCCGCGGCAGAAAAACAGGGCGTGCCGATGCGCGAGCTGGGCGGCACGATCCAGAACGACATCCTCAAAGAGTACATCGCCCAGAAAGAGTACATCTTCCCGCCCGAACCGTCCATGCGCCTGGTGACGGACACGATCGAGTTCGGCAGCGCCAACCTGCCGCGCTGGAACACGGTTTCCATCTCCGGCTATCACATCCGCGAGGCGGGGGCGACGGCAGCGCAGGAGCTGGCCTTTACCCTCAGCGATGGCTTTGAGTACGTGCGCTGGGCGCTGGCGCGCGGGCTCGACATCGACGCCTTTGCGCCGCGCCTCTCTCACTTTTTCAACTGCCACAACGACTTTATGGAAGAGATCGCCAAATTCCGCGCCGCCCGCCGCATCTGGGCGCGGGAGATGCGCCACACCTTCGGGGCCAGAGACCCGCGCTCGTGGTGGATGCGCTTCCACACCCAGACCGCTGGCTGCACCCTCAGCGCCCAGCAGCCCGAGATCAACGTCGTCCGCGTGGCGATCCAGGCGCTGGCAGCGGTGTTGGGCGGCACGCAGAGCCTGCACACCAACAGCATGGACGAGGCCCTGGCACTGCCCAGCGAGTTTGCCGTCACTGTGGCGTTGCGCACGCAGCAGATCATCGCCCACGAGTCGGGTGTGACCAACACGGTCGATCCCCTGGGCGGCGCCTATGCCATCGAGGCGCTCACCGACCGCATCGAGCGCCAGGCCTATGACTATTTCCGGCGCATCGAGGCGTTGGGCGGCGTGCTGCCGGCCATCGAGCGGGGCTTTTTCCAGCAAGAGATCGCCGACGCCGCCTACCGCTACCAGCGCGAGATCGACGAGCGCAAGCGGATCGTCGTCGGCGTCAACGAGTACGTGGCGGCTGAGCCGCTGCGCATCCCGCTCCTGGAGATGGACCCGCAGGGCTATGAGCGCCAGCGGCGCAGGCTGGAGGAGCTGCGGCGGACGCGGGACAGCGGAGCGGTGGGGCAGGCGCTCGACCGGCTGCGCATCGCCGCGCAGGGGACGGAGAACACCATGCCCCACATCCTGAACGCTGTGCGCGTCTATGCAACGTTGCAGGAGATCATGGACGTCTTTCGCTCTGTCTTTGGCCTCTACCGCGAACCGCTCATCGTCTGAGAACACGGAAGAGGGCAAGCCGTAGATTCCTTCCCCAGGGTAGCCGAAGGCATTGCCTTCGGCTACCCTTTCTTCGTCAAAAGTTCCTGGTGACGATAGGCAGGTAGCGACAACCTGTAACCAGGGTATCGGCGCCAAAGTCCACCACAGTAAAGCCGTTCGTCGCCCAACCCAGGTTGTGGATGACCTCGCCGCAGCGCGCTGTCGCCCTCACGTCGAAGGTGATGGCCACCCGCACCGGGCCGCCGCCCGGCAGCCCAAAGTTGTCCAGCCGGGCGAAGCCGGCATAGCCCAGGATGCCGATGCCGGTGCCCTCAGGCGCCGGCGCGCCCGAGCAGACGTAGGTCTGGTCCGGTTGGGCCCCGCCGTCAATGTTGGTGAACGAGAGGGTCACATCGTTGCCGACGCGGGTGGCCCGCATGTGCGCCGTGGTAAAGGGCGAGGAGAGGGCGAAGAAGCCCAGGCCGAACGGCGGGCCGTTGTTGCCGGTGTAGCAGCCGGCGTGGCGGAACTGGTTGCTCCCGGACTGATTCTGAACCTTGAGGAACAGGTTGCTGCTGCCGGCGCCATAGTTGAGCAGCAGGCCGGTGTATTGCAGAGCCGTGCCGACGGCCTCGATGTCCGCCTCGGCGGCGTTGCCGTCGCCCGTATAGCTGTTGAAGGTGGCCCGGCCCATGCTGCCGCACACCGCGGCGTTGCTGGAGATGTTGCAGTAGCCGTTATGCACCGTCCAGTTGGGGCCGATCGGCCCGTCGGCGCGGTTAAAGTCGTCCAGGATGGCCTGCGGGCTGGCAATGGCCTGCGGTTCGATGGCAGGCAAGGAGAGGGACGCAGGTGGCATGGCTGCCGGCGCCGGCAGGCCCAGCGTTTCGTCGACGGCCGGCTGCGCCGCAGCCGCCCTGTTCAGGGTAGCGGAGCCGGCAAAGACAAGAGCATCCAGCCCCAGGACCGTCTCGCCAACCACGGTTGTCGTCCCGTCAGCGGTAGAGATGGTGACCAACTTGTCGGGGTTGCCGGGGTCGTTCCAGGAGCCATACAGAACGCCGCTCAGCGGGTCAAAGGCCAGGGCGTTCACCCGGTACGGCACGTTGCCCGCGCTGCCCGGCACATCGGTGCCCTGCCCGGTCAGCGGATCGAGCGTGACCAGGCTCTGGTTGTCAAAGGGCGTGGCGTAAATGATGCCGGTGTCCCGATCGATGGCAAGGCCGTTGCCCCCCTCTCTATAGCCGCTGGGGCCCACGGGGGTGCCGGCGCCGGTGTCCGGGTCGATGATGAAGAGGCCCTCCGGCGCGCCGTAACAGTAATCGCCATAGCCGTAGAGGGTGTCGGTGGCCGGGTCGTAGGTGAGGTCGGGCATGCGGCCGCAGCCGGTGACACTGTCAGAGATCACCCCAATCAGCATTCCTGCCCCTGTGACCCGGTTGATCTCGATGAGGATCGCGGTAGGCGTGCCGCCGTAGAGGTCATCGCCGCGGGCCGAGCCGACCAGACGACCATCGGGGAGAAGGGCCAGCCCGGTGACGTTGTCAAAGCCGATAGGCCCAATCGGCGTGGCCGCCCCGCTATGCGGGTCGATGGCGTACAGGTTGCTCGGCCCAGGACCTCCAGTAAGCAGGTTGGCTGCCCCATAGAGTAAGTGGGGAGGGGTCCAGTAGACAGTATTGGTCCCGTTGTCGTACCAGGCTTCGCCGATGTTCGAGGAGAGGTTGCCGGCGTAAGCGACGCCAGGTGGCAGCGGGTCGACCATAGAAGAGCCGTTTAGCAGCGAGTCGGTCTCGATAAAGATGGTATAGGAGAAGACGCTGCCGGCCGCTGCTGTGGGCGGGGCCTCTTTCCAGGCGTGGAATGCCGGGCAGGTGGCGCAGGTGATCTGGCGCAGCGACTCAAAGGGCATCGGCGAGATGGCGCCGGAGCCGACCGTGCCGCCCACGGTCCACACCTTGCCATCCAGGTGCCAGCCGACGGAGCCGAGCTGGCCGACGTTCAGCGTCTGCGGCAGCGGGCCTTCCCAGGTGTCGGAGGCGATGTCGTAGACGTAGACGGTGTTGTTGTAGGTGCCCCACCAGCCGTCGGGGTCGCCGCCGATGAGCAGGATCTTGCCCCAGTCCTCCTTGCAGACCAGGGCCGGGGTCATCGCGCCAGCGGCGGCCGGGATGTTCGCCATTTGCGTCCACTGCGAACCGGAGGGCTGGGTGGCGTCCAGGGCGTAGAACTCGTGGAAGCCGCGGTAGTCGCCGCCGACATAGATCTTGCCCAGGCAGCCCACGCCGGCGCCCAGGATAAAGCCGTTGGGCGAAGAGCCGGCCGGCTTGTTGTCCAGTTGCGTCCAGGCGTTGGCCGCGGGGTTGTACTGCCAGGTCTCCAGGGTGGTGTGGTCAAAGGAGCTGTCCGGCCCACCGCCGACGTGGAAGAGGCACTCGCCTGTGCCGGAGGAGCAGGTGCCCACCCCGCCGGCGCCGCCGCCGCGGGGGTTGGGCATGTCGGTATAGGTGGTGTTATCCCAGGCGTTTGTGGCCGGGTTGTAGACCTGCAGGTCGTTGGTAGCAACAAAGCTCGTGCCATAGCCGCCAGCGGCGTAGAGCAGGCCGCCGATCCAGCCAACCACGGGGCTGAAGCGCCAGTTGGGCATGTCGGTCAACTGTGTCCAGATGCCGGTGGCGGGGTCGTACATCTGCAGGTCGGGGTTGGGTTGGCTGGAGCCGACGCCCAGGCCGCCCACGACATAGCCCACCGGGCCCGCGGCCGCCGGGTGGGTGCCCACCGCGCTGCCGGCCCACTGGTGCGGCGTGGCGTTGGTGATCGGTTCGGTCTGCCAGCCGGCCGGGTCGAAGTAGCCAGCGATCAGGTTCTTGACGAGGAGAGAGGTATCGTTGTTGGCCGGGTTGCTGGCGTCCTCGGCATAGACCTGGCAGACCACCGTGTCGCCGGGCGCGCCTGCCGGCGACAGGCTCACCGGGATGGGCCTGTTGCTGCCGTCGGCCAAGGACACGCGAGCCGGGCCGGTGCAGGTCCCGCTGCCAGCGATGACAGAGTAGGTCAGGTTCACGTTGGTGTCATAGCCGGTGTTGTTCCACACGGTGAAAGTGTGCTCCTGCACCTGGCACGGGCAACCCATGGCGTCGATCTGGGATGGGGTCAGCATGATGGGCGGCAGCGTGCAGGGCGGGATGGCCGCCCGGGGCTGGGTGGCCTGGTCGCAGGCGTTTTGGCCGGCGGGGGTGTAGTTGTCGTCCGAGCAGGGGTTGTGCGGCGGGCTGCCGTAGTTGTCCCCGTCCCAATACCACGACTCCAGCGCGTCCGGCGCGCCCGTGCCCGAGGTCACCTCGAAGCAGTAGTAGGCGGTGCAGTGGTCGGCGGGGTTGGCGTGGGAGCGCTGGTGGGCGATGTTGACCTCGTGGGGCGAGGTCTGGAAGGACCAGGAGAAGCCTCCCCAGGTGCCGCCGTTGGTGCAGGAAGGCGTCCCCTGCACATAGACGTTGTTCACCGTCCAGTCGGCGGGGAAGCGCTGCCAGAGGTTGTAGACGTACTCCCAGTCGGTGGTGAACGATTCGGCGCGGAAGCAGAAGGTCTGCGTCGTGCCGGAGAGGTAGCAGGTGTCGCCGCCGACGGAGGGGTCGAAGGTGACAAAGGAGCCGGAGAGCGACCCGATCCCCGTGGGTGCAGCGGCCGCGTCTGCCGTCACGGCCGAAGGGGTCGCCCTTCGCGGCGGTGGCGGCGATTCGGCGCCGGCGGACAAAAGCCCATCTTGGGGCACAGATGCCGCCTGCACGCGCGAAATGCCCAGCAAGATCAGAATCAGCAGCATTGCATTCAACAAGCGTAAGAGTTTCATCGTATCCTCCTGAAAAGGTATCCTCCAAAAAGTCTATACCGTGACAGCCAGGTTCGAGAGTGGTCAGCACCTCCTTTCTTTGCGGGAGCAGCAAGGAATGAGCGGTGTCACGATGACTCCGGTCTTTGCGGGAGCAGCAAGGAATGAGCGGTGTCACGATGACTCCGGAATGCCCAGGAGCCCGCCCGCCAGAAGATGGATGCTTGCAGCTTACAGCCCTTTCGCTGTTTTGTCAAGCGATTTGCTCCTCACAGATGTCATTCTGAGGAGCGGAGGCGGCGAAGCGGCCGAAGCGACCCTGCGCAAAGGGAATCTCGTTCCAGTGGGGGGCTGCCGGGTCACAAAAAATAATCCGTGTTACAAGGAATCCGTGTCGCAACGAGACCCTTCGCTGCGCTCAGGGTGACAATGTGCGTCGCAAGGAGCTGCCTGCCCTCTTGCCTGGAGCCGCTGCTTCAGGCAGACGACGTTGTGCTGGGTGACAATGTGCGCCGCAAGGAACTGCCTGCCCTCTTACCAGCCACTTATCTGCGGGAGGGGGAGGCAGATACTTGCCCTTTTTCTTTTTTGTAGTACACTCGTTGTCCTACACCCCGGTCTGGCGGACGTGCTGCCGCCGTTGTATAAGGAGAGACATGACAGAGCATAAAGTGAATCACAAGCTGGACTATGGCAAGACCTTTCTGATCGGTTTTGGCTTTTTCGGCATCAGTGTCATGTGGAAGCTGTACAACGACTATGTGCCCATCTTTTTGCAGGCGGGCAACCCGGCCTTTGAGACGGCGACGCGCGCCGCCGGCTTTGGCCTGGGAGCCACCCTGACCGGCTTTATCATGACGCTGGACAACATTGCCGGCCTTTTCCTGCTGCCGCTGATCGGCATCTGGAGCGATCGGGTCTGGACGCGGCTGGGCCGGCGGCGGCCTTTCATTGTCACCCTGGCGCCCATCGCTGTCGTTGCCTTCCTGGCTATTCCCTTCATTGTCCAGAGTATCCCGGCAGGGCTGAGCGGGCAGACGGCGCAGTTGGGACGGCCGCTGGCCCTCTTTATGATCGCTATCGGCGTTTTCCTGCTGGCGATGGCTGGCTTTCGCACGCCGGTCATCTCGCTGATGCCCGACCTGACGCCGTCGCCGCTGCGCAGCCAGGCCAACGGCATCATCAATCTGATGGGCGGCATTGGCGGGGTGATCATCACCCTGGTCGGCGCGCAGTTGTACGGCATCAGCATTGTCTTGCCGTTCATCGTGGCCTGTGTGCTGATCGTTGCCGCCGTGGTGATGCTGCTGCTTTTTGTGCAGGAGCCGCGCCACCTGGCCTACGGTCCGGATGAGCGGGAAGAGGGGCAGCTCGGCGTGCTGCGCAACCTGAGCCGCATTCCGGTCAGCGCCCGCACCAGTCTGTTGATGTTGATGCTGTCGATCTTTTTGTGGTTCGTCGGCTATAATGCCATCGAGACCTTTTTCACTTCCTACGGCGTCAACATCCTCCACATTCTGGAGAACCGGGCTTCGCTGCTCTCCAGCATCTCGTACATCACGTTCATTTTGTTTGCCGTGCCCAGCGGGTTCATCGCGGCGCGCATCGGCCGCCGCCGCGCCATCACGATCGGCCTGCTGACCTTTGCTGTGCTGTTGCTGGTGGGCTACTTTTTGCCCCGAATGGGGGTGATTGCCGTGGCGCTGGCGCTGGGCGGATGTGCCTGGGCGCTGGTGAACATCAACTCGCTGCCAATGGTGGTCGATACCGCCGACAGCGACGCCAACATCGGCACCTATGTTGGCTTTTACTACCTGGCCTCGCAACTGGCAGCCATCGCCGGGCCGGTGCTGAACGGCTTTGCCATCGAACGGACCGGCAACTATGGGTTGGTGCTGCTGATGCCGGTGATTTTCTTCTTCCTGGCGGCGTTGACGATGCAGGGCGTCACGCGAGGAGAGGCGCGTTGAGAGGAGGGGGGCGCGGCTGCGCGCCCCCTGGGATCAGGGAGATGCAGGAGGGCGCGCGGAGAGACGCCGCGAGTGTTCCTCCGCCAGCGCTGTGATGCGCTCGTACCCTCCCTCGATGAGCCGCTCCAGCTCATTGGCGGTGGTGCGATAGCTGTTCTCGGACATGCCGTAGGGGTCGGCGATCGCATAGCTCTGCCCTACCATCTCCGTCAGCAGGTAGACCCGCTTGCTGGCGAAAGGAAAGGCCTGGCGCAGCGCCTCGACGTGGTTGGGCTCCATCGCCAGGATCAGATCGGCCTGCTCGACCAGCTCCGGCTTGATCTCTTGGGCGCGATGTGTTGAGAGGTCGATGCCGCGCCCGGCCAGGGCAGTGACCGCGTTTTCGCTGGCCGGCTCGCCGTCCACCGCCCAGGTGCCGGCGGACTGCACCGTCCAATGGCATCGTTGTGGGTCGCGGGCCAGCCGCGCCCGCAGCAGGGCGGCGGCCATCGGCGAGCGGCAGAGGTTGCCGGTGCAGACGAAAAGGATCGTTGCCATCATTGCCTCCGTGCCTGCAAGGTTTCGACGAGGGCCATCAGCCCGCCGTTGACCACCGATTGCCCGCCCAGCAGGATGGGGATGCCGGTCTGGGCGGCAGCCCGCGAGAACTGGCGCAGGAACGCTGTTTCGACCTCCTGCCAGCGGAAGAGGTCGGCATTGAAGCGGTCGGCCTGCGGCGGCCACAGCCCCTGCGCGGCGATGAGGACGCGGCTGTCGAACAGCGCCGCATCGACCAGGCTGGCCAGCCTGCCAAAGAATCCTTCCACGCCTGTCCGTTCCACCAGGTCGGCCAGCAGGCTGCGCACCTGGCCTTGCTTCAGGCGACCGCTGGCGACCATGCCCCGTTCCTCGACAAAGAGCCGCATCTCGCAGTGGGTGGCCTCTTCCAGGGCCTGCCAGGCCGCAGCAGAGGAGCGCCCGATGATGGCCATCCGCCCGCCCTCGCTGGCCATGACGTTCAGCACGCCCTCCACCACATCGACGGGCCAGGGCAGTTCCTGTAGGGCGGCGCGGAGGTGGGCGCCCAGCCGCGGGTGGAAGCGGGCGATCGAGAGGTCGCTGGGGGTGTCCAGGTCGAAGCGGCTGGCGGCGCTGGGGGGCAGGGCGACAACGGCCAGCCCGGTCTGCTGCGCCCATTGCCAGGCCAGGCTGTTGTCGCGCTCCTGCGCTGCCGTTACCGTCATCCACTCTGGCGTGCAGGGGAAGGCGATCCAATCGCAGGAGTGGAGGTTGTTGGTCACGGCGATCTCCTGTTCGAACCCCGCCAGGGCCTGCTGCCAGTCGGCTGGCCTCATCAACGGGGCGGAGCCGCCGCCGGCATAGAGGGCGCGGCGGATGTCGAAGCGGCGGATCAGGTCGGCCAGCCGCTGTCCAAAGTGGAAGGGCGCGCCAGGCGGGTCGGGGTCGATTTCGACTGGCAGGTGCTCCAGGCCGGCGGTCCAGGCGGTGTCGTCGGTGGCGATGACGGCGCGGTCGACGACGCCGGCTTCCAGCGTCGCTTCGAGCAGGTCGCGGGCGGCGGCCTGGCATGCGGCGCGGACGACCTGGCCCACGGGGCCTGCGTCGCCGCCTCCGACCAACAAGACGAGTGTCGTGTTCATCTGCTCTCGACACAGCGAGGACCCGGCCCGGCCGGGTCCTCGCCAGGTTGCTGATGGTCAGGCGACTTGGGGCACGATCAGCCCATAGGTGCCATCCTGACGGCGGTAGACCACATTGACGCCGCCCTCATTGGCGTTGAGGAAGAGGAAGAACTGATGTCCCAGCAATTCCATCTGGTCGACGGCCTCTTCCGGTGTCATGGAGCGGATTTCGAAGCGCTTGACGCGCACGATTTCGGCGGGCGGGAGGGCTTCTTCCTCCAGCGGTACAACTTCCTCGCTGCGTGGCCGTCGCTCCTGGCGCCGCCGCTTGTAGCGGGTGGCCTGGCGGCTCATCTTGTCGAGGGTTTCGTCGATCACGGCAAACATATCGGCGCCGCGCTCTTCGGCGCGCAGCATCGTCCCGCGCACCCAGATGGTCAACTGGGCGACCTGGCGATGGGCATTGGAGCGCGTCTTTTCTTCGGCCAGTTCCATACGCGCCTCTTCGATGTCGGGGAGAAAGCGGGACAGTTTCTCGACCTTTTTCTCCACATACTCCTGCAGCCGTGGTGTCATTTCCATGTTGCGGGTCAGTATTTGCAGCTCCATATTGTCCTCCCTCAGCACAAAATTAGTCTCACGGGGCGCGCGCCAGGGTCAGCGCCCAAACAGCCGTTGCGCCGCCAGCGCGCGCGGCCTCGGCGCACGCCTCCAGCGTCGCGCCCGTGGTACAGACATCGTCGATCAGCAGGACACGCTGCCCGGCGAGCCGGCCGTCGACACAGGCAAAGGCCCCCTGCACGTTCTGGCGGCGGTCGGCGGCCTTGAGGCGCATCTGCGAGGCGGTGGCGCGCGTCCGCTGCAGCGCCTCGTCGAGCGGCAGTTCAAGGCGGCGGCCCATCTCGTAGCCCAGCAAGGCGGACTGGTTATAGCCCCGTCGAAGCAGGCGGCTGGGATGCAGCGGCACGGGGACGATGACGTCGACGGGATAAGGGTGACGGTGCCAAAAGTCGGCCATGGCCTGGCCCAGCGGCTGGGCGATCTGCCGGCCGTGGCGGTATTTGAGGCGGTGGATGGCGTCGCGCACCAGGCCGTCGAACAAAAAGACAGAGCGGATGCCGTCCAGCCGGGGCGGCTCGTGCTGGCAGCGCGGGCAGAGGGCCGCTTTTGCGCCAGGCATGCCGCAGCGGGGGCAGACCGGCCCTTCGAGGCGGGGAATGCGTTCCGCGCACGGTTCGCAGAGCCAGGTGTCGACTTGCCCGCAGGCGATGCAGCGCGGCGGAAAGAGCAAGTCGGTTAGCAAACTGGCGAGCTGTTCCCAGGGCAGGACCCGTGGCTCGCGATAGGGCACGCTGTGCTCCTAAAAACCAAATAAGCCAGAGAGGGCGCTCCTTTTGAGAATAATGACCGATGGCCCCAACAGGACGATAAAGAGCGCCGGGAAGATGAGAAAAGCGATCGGGATCATGATCTTGATCGGCGCCTGGCGGGCCAGCTCTTCCGCCCGCAGCCGTCGCCGCACGCGCATCTCGTTCGACTGGATGCGCAGGACCTTGGCGATGCTGACGCCCAACTGGTCGGCCTGGATCACGGCGGCGACGAACGTCGACACGTCCGGCACGTCCAGGTTTTCGGCCATCGACCGCAGCGCCTCACGGCGGACTTTGCCAAGCTGGATTTCCTGCAGCACTTTGGCAAAGGCATTGCTCAGCTCGTTGTCCCACTTTTCGACCACCTTGGCCATGGCGGCGTCAAAGCCCAGGCCAGCCTCGACGCAGATGGTCAGCAGGTCCAGCGCGTCGGGCAGCGCTCGCTGGACCACGTGTTTGCGGTTGCGGATCTTGGAGCCCAGCCAGAGCACGGGCAACATATAGCCCAGCGCCGTGCCGACGATGACCAGAAGGATGCGCTGAAAGAGAGGGACGCTGCGGGACATTCCAACGGTCAGCAACAGGGGGCCGCCCAGCACCGCGATCAGGATGTAACGGATGGCCAGAAATATCGTCGGCTGGAGGCGGGGGAACAGTCCGGCGATCTCTAATTTTTGCCGCGTGCGTTCGATGGTCTGGGCCGGCGCCATGCGCCCAACCATCTCGGCCAGGCGCTCCAGAAGGGGCATGAGCACCCGTTCGGAGAAGGGCATCGACAGTTCGATCTCTTCCAGCGTGGGGGGGCGGTCCATCGCCCCCAGTTCGGACAGGCGCTCTTCGAGCGAGGCAGCCCTTTGAGGAGCGCGCAGACCGATGAAGATGAGCGCGATTCCTCCCATCACGGCAATTCCAACGAGGACAATGAGCACAGTTGTCATTGTCATGCCTCCCTCAGATCTCAATATCGACGATTTTGCGAATGATCAGAAAGCCCAAGACAATGCCCAGGACGGCGACGCCGATCATAATCCAGCCGCAGGGATCGGTGACGAGCGTTTCGATGAAGGAAGGGTTGACCAGGTAGATAAAGCCAGAGAGCGCTACGGGGAGGAAGCTGATCAGGTAGCCTGAGGCGCGGCCTTGGGCAGTGAGGGCGCGGATCTCGCCTTTGATGCGGACGCGCTCGCGGATGGTAAAGTTGATCGCGTCCAGCACCTCGGCCAGATTGCCGCCGACCTCGCGCTGCACGTTGATTGCTGTGATCATCAGGTCAAGGTCCTCTGAGGGCACGCGGCGGAGCATGTTGTCCAGGGCCTGTTCCAGAGGCAGGCCTAGCTGGACCTCTTTGACCACGCGGTTGAACTCTTCGCTGACGGGTGGGGGCATCTCGCGCCCGACAGCCTCCATGGCCTGCAGCACGCTGTAGCCGGAACGGATCGAGTTGATCAGCAGGTTGATCGTGTCGGCCAGTTGGCCGTTGAACTCTTTGAGGCGTTTGCCCTGCAGGTAAGAGACATACCAGCGCGGGGCGAAGAAAGCAAGGACTGCGACGATCAAGGTGACGATGGTATTGTGTCTCCAGAGGTGAGCAAGGGCGGCGGCGGAAATGATGCAGATAACGGTAAGGGCAAGAAACTCACTGGCAGTGAGCTTGAGGTTGGCGCTGGCAAGCTGAGCGCGGATGTTAGCTGCTGCCCCCCGGCGTTCGAGAGCTTTTTCCAACTGGTCGCCCAGTCTGGATACCCGCCGTTCAGTGACTTGTGGGACGAAGGTTATGCTCTCGGCATAGCGGTCAAGCCGCTCGCGGACCGTGTCACGGTGCTGGCGGATGGCTCTGATGATCACGTAAGCAATGACGCCGACGGCGATCAGCCCGGCCACCATCAACAGCAAGTTTCCCATTTTCCGCTCCCTGCAGACTATACTTTGATGCGCTCTCCGAAGCCAAAGATAGTCGGCGGCAAGTTGATGCCGGCAGCCTCGATCTTGTCCATAAACTTGGGACGGACGCCAGTTGGGCGCAGGCGGCCGATGATGCGTCCCTGCTCATAGCCGGCCTGTTCGAACTTGAAGATCTCGGTGCGCACGATGGTTTCGCCCTCCATGCCTTCGATGGAGGTGATGCTGACCACACGCCGCGAGCCATCGCGCATGCGCTCCAACTGCACGATGAGATTGATCGCCGAGGCGATCTGCTCGCGGATGGCGCGGTGGGGCAGTTCCATGCCGGCCATGAGCACCATGTTCTCCAGGCGCGCCAGCGCGTCGCGCGGCGAGTTGGCGTGGATGGTGGTCATCGAGCCTTCGTGACCGGTGTTCATTGCCTGGAGCATGTCGAACGCCTCTGCGCCGCGACACTCGCCGACGACGATGCGGTCGGGGCGCATCCGCAGCGAGTTGATGACCAGGTCGCGGATGGTCACCTCGCCACGGCCCTCGATGTTGGGGGGGCGCGATTCCAGCGTGACGACGTGCTCCTGTTGGAGCTGGAGCTCGGCTGCGTTCTCGATGGTGATGATGCGGTTGTCATGCGGGATGTAGCTGGAGAGGATGTTGAGAAAGGTCGTCTTGCCGGTGCCGGTGCCGCCGGAGATGAGGATGTTCAGCGCGGCGATGACGCATGCTTTGAGAAACTCCATTGCCTCCGGCGTGATCGACCCCAGCTCGATCAGCTTTTCGGCGGTGAGTGGGATCTTGAAGAACTTGCGGATCGTCAGCACCGGGCCGACCAGGGAAAGAGGAGGGATGATGGCGTTGACCCGCGAGCCGTCCGGCAAGCGCGCGTCCTGGTAGGGCACGCTCTCGTCGATGCGGCGGCCCAGCGGCGCCACGATGCGCTCGATGATGCGCATCACGTGCTCGTCCGACTCGAAGGTATAGTTGACCCGCTCGATCTTGCCCTTGCGCTCGATATAGATGTTCTTGGGGCCGTTGACCATGATCTCGGTGATGGTGGGATCGGCCAGCAGCGGTTCCAGCGGGCCCAGGCCGAGGATCTCGGCGACGATCTGCTCAAAGAGCCGCTCGCGCTCGGCCCGGCTGAGGACGATGCGCTCTTCGGTCAGGATGGATTCGAACATGTCGCGGATTGTGCGGCGCACCTCTTCCTGCTGGGTGACGTCCATGGTCGGGTCGAGCTCGTTGATCAGCTTGGTCTGGATGCGGCTCTTGAGGTCGCGGTAGGCGTCGCGCACGACCGACGGGGCAGGGCGACGGACGCCTGCGTCGGCGGGCAGCCGCGCTCCTGTTGCGGGAGCCTGCGGCTGCTCCTGCGTCTGTTGCTGTCCCTTTTCGATTCTGCGTAGCAGTGACATGCTTTCCTCCGCGATAACGGTCAGGCTTTACAGGACGCGACCCAACAGGCGGTGGCTGTCCTCTTCGGAGGCTATCTCCTCCTCCGTGGGTGCCAGTTCTTGCAGCTTCTCCAGAACGCCGGCGGCCAGGTGAACAAAGGCCTGGGCGATGGGTTTGCCGGCCTCCTCGGTCACGATGGGCGTGCCACGGTTGGCGGCCAGCCCGCCCGCCCGCTCGTCGTAAGGGATGTGAGCAATGGCCGGCATAAGCGCCTTTTCGATCTGATCGACGCGAATGCCGGTGCGTTGGTCAGCATAGTTGATCACCAGGGCCAGGCGGTCCATCGGATAGTTGAGCTGGTTGGCCAGGTTCATAAAATTGCGCGCGTCTTTGATGCTGGGGATCAACGGCGTGATGACGAGCAGGATCAGGATCGATTCATCCAACAATGTCAGAGTGACCTCGTCGATCCAGCTCCATGTGTCGGCAATGACCAGGTCGAAGTGGAGTAGTATCTGTTCCAGGATAGTGCGGATTTTGCTATTGCTGCTCCCTTCCGAGGCCAGCAGCAGTTGCTCGGCATCTTCGGGTTTGGCCGGCGCCAGCATAGTCTTGACTCCCGATGGGTGGGGTGTCATAACGTTGAGCAGGAGGTCAGTGTCCAGTTGATCGACGCGATCGGCCAGGTCAGCGATGGTGCGGGTGGGTTGAAGGTTGAGCATGACCCCGATATCGCCAAACTGGAGGTTGCCGTCGAAGAGGGCGACTTTTTGTGTGCTGCCCAGGCGGGTTTGCAGCGCCACTGCCAGGTTGACGGCGATGGTGGTGCAGCCGACGCCGCCTTTGGGGGCAAAGACTGTAATCAACTGACCGCGTTTGCCTGCCCTGGGGCGGCCTGGCGCCTGGCCCGGTGCGGTCGGCGCGGTGACGATGCGCGCCGCCTGCGACTGGCCGATCTCGTAGGCGCGGCGGATGGTCGTCATCAGCTCATCGCCGCTGGGCGGCTTGACCAAAAAGTCGCGTGCCCCGGCGGCCATGGCCCGTCGCATGTAACCGGTCTCGCCCTGGACGGAGAGGATGACGATTTGGGCTGTAGGGACGTCTTTGACGATCTGCTCGGTGGCGGTAATGCCGTCGATGCCGGGCAGGTTGATGTCCATCAAGACGACGTGGGGTTTGGTCTTCCGCGCCAGCTTGATGCCCTCTTCGCCCGTGGCGGCTGCCCCGACCACTTCTATGTCGGGGTCAAACGAGAGCAGCTTGCGCAGGTTCTCACGAGTATCGGCGATGTCGTCAACAATGAGAACCCGGATTCGTTCGCCTGGCTGTTGCACTTGTTACGCTCCTTAGCACAGGATGTTAAAACCCTCGACAACGTCACGGCTCATTGGGGCGGTGGGAAGGAAGTAACTGGTGGCGTCACGCCGTACGGCAGCAGTGGGGGCAGTTCGATGTTGTAGCGGCTCATCAGGTATTGGAGGGTGACGGGGTCTGTGCTGACGAAGCTGCCGTTTGCGGCGGAGCGCAAGACCAGTGAGACGCGGGCGTTGCTCAGCAGGGCGTATTCCAGCGCAATGGCATCCTGCGGGGTGACGGCCAGTGTCAGCGGCAGTATGGTCGGTGCGGGGGGTGTGGCCTCGCCCTCCTGGCCTGTTTGCCCTGTCGTCGTGGTTTCCATCCCGCCAGGTTGGCTGGTGGCTACTGTGTCCGGAAACGGCCAGTCACCGACGCGCAGCACCACGGCATCCTGGACAGCCAGTTGGGTGACCAGGCGAGGACGTTGGGGTTCAGAGGGGGTGAGGTTGATGACATAGCCGTTGGGCAGGACTTCCAGCCGCCCTCTCTGATCTAACTGGCAGGTCTCACCCTCGACGATGGTCAGGCAGGAGGCTCTGTTGGGCAAGATGGTCTGGAATTCCTCGTCCAGGTTAACCAGCAGCAGGGAGATCAGCACATCCACGTGGTCACCGGGCCGGAGCGCCCAGGCCACACCGGTGTACCGGCTGATGGGGAGCGCGTAGGCCACCCGGCCCTCCGGGATCACCATAGAGGCCTCCGAACCAGCACCGAGTACCTCTCCGGGCTGGTTTGTCAGCATATCGACCGCCAGGAGGGTGCCCCGGGCAATATCCACGCGGGCGATTTGGTTGTAGGCTTGCTCCAAAGTGGTCAATGCACCGGCAGGTATGGAATCCGTTGGCCAGTTCTGCAGGTAGACGGCGCCCTCGGTGATTCTTTGCCCGCGGGGGATATTCTGTGCCGCCATCACCACAGGACTCATCGCGGGTGGCGTTGGGGGCTGCTCAGGGCTCTCTTGGGGCCGTGTGGTGCGGAACAGGACGATGCCCACCGCCAGACTGCCGATCACCACAATGGCTCCCAGCAGGACGAGTGACAAACGTCGGTTACGCATGGCTCTTTCCTCTCTTTCGTCTGGTAGAATCACTGGAGTCAGCGTTGGGATGTGGGTTTGACGATGATTATACCCACTTTAGACTTGAAAGTCAAATAGCTCTGCAGAGGGGGTGTTCGAAGCAGCGAACACGCCCCTTCGGGGCGCCGTAAAACGTGAAAAACAGGCCGTTGTTCGGCCTCTTGCTCGAAGCGCAGCGTTCTGGTATAGTTCCACACACCTGTATGAAACAGCCGGTGTGCCCTCCTTCGAGAATCCCAGAGCAGGGGGCTGGTCTACTGTGCTGTGCGGCACACCAGAGGCAGGTAGATGATGGGCCAGTCGACGGCTCGGTAGTTGTTGTTTTCCTCATCGCAGGTAGGCATGAGGGGCAGCGTGCTCAGGCTACACGTTGTCCCTTCGGGACTGTGGCCGTACCATTCGTACCCCGTCTGCCAGCGCAGCACGTCGGCGTAGGCCCAGACGCCGCAGGCGCCGGGCTCAACGCAATAGGTGGGCCAGGTCAGGACAGTGCTGCCCACAATGGCCTCGCCCGGCACCAGGCCGTGCCACCAGTACGAGGGCGGGCTGAGGCCAGCCCACTTGAACAACGCGGTGTCACCGAAGGTTATCGGTCCCCCGAATGTGCTGGTCAGGACGACCGGTGGCCCCTGCTCGACCGGTCGGATATACAGCCCGGCGATGACCGGGCGTCCGGTGGTGTACGCGCCCACGTTGCGCACGGTCACGGTGTAGTGCACCAGTTCGCCGACGGCCGGGCGGTAGTTGTTCATCGACACGTTTTCGACGGTCAGGTCGGAGCCCAGCAGCGTTTCACGCAGGGTGAGGCTGAAGGTCAGCCGCGATGTCTCTGTGAAACTCCACCTCAGGCTGCATGCCGTGGTGGTATAGGCAAAGATGCAGGCGGTGTCTGAGTAGACATAGCTGTCGGGGGAGATGGTTAAGGGCTCCCAGACGGGGCCAATGGTACGGCTGAAGATGATTGTATTGGTCAGGCTAAAGAGCCAGGTGGGTTCCTGCGGGCCGACGGGATATTCGAGCCGGATCAAGGGTGATTGCGGATCGCGCCAGGCCCGGCTGCGTGTGTCATAGTTCAGGTAGATTGTTGCCTTGCCGCCCACTGTGCCAGAGAAGATGACTCTTGTTGGATCTATAACTGCCTGGCAGGTAGCAGTCGGTGGCCACGTTGGCTGGCAGGTGGTTGTGCGGACCACGGTATTGGGGGGAAGGTTGATCCAGTCATTCAGGCGAAAGTCAGTAATGTGGGTCTGGAAGGTGGTGGTATAGGTGGTGGTGTAGATATCGACGGCAAGCGGGCTGTGGATTGTGATCGTCTGGATGCGTGTGTAGAACAGCTCGGCTTGCCCAGCCGCACTGGGGAGTGCGGCTGGGGTCGGAGGAGACATAGCCAGTAATATTCCTGCCGTCAGCGCGCCGCCCAGAAACCAGGCAAGGGCGACGGCCCGGTGCTTCCGTTCGGTTGTCGGCAAGGTCAATCACCACCTCCCGGGGGTGGGGTGGGTGACGGAGGGGAGGTTGGTGTGGGCGTCGGGACGGTCGGTGTGAGCGTTGGCGTGCTGGGCGTGGGCGTGCGGGTTGGTGTTCTTGTTGGGGTGGGTGTATTTGTTGGCGTCGGCGTGCGTGTTGGCGTGGCCGAGGGAGTGGGCGTGCCCGGCGTGGGCGTCCTCGTCGGCGTCGGCGTGCGCGTCGGCGTGCTGGTTGGCGGCCTGGGGGTTGGCGTGGAGGTAGGCGCCGGCGGTGTAGGCGTCGCGTTCGGGGGTTGCCCGCCGCAGACGTCGAACGAGGAGACCATCAGCGTATAATGCGGCTGGCGGTTGGTGCCGGCGATGGTGCCGGTGTCGTCTGTATCCATCACGCGGATGAAGAGGTAGTGCCGCCCGTTCATTACGGGGAGATTGCTGCGCGGCCAGGTGCCGGGCACGGACGCCAGCGATACCCCGGTGGGGAGGTTAGAGATCTCGGCGGAGGTCAGGTAATACCAGTTCTGGTCGTCGTTACTGGCGCGGAGCAGGTTGCGGTAGCCTTCGCGGCTGTTGGGGCCGGTGATGTAGACGGCCACTTCCTGGATGCCGGAACCGTTCGGCGTGCCGACGCCGCCCATGTCCATGTCCCAGGTGGTCAGGCGGAGGGTGACGTTCTGGCCAGCCTGGAGGCAGGCGTTGGGGTCGGGGGCAGGCGCGGTGCTGGAGGCGGCGACGGCATCGGGCCGCAGGTAGTAGTGCGAGTTATAGCTGGAGGAGAGGGTGGTGGCGACCGGAACGGGGGAGGTGAGGCGGATAGCTGGTCCCTGGCGTCCGCCATTGAACTCCAGCCAGCAACTGCCGCCCATCGGAAAGTCCAGGCGCAGGCTCATGGTGAACTGCGAGGCGTGGACGATATTGGCGCCGAGGATGTCGGCCCCGCTGTTGTTGTAGAACGATTTCTGGGTCGAGCGGGAGACCTGCTCGCACAGCGGGGCCATGCGGGCAGACGGATAGTATATGTTGTAGGGCAGGCCCAGGATCGTCCCCACGTCCACGCAGCGCAGCCGGGCGCAGTTGCCGCCGCCGTCGTTGAAGCGCATCGAGAAGATGCGCTGCAGGCCGGCGGGGATGCGCTGATAGGTCACGTCGGCCCATCCGCTGGTGATGTTCCAGGGGCTGACCGTCCCATCGCCGTTGTGGGTTGTGCCTATCCAGCTCAGGGGGACGGCCCACTGGTCGATGCGGTCCACACAACGGGGGAAGGTGGAGTAGCTCACCAGCCCATCCAGCGCGCTCGTGCCGCGCTGCCAGCGGAACCGGGCATTGTTGAGCGTCACGGGGTAGATTGTGGTGTTGTTGATCGGCCCGCTGGCCGCGTGCCATGTCGAGCTCTGGGGGAAGAACACTTCTGGATCGTACACCAGGTCGTCGCAGTCAGGGGTCTCGATGTAGACATTGAAGGGCACGACCAGCAGGGTGAACAGGCGATCCAGCCCATTGACATCATCGCGGTCCATCGCCCGCACGTAGAGGTAGTGGGTGCCACTCATAACCCACCGATTGTTAGGCCACAGGCCGCTGCTCAGGTCGAAGGTCGCCCGGAACGGAGCAACGGTCATGTAGTACCAGTCGCGGGTGTTGCCGCTGCGCAGCAGGTTGTAGTCGGGGCCGCTGCTGTTGCCATAGTTCTCGGGCAGGTT
Source organism: Anaerolineae bacterium (assembly GCA_034435295.1). GTDB lineage: Bacteria > Chloroflexota > Anaerolineae > B4-G1 > DUEL01 > DAOTYD01. Next base: position 1,620 of record DAOTYD010000041.1, on the reverse strand, counting down.
CTCTGGTCCCTCGACCCACAGGGCGACCTCGCGGATGCCGGTGCCGCTGGCGGCGGCGTCGCCATAGTCGCGGTCGAAGGCGGTCACGTCAACGACCAGAGTCTGGGTGACCCAATCGTCGTTCCCGCCCAGGGTCACCGGCACGCCGACCTGGGTGGTCAGGTGGGAGGGGCGGATCATATAACGCGCCCCGGTCGGCAGCGTGCCGGTGGCCAGCGGCGAGGAGAGGCGGATGTAGGGCCCGCGCTGGGTATTGGTGAAGGCAATTGTACAGACGGGCGGGGTGCCGGAGGCGTCGAAGCGCCAGGTGGTCTGGACGGTGAACTGGTCGGGGTGGAGGATGTTGTCGTTCAGGTTGCTGCTGGTGTTGGAGGGATAGTAGCCGCTGGCCGTCGAATCCAGCAGCTCGTCCAGGCGCGGCGAAAGGGGCATGGTGGTGCGCAGGGTAGGCATCGTCTGGCCGTCGTAGTCGAAGCGCAGCCAGTGCGGCTCGTTTGGCCAGAGGATGCGCGCCTCTGTTGAGCTGCCCCAGTTGGCTGTCCAGGGGTTGCTGTTGCTGTCGCCGCCGTGGATCGAGCTGTTACTGACCGCGCTGGGCATATAGACCTGGTTCACGTAAGCGGCGGTGGGGTTGATCTCGCTGGGCCAGCCGATGGTGAACGCGCTGAGCCAGGCGCGGTAGCCGCCAGTGTTGGAGATCGGGCTGGTGGTCAGCCAGTCGCGGTAGTTGCCGTACTGGTCGTAGCCGAAGCGCTGGGGGGGGACGGGGCTCACCTGTAGCTGGCTGCAACTGGGCGGCTGGTCCGGCCCGCGGGCGCTCACCGTGCACTGGTAGCCGAAAGTTGTCCGCAGCGTCGCGGTCATAACAAAGTCAAGCGGGTTGTACAGGTAGACATTGCCGTTAAAGTCCACGTCAATGCGCCGCCCGTCGCTGTGGGCGGGGAAGGTGCGGATTGCCTCCGTGCCGCCGCTGAACGTGGTGATGTCCGCCGGCGGGTCGGCAAAGTCCCCCTCGTGGATGCGCACAGTCTCGTTGGGGTCCCAGCGGATCATCTGGATATAGTCCAGGTAGCTGGGGACGCCGCCGACCTTGGGCCAGCTCATCTGCAGGCGGGTGAGCTGGAGCTGGTAGGCGGAGTTGTTCTGGATCATAAAGTCGGCGTTGTCGTTCTCGCGGAAGGAATCCCAGTAGAGGACGACGTTCTCGCAGTCCGGCGTGACGCAGATCTCGAAGTTGCGGGTAGCGATGCTCACCTGGTTTTCGTTGTCGGTGGCGATGACGGTGAGCGTGTGGGTGCCGCTGATCACCTCGGCCCCCGCCGGCCAGTGGTAGGTGAAGGTGAGGTCATAGGGCGGGCAGGGGTCCGAGTCCCCCCCGAAGCCGCAGTATTCGGGGATGCTGTCCGTCTGTTGATGGACCAGGACGTTGTAGGGATCGCGGACCTCGAAGCGCACGTCAATGATACCGACGCCGTTGTGGATGGCGGGGGTGCATTCGCCGGCGCCGACGTTATCGGGGTCGCAGGCGCGGGCCTGGATGGTGATCTCGTGGTCGAAGCAGGGGGCGTTCTCCTGCGGGTAGACGATCTCGATGTTCGGCGGCACGGGGGGGAGCGGGGT
>DAOTYD010000040.1:0-38037 GCA_034435295.1 Anaerolineae bacterium | reverse complement strand
TCCATTCCCTCTCCTTGTTCCCTTGTCTCCCCCTCTCCTTGTCCCCCTGTCTCCCCCTCTCCTTGTCTCACCCAATGCGCACAACCCGAAAGAGAATTTCCCCCGCCGGCGCCGCCACGCGCACCACATCGCCTACCCTGCGCTCCAGTAACACCCTGCCCAGAGGCGACTCGTAGGAAATGCGGCCGTGGCTGGGATTCGCCTCGGCGGGGCCGACCAGGTGAAAGACCTCCTCCTCGGAAGAGCCGTCCTCTACCACCGTCACCATGCTGCCCAGGCGCACGCGGTCGCTGTCATTGTTGGCCTCGATGAGCACGGCGTTGCGCAGCATCGTCTCGATCTGCTGGATGCGCCCCTCCAGAAAGCCCTGCTCTTCCTTGGCCGTGATATAGTCCGCGTTCTCCCACAGGTCACCCTGCTGGATCGCCTTGCGCAGCCGCTCGCTCAGCGCCGGCCGGCGCACCTTGACCAGTTCTTCCAGTTCTTCTTGCAGGCGGGCAATCCCCTCAGCGGTGAGGTGAACCGGTTCGCGATGTTCCATCTACAACCCCCATCGGAGACTATGGCGTTCCGAACAGGCGCGCCCACAGCGGCGGGCCCAGCACAAGCAAGCCAACAATGACCGAAAACATAGCGGTCAGCAGGACGACAGCAGCCATGACGTCTTTGGTCACTTTGGCCAGTGGGTGATAGTCAGAGGTGATCATGTCCACCAGCGTCTCGACAACCGTGTTGATCATCTCTCCTACCAGAACCAGCCCGATGGTCAGGGCCAGGAGGGCCCAATGGGCTGGCGGCAACCTCAACCATAACCCCAGCGCCACGACCAGTGCAGCGACGGTCAGGTGAATGCGGGTATTGCGCTGCGTGCGCAGGGCGTAGCCCAGGCCGGCAAAAGCGAAGCGGAAACTTTCCAGCAGGTTGCGGCTGCGCAGGGGCTTCATTCGGGCAGATTCACCTTGACCTGCAAATCCTCCAGGATGGCGCTCTGCGCTGCCCACATGCGCGCCCGCGCTTCCCTCTCCTCGTCGTCGTATCCCAACAGGTGTAAGATACCATGAACGGCCAATAATTGCAACTCCGCTTCGACGCTGTGGCCCGCCTCGGCGGCCTGCTCCAGGGCGCGGGGGTAGGAGATGACCACATCGCCCAGGTAAGCGGGTTCTCCGATTCCCACGAACGGCCCGCGCGACTCGGTAGGAAAGGCCAATACGTCGGTCGGCGCGTCGATGCCGCGATAGCGGCGGTTGAGCTCTTGCAGCGAGTCGTCGTCCGTGACGACCACGGCGACCTCGGCGGGAGGCGAACCGCCGTAGAGCAACGTCGCCAGCGCCGCACGCCGCAGTATCTCGGCGTCCACTGCCCATCCTTCCTCTTCCACCTGCACTTCAACCCACCAGGATTCCATCTTGAACCTGCCTTCCATCTACTTGCGGCGGCCCGGCGCGCGCCGCGCTGGCGCGGGGGCTTTTTCCGGCGGCGCTGCCGGGTAGGTCATCCGCGGATGATAGATGCCCTTCAAGTTCGTGAGGAACGACTCGCGCACAACGGCCAGTTCGCGCATCGTGATCGGGCAATCGTCCAATTGACCAGAGCGAATGCTCCGCTCGAAAATCTCGTCGACGGCGGCTTTCATCTCCTCCGGCGACTTGGGGCGGCGGGCGCGGACGACCGCCTCGCAACTGTCGGCCAGCATCACCAGCGCCGTCTCGCGGCTGCGCGGCAGCGGCCCGCTGTGCCGGAACGGCGCCTCGTCCACCAGCGCCGCGTTGCCGCCGGCCAGTTCAACGGCGCGGGCGTACTGGAAATTGGCCCGCCCCGTGCCGTGATGTTCGGGGATAAAGGCGCGCACGCGCGCGGGCAGGCGATAGCGACGCGCCAGCTCCAACCCGTCGCGCACGTGGCCGAGGATGATCTCGGCGCTGGCGTGCGGGTCCAACTGCTCGTGTGGGTTGCTCCCCTCCATCTGATTCTCGATGAAAAAGTAAGGCCGCACGAGCTTGCCGATGTCGTGGTAATAGGCCCCCACACGGGTCAAGAGCGGATCCGCGCCGATCTGTTCCGCCGCCTGCTCCGCCAGGTTGGCGACCATCAGCGAGTGGTGGTACGTGCCGGGCGCCTCGCGCAGCAGCCGCTTCAGCAGAGGATGGTCCGGCTGACTCAGCTCGATCAGGCGGAAGGTCGTGATGATGTCGAAGAGAGGGCCGATCAGGAACAATCCGCCCAGGGCCAGGCTCGCCGAAAAGACGCTGTTGACGATGCCCATCAACAGAGCCAGCCCTGTCTCGGTAAGGTCCAGCCGTTCGACGGGCAGGTGAAAGCCCAACAGCACCAGGACGTGGGCCAGCGCCACCAGGAGCACAGCGCGGAAGAGCAGTTCCAGCCGCTCGACGCGCCAGGCGGTCGCCGTCGCCACCAGTCCCCCCACGGTGGCATAGATTGCCAGTTCCATCGAACCGTCGCCAATGAGGCCCACAGCGCCGCCCATCAGGATACTGGCGATGGCAGCGGTCTGAGGGCCCAGCGTCGCCGTCGCCAGGATCGCCAGGGCCGGGGCAGGAAAGAGATAGCGGAGCACGGTGCGGTCGGGCACCATCAGCCGCGCCAGAAAGAGAAAGAGGAGCAGCAACAGGCTGAGGAGCAGCAGGCGCCGCCCCTCCCACAGGACATCCAGTTGGAAGCGAGCCAGAAAGCCCCCCAGCACCCCCAGAGCGACCAGGACCAGCGCCCCCTGGGCGGCGACATCGTTCCAGCGAGTGCGCGGTTGCTGGAGGCCCAGTTCGCGCAACGCCTCCAGGTCGAGCGCGGTGACGCGCTGCCCCTCGCGCACAATGACCTCGCCTGCGCTGAAAGTACGCACCACCACCGCCGAGCGCTGACGGGCCTCTTCGCGCGCCGCCTCGGTTGCCTCCTCGTCGTAGAACGAGTTGGCCACGATGAGGCTCTGCGCCAGCACCGTGCTGACGCGGGCCTCCTCACTCGACAGATCGAGCCCCACCAGCGCCGGCACCTGCTGCCGCGCCTCGTCCTCCGCTCCCTCGCGCACCCCCTGCCGCATCACCTGGTCGACGACGTTGCTGACCTCCAACTGCACGCGGTCCCACGATTCGGCGGAGAGGGCCAGCAGCAGGTCGACGTCCGTCAGCGAGAGGTTGGCCAGTTCGGGCACAGCGCGCACCCAGGCCCGCCGCTGCGAGGGGGTCGCCAGCGAGTCGGCGCGCACCGAGCTCAAATAGTCCATGACCTGCCGCGCGCGCACGAGCTGCTGGCGGGCCAGGTCGGAATCGGGGGGAGTGTACACATCCTCCACCGCCGCGACGGCTAACTGCTGCTGCTCGGCGGTGCGGATGGCACTCTCATAGGTGAGGGCGCGGGGCGCGCGCAGGTCGCGTGGCGCAATGTCTCCCTCCTCCAGCACCAGGCGTCCTGAGGGGAAAAGGGGAAAAGCCAGCAGGAAGGTCGCCAGCGTCGCTACGGCTACGGTCGCCAAAGTCAGGCGCACCCAACCCCAGGGGCCTTTCTGAACGTCTGTCATCTCTTTCAAGACAGGGGCGTCCCGGCGGGGACGCCCCTGCTCAACGTTGGGGGGTTTAAGCAGAACCCTTGATGGAGAGGATCTCGCGCACGACCTCGTTGACCAGCCTGCCGTCGGCGCGGCCTTTGAGCTGGGGCATCAGCTCGCGCATCACCGCACCCAGGTCGCCCGGCCCTGATGCTTCCACACGCTCGATCACTGCCTGCGCCGCAGAGACGATCTCGTCGCGGCTCATCATCTGCGGCAGATAGCTCTGGAGGATTGCCAGCTCGGCCTCTTCTTCTGCCAGCCGTTCCGGCCGATTGGCGCCGCGCAGCTCTTCGATGGTCTCTTTGCGCCGCTTGATCTCTCGCTGCAGCGCAGCCACGACCGCCGCTTCGTCCAGCTCGCCGCCCTGCGCTGCTTCTTCGAGCTGAATGCAGGCCAGACCCATGCGGATGACCGCCTTGCGTCGCTCGTCACGGGCGCGCAGGGCTGCTTTCAAATCCTCCTGCAACCGGGCCTTGATGCCCACCTTTCCTCCTAGCGAGCCTGGCGCTGGATGAACTTTTTCGTCGTCCGGCGGCTCTTGCGCAGCTTGGCCGCACGCTTGCGCTTGCGCAGGATGCTGGGCGGTTCGTAGAAACGCCGCCGCCGCACCTCAGAAAGGATGCGGTCATTCTGCACCTTTTTCTTGAAGCGGCGTAGCAGCGATTCCAGCGACTCGCCGTCTTCGGCAACTACTTGCGTCACGCGGTTTCACCCCCTCCCTGTACGATACTCGAATCGAAGTGACATTATACCGCAGGAAGCACCCTTGTCAAGAAAAGGCGCTGGTGGTGTTCGCTGCAGAACATGGGCGCAGGACAACTGCGAGCAGTTGTCCTACAAGAAGTGGTTTGGAAGGCGGTAAGAGCGCTCGTCAAGAGGACGGCTCCCAGACGTGACAAATCTCGATCCCGTCCTGTTCCAGCGCCTCGATCAACGCCTGGCGGTCGACGTTTTCGACGCGAAAGGCGATGATGCGGTCTTCGGGCCTGTCGCCCCAGAAGGTGCCCAGCGAATGGATGTTGCCGCCCAGCAAAGCGATGCGGTCGACCATGTGCGCCAGGCTGCCCACCTTCTCGGGAATCTTGACCGTGAGACGCAGGCTGGGGTATCCTCCTCCCAATCCCTCCACAAAGACGCGGAAAATGTCCGTGTCGCTGATGATCCCTACCAGCACGCCATTTTCGTCAACCACCGGCAGGCAGCCGATGCGATGGTCGATCATCACCCGCGCCGCTTCCTCGATAGGCACGTCCGGCCCGATGGTGATGACCCGGGGCGGCATGAACTGGGATACGGTCGTGTGGGACAACAGGTAGTTGATCTCAAAGACGCTCAGAGAGAGGTCAGGGCTGGGCGAGGCATAGACCAGGCTTTTTTCTGTGACGATGCTGACCGGGTGCTTTTGCTCGTCCACCACCGGCAGGTGGCGAAAGGGATGGCTGCGGATCAGCTCCAGCGCATCCTTGAGCGTCGTGTTGGGGGTGATGGTCACCGGATTGGGCGTCATTCGATCTCGTACAAGCATGTTCTTTCCTCCAAAGCTAAAGGTTCATCATCCAGGCGGCCAGCCCATGGGCCGTCCGCCCAGCAGGTGAAGGTGAAGGTGGCCGACCGACTGGCCGGCCAGCGGCCCATTGTTGACGACCAGGCGGTATCCCCGCACGATCTGGAACTCTTCGGCCAGACGGCGGGCCACGGTGAAGAGGCGTCCCAGCGCCGCCTCGTCCTCCGTCTCCACCGCCGCCACGCCGCTGATGTGGCGGTTCGGCACGATCAGGATGTGCACTGGCGATTGCTTCCTGATGTCGTGAAAGGCCGTGACCAGATCGTCCTGATAGACAATGTGCGCCGGCGCCTGGCGCTGAACGATGCGACAAAAGATACACTCGCTCATCATGCTCGATTCGTTTCCCCTCGCATGAAACCTTCATCGGCCGAGAGCAGCCGCGTCGGCACGATGCGGTTGTGCAGGTCCTCGTCGCTTGCCGTGACGACGGACAGGTAGTTGTCGGTCAGGCCGTGCCAGAGGCCGTCTTCCCGCCGACGCTCCCACAGCACCGCCATCTCCCGCCCAACAAAGCGCTGGCGGAAGGAAGCCGCCAGCCGCGACCCCAGCTCGCGCATGCGGCGAGCGCGTTCGACGCGTTCGGCCTCGGGCACCTGGTCGCTCATCAGCGCCGCTGGCGTGCCCGGCCGCGGCGAGAAGGGAAAGACGTGCAGGCGCGCCAGTCCCACCGCTTCGACAAAGGCCAGGCTCTCGGCAAAGGCCGCCTCGTCCTCGCCGGGAAAGCCCACCAGCACGTCGGCGGTCAGCGCCAGGTCGGGGATCGCCGCCCGCGCCGCCTCCGCCAGGCGGGCGTAGCGCTCCGCCGTGATGGGGCGACCCATGCGCCGCAGCACCGCGTCGCAGCCCGATTGGAGCGGCAGGTGAAGCTGGCGGCACAGGCGCGGGTCGGCCCAAAGCTCGAACAGCGACTCGTCCACGTCCCACGGCTCCAGCGATGAGAGGCGCAGGCGCGGCAAGGCCGTGCGCTGCAAGAGCGCGGCGACCAGGCGGGCCAGCCCGCGCTCCATCCCCACCTGGCGCCCGTAGGCGCCCAGATTGACGCCGGTCAGCACGACTTCCTGGTAGCCCTCGCGCAGGCGTGCCTCGACCTCGGCGACGACGGCCTCCAGCGGCCGGCTGCGCGAGGGGCCACGCAGCCGCCAGACGACGCAGTAGGTGCAGCGGTTGTCGCAGCCGTCCTGCGCCTTGACCAGGGCGCGGGTGCGCCGCAGCGGCTGAATCTCCCGCTGGCTTGCCGGCCCCGGCGCGATCAGCTCCGGCAGGCGCTCCTTGTCCGCGTTGGGCACCGCCCAGACCACGCCAGGCAGGGCGGCAAAACCCGGCAGGTCGAACGAGACGCCGCAGCCGACCGCAGCGATGCGCGCTGTCGGGTTGGCGCGGTGCAGCGCGCGCAGCAGATGGCGGCTCTTGCGCTCGGCCTGGGCTGTCACCGCGCACGTGTTGACGACGAGGACATCGGCCTGGGCCGGATCGGAGGCCAGAACGCAGCCCCGTGCCGCCAGTTGCCGCGCCATTGCCTCGATCTCGCTCTGGTTGAGGCGGCAGCCCAGGCTGTGCAGGTAGACACGGAACATCACACGTTACGGCTCGACAAGGGTCAGGTTGTCAAAGTGCACTTCGACCCCGCTCTCGTAAAAGCTGCCCGCGTAGAGGCCAACGTCGCCGTGGGAGAACTGGCTGTCTTCCACCTGCGCCAGCTCCTCGCCGTTGACGCGCAGGGTCAGTGTGCGCCCCTGGCAGATCACCTCGATCACGTTGGTCGCTTGCCCCTGGTGAATGGCCGCCGAAGGTGTCCAGTTGGCCCCCAACGGCACGGGCGATCCGTTGACGAACTTGGAGATGAGGTAATAGCCGTCCCCGCTGATCGAAAAGCGATAAAAGTTGCCGGCATCTTGAATGCGGGCCAGGACGCCGTACTCGTTGTCGTCGGGGCCGGCGACCTGGGTTGCCTCGACCGTGAGGCGGAAATCGCGCCAGTCCTGCCCCGCCGTGGCCCAGGCCAACTGATTGGGTACGGCGATGTAGATGCGCATCACGCCGTCGGTCACGCCGACCTGGGCTGTAGCGTCTGACTCGGCCTGCCATCTGGCGGAGGAAAAGTCGTCACGCCAGGGCAGGTTGTCGCTGCCGCAGGCAACCAGCAGGCAGAGGAGGGGCAGCAGGGCGACGATTCGTCTCATTCTCCCGCCTCCACTGCCCTCACCACCAGATCGTCGAAGTGAACGCGGATCGAGTCGTCCGCTCCCGAGCCAACCCCCAGCCCCACGTCGCCGCGGTCGAACGAATCATCCCGCGCGGTGGCGATGAGCGTGTTGGCGACGTAGAGGCTGAGCTGATCCCCAGCGCACACCGCGCGCAGCAGGAACTTGCCGCCGCGCGGGAGAATGGCGGGAGAGTAGGTGAAACCGTTGCCCGTCAGGAACGCCGTCCTGCCCTCCTTGACGCGGATGATGGCGTAATAGCCGTCCAGCGTGATGCCCAGGTAGTAGAAATTGTCCGGCGAGCGGTAGCGGCAGAGCAGGCCAAAGTGACCATCGGAAAAAACGCCGACTGGACGCGCTTCGACCGTCACGTCGACGTCGCGGAAGCGATTCCCCGATGGCGCCCAGACGAACCAATCCTCGTCATAGACCTCGATGAAATACTCGCCCTCTTCATAGCCCCGGTCAAAGGTCGGCTGGCTGTCGCTGCCCCAACCGCTGCGCGGATCGCTGAAATGGTCCTCCAACAGAGGTTCCCCCCCCCGGCTGTTACAACCGGCTGCCAGCAAGAGCAGCACCAGCAGCACAAGACCGGACAGGCGACGAGAGATCATTTGACTGGCCTCCAGAGATGGCTCACAGATGCAATTATAGCACGGGAAACTCAAATCAACCATCGAGGCAAGTGGGGAGTGTTCGAAGCAAAAGATAGGACAACTGCTACGAACACCCAATCGCTTATCGCCAATCGCTTATCGCTTATCGCCAATCGCTCTTGCTGCGGGCAGTTTCCGGCTGCACCGCAGGTTGGGGGCGTTCGAAGCAAAAGATAGGACAACTGCTACGAACACCCCGGGGAACTGGAAATTGCCATTCCCGGCAATTCGGTGTACAATCGAGGATGATGAGCCATCTGTGGACCCCCTGGCGGATGAGCTATCTTCGCGGCGAAGCGTCAATGCCCGCCGGCTGCCTGTTTTGCATCGCCCATCAGGCTGGCGAAAGCGCCGAGATTCACATCCCCTATCGAGGCAATCTCTGCTACGTCATCCTCAATCGCTTCCCCTACAACAACGGTCACCTGATGGTGGTGCCCTACGTCCATGAGCCGATGCTGGAAAATCTGGATGCGGCAACAGCAGGCGAGCTGATCGCGCTGACCCAGCTCAGCCTGCGCGTCTTGCGCACAGCCTACAACCCGCAGGGCTTTAACATCGGGCTGAACATCGGTGAGGCCGCCGGCGCCGGCGTCGTCGGCCACCTGCACATGCACGTCGTCCCCCGCTGGGGCGGCGACACAAACTATATGACCACGGTAGGCGATACGCGGGTCATCCCGGAACGCCTGGAAGACACCTGTGCCTTGCTACGACCCCTCTTTCAAGAGTTGAGCAGAAACCATCCCTGATGTGAGGAGGAAACATGTCCAACCCCCAAGAAACCGTCATCGTCTCTGCTGCCCGCACGCCGATCGGCAAATTCCAGGGCGCGCTGGTACCTTTCTCCGCCTCTGACCTGGGCGCAATTGCGATCAAAGCCGCCGTTGAGCGGGCCGGTATCGACCCCGCCTCCATCGAAGAGGTGCTGATGGGCAACGTCGTCCAGGCCGGGCTGGGGCAGGCCCCGGCGCGGCAGGCTGCCATCAAGGCGGGCCTCCCCACCACCGTCGGCGCCACGACGGTCAACAAGGTCTGCGGCTCTGGCCTCAAAGCCGTCATGCTGGCCGCGGCGATGATCGCCGCTGGCGACGGCGAGATTTTCGTCGCCGGCGGCATGGAGAGCATGAACAACGGGCCCTACCTCTTGCCCAACGCCCGCTTCGGCTACCGGCTGGGCAACGGCGAAGTGGTCGACGCCATGGTCCATGACGGCCTCTGGTGCGCCCATGAGCACCAGCACATGGGCAAGTCGGCCGAGTGGGTCGCCCGCCAGTACGGCCTGACCCGCCAGGAGCTGGACGAATACGCCTATCACAGCCAGATGAAGGCCACTGCCGCCATCGACGCCGGCCGCTTCAAGGACGAGATCGTGCCCGTCGAGATCCCCCAGCGCAAGGGGCCGCCGCTGCTGTTCGACACCGACGAAGTGCCCCGCCGTGACACGACGCTCGAAGCCCTGGCCCGCCTGCGCCCGGCCTTCCAGGAGGATGGCATCGTCACCGCCGGCAACTCGCCCGGCATCACCGACGGCGCCGCGGCGATGGTGGTTATGAGCCGCGCCCGCGCCGAGGCGCTGGGCCTGCGTCCGCTGGCCCGCGTCGTCGCCTACACCCAGGCCGCCACCGACCCGCTCAAGGTCTTTGTCGCTCCCATCCATGCCGTGCGCCGGCTGTGGAACAAGACCGGCACCACCGTGAACGACTATGACCTCTACGAGGTCAATGAAGCCTTTGCCGCCCAGGTGCTGGCCGATGGCCGTGAACTGGGCCTGCCGTGGGACAGGGTCAATGTCAACGGGGGCGCCATCGCTCTGGGCCATCCCATCGGCTGCTCCGGCGCCCGCATCCTGATCACCCTCATCTATGCCCTGCGCCAGCGCGGCCTGCAGCGCGGCCTGGCCTCCCTCTGCCTGGGCGGCGGCGAGGCCGTGGCCATGAGTATCGAAGTGGAACGATGACCGACATCTGGCTCTATCTCATCAGCGCGCTGATCCTGAGCGGGGTCATTCACCTGGTGCCCTTCCTGGTCGCGCTCATCCGCCGCAACAAGGAAACGGGCGGCAAGATCGCCCTGGCCTATCTGGGCCTGAGCCTGCTATGGGGCGTTGCCATTGCCCTGGCCGATCTGGACCCTGTCTTTATCGACCCGCTCAGCCAGGCCGTCGGTCTCTTTGTCCCCCTCATCACCTGCGCCCTGGCTGTGACCCAGCTCGTGCTGGTCTGTGCGCTGCTCGAGATCGGGCTGCTGACCTACTTTGGCGGCGGGGGGGTGCTCGCCCTCACCTTTCTGCTGGTAGTCGATATCCACGCCCTGATCGATCCCCCCTCTCCCCTGCCGCTCGACCAGATTGCACAGGGCATGTGGGCCGCCACCACGCTCATCCTGATCGCCGTCACGACGATTGCTCTCTTCCGCAGCCGGCTGGCGCTGCACCGCAACCGCGCCCTGTACTGGATGGTGGCCGCTGTGCTGCTGACCGGCGCGCAGGCGTGGGCCCTCCTGCCGGTGGGCCCGCTGCGCGCCTTTGGCCTCCTCCCGCACTCTCTGGGCGCGATCGCCCTGGCCCGCGGCGCCCTCAGCTACTGGCTGCCCAACGTCAAGGCTGTGCTGCGTGGCACGCTGCGCTTCATCCTCCTCCTGGCTGTCACTGCGGCGCTGCTCTTTGCCGTTGCCATCGGCGCGGAACAACTGGCCGACCGCATACCGCTCTCCCGCACGGCCCTGCTCATTGCCCTGGCCATCCTTGTCGCGCTGATCTACCTGCCCCTCTATAATTTACTCCAAAAACTGGTCGACCGCCTGCTGGAAGGCGTCGGCTTTGACCCGGCCAGCGCCCTGCGCGACTATAGCCAGACCATCAGCACGATTCTCGACCTGGAGCAACTGGCGACCACCGTTGCCCAGACCGTCGCTCAAGTCTTTGACGTGCGGCGCGCCGCGCTGCTGGTGACCACCAAGACCGAGCGCGGCGGGATGCAGTTGCAGCCCGTGCCGGGTCTGGGCGAGGTTCCGCAGGAGCCGATCGAGCTGGAGCCGATCAGCCCGATCCGTGCTCATCTCGAAAGCGCAGACGCGCCCCTCTTCCAGTACGAGATCGAGCACAACCCCACCCTGCGCGAGGCGGCGGCCCAGGAACGCAAATGGCTGCGTGACCTGGAGATGGAGGTCTACCTGCCCATCCGCTCGCAGGGCCAGTTGAGCGGCCTGTTGGCGCTGGGTCCCCAGGGCACTGGCGAACCTTACAACCTTCGCGCCATCCAGTTTCTGACCACACTGGCCCATCAGACTGGCGTGGCGCTGCAGAACGCCAGCCTCTTCGAAGGGCTGCGCGCGCTCAATGCCCGCATCACCCAACTGAACGAGAACCTGCGCGCCGCCTACGAACGGCTGGAGCGGCTGGACAAGGCCAAGACCGACTTTTTGTCCATCGCCTCGCACGAACTGCGCACGCCGTTGACCCAGGTGCGCGGCTATGTCGACGTGCTGACCGAACTGAGCAGCAGCGGCACTCTGGCCCCGGAACAGCTCCAGCGCATCGCCGGCAACATCAGCGCCCCCATCCGCCGTCTGGAAAACATCCTCAACGCCATGCTCGATGCCTCGCGGATCGACACAGAGGGACTGAGCCTGAGTTTTGTGCCCACCTCGCTCGTCCTGACCATGCGCATGGCCGTCGAGAACTGGGCCACAGCGCTGAAAGAGCGCCACATCGCCCTCCAGGTTAGGGGGGTAGATCAAATCCCTCCCATCGTGGCGGATGGGCAGCGGCTGTATCAGGCTTTCAGCAACCTGCTCTCCAACGCGATCAAATACACGCCCGACGGCGGCAAGATCACCGTCGAGGCCCGCCCGCTCGACGACGAACACTTCCAGGTCACTTTCAGCGACACGGGCATCGGCATTGCCAAAGCCGACCAGGAGCTCATTTTCGAAAAGTTTTACCGCGTGGGCAGTGTCAGCCTGCACTCATCGGGGGATTACAAGTTCAAGGGGGCCGGGCCGGGGTTGGGCCTGCCGATTGCCCGCGGCGTGATCGAAGGGCACGGCGGCAAAATCTGGGTCGAGAGCCCGGGTTACGACGAAACCACCTGTCCGGGCAGCACCTTTTACGTTGTCCTGCCCTACAAGGCGCATCGCGGCCCCTGTCGCTGGCAGCCGCCCACCGTTGGCGCGCCCGAACTGGTCGACACCGACGAGGAAGAAACAGCAGACTAGATCAGTCCGCCCGCCGCACGCGCAGCTCGAATCCCTCCACAGCGGTGACGACGACGCGCTGACCGGCCTCGATGGGGCCGTCTTCGGCCAGCGCGCGCCAGCGTTCGCCGCGCACCAGGACGCTCCCGCGCGGGTCCAGGCGGCTCTTGGCCACCCCCACGCGCCCCACCAGCCCCTCCTTCCCCCTCACTGAGGGCGCGCGCTGGGCGCGCAACGCCTTGGCGATGACAAAGGCGAAAAAGAGCGCCGTCAGCACGCCCATCGTGATCACCAGCGGCAGCGATACCTGCCCATAGGGCGAGCCGACGGGCGCGTTGAAGAGGATCAGCGCGCCAGCGACAAACGTCCCCACCCCCGCAGTCGTCAGTGCGCCGTGCGTCGGCGCCTTGATGTCGATCACAAAGAGCACGAACGCCACGCCGATCAGCAGAAATCCCAGCCAGTTGAAGGGCAACACGCCGAAAGAATAAGCCGCCAGGGCCAGGCAGAGCACGCCGATAAAGCCGGCCACCCATCCCCCCGGCGATGAGAGCTCGATCAGGATCGCCTGCACGCCGATCGTCAAGAGGACCAGGGCGATGTTGGGGTTGATCAGCACCTGCAGCAACTGTTCGATCGGGGACATGGGGACCTCGCGCACCGTGGCGCCAGCCAGATGCAGCGTCACTTCGGCGCCGTTGCCCAGGGTCACGGTCGTGCCGTCCAGCCCGGCCAGCAGGTCGTCCATGTCGTCGGCGACCAGGTCGATCACGCCCAGTTCCAGCGCCTCTTCGGGGCTGGCCGTGGCGCTCTCGCGGATGGCCCGCTCGGCCCATTCGACCGCCGCGTCGCCGCGCCGGGCGACAAAGAGCGCGGTGTGCTCGACGACGACGTTCATGACCTTTTCGATCATCGTCTGGTCGGCCTCGCTGCCGCCGGACAGGGTGACCGGATGGGCCGCGCCGATGGTCGTGCGCGGGGCCATGGCGGCGCCGTGCGCGGCCAGCAGGATCAGCGTCCCCGCCGAGGCGGCCATCCCGCCGCGCGGCCAGACATGGACGATCACGGGCACCTCGGCGTTCTCCAGATAGCCCATGATCCGTGTCGTCGCCGTCAGGTCGCCTCCCGGTGTGTCGAGGCGGATGACGAGCGCGGCGGCGCCATCGCGCTCGGCCAGGTGGATTCCCCGCTCGATGTACTCGCCGACCGCCGCTGTGATCGCCCCGTCCACCGTCAGCACGTAGACGGTCTGCGCCGCCTGCGCCGCTGCCGGCACGGCTCCCAGCACCACGCAAACCGCCAATCCCAGCAGAATAGCCCGTCGCATCATCCACCTCC
Organism: Anaerolineae bacterium; assembly: GCA_034435295.1. Lineage (GTDB taxonomy): Bacteria > Chloroflexota > Anaerolineae > B4-G1 > DUEL01 > DAOTYD01. Next base: position 24,513 of record DAOTYD010000040.1, on the reverse strand, counting down.
ACCCCTATTATACCCCAAAATCGCCCAAGGGTGTTCGAAGTAAAAGGAGAGAACGCCCTGCCTGCCCTGCTCCCGCCAGGTCTGCGACCTGGTGGCCTCCACTGGCGGGGGGCACAGGCCGTGAAATCTGTGAAATCTGTGTAATCTGTGGCCAAAAAACGGCGGCCCGAGTGGCGGGGGGAACAGGCTCCCGTCGGGCAAGGGGAAAATCATCCGTGTTGCAAGGAATTCTTGTCGCAACGAGACCCTTCGCTGCGCTCAGGGTGACATAGCCAATGTTCCACTTTGCCCCCCAATCTCCTCCTTGTCACCTCTTCTCCTTCGTTGTACAATGCCCCTCATGCCGACGCCGATCAATCACCTGATCATGGCTCGCGAGCTGGTCGAGAGCGGCCTGCTGACAGCGGCGGCGCAGGAGCTGCTCGACGGGCAGCCGGGCGCTTTCCTGCTCGGCCACACCGCGCCCGACGTGCAGACGGTGAGCGGACAGCCCCGCGAGGTGACGCACTTTTACCGGCTTCCGCCCGGCAGCGAACAGCCGGCCTATTCGGTTCTGCTGGCCACTTACCCCGAACTGGCGCATCCCGCGCAGATGGCGCCCGACCATGCCGCCTTCCTCTGCGGCTACCTGGCCCACCTCTGCGCCGATGAACTGTGGTGGCACCAGGTCTTTGATCCCTGCTTTGGCACGATGGCCACCTGGGGATCATGGCGGGAACGGCTCTTCCTGCACAACGTCCTGCGCACCCACCTCGACCGCCAGGACCACAGCCGACTGAACGGGCAAATCAGCGCCGCTCTGGCCAGGGTGACACCCGACCACTGGCTGCCCTTCGTCAGCGACGAGGTCCTCTGCGCCTGGCGCGACATGCTGGTGCAGCAGTTCCAGCCTGGTCAGCACATCTGCACTGCCGAGGTCTTTGCCGCCCGTATGGGCGTCCCCGCCCAATGGATCGAGGACACGCTGCGCGATCCCCACAGGATGGCGCAGCTCTTTCACCACGCTCCTCCCTCTTTGCTGGAGGCGTATCGCCAGGCGGTGAAGCGGCAGAGCGCCACCCTGGTCAATCAATACCTGGGAGAAGAGAGATGAAAGTTCTGGTTGCTGGCGGGGCCGGCTACATCGGCAGCGTCGTTGCTGACGAGCTGCTCAAGGCCGGCTGCAGCGTCACCGTTTATGACAGCCTGATCCACGGCTACCTGGAGGCCGTGCCGGCGGGCGCCTGCTTTGTCCAGGGCGACATCCTCGACGATCCGACGCTGGACCGCGTGCTGGCCGAGGGCCAGTTCGACGCCATACTTCATTTTGCCGCCTTGATTGAGGCTGGCGAGTCGATGCGCGATCCGGGCGCCTTTTTCCGCAACAATGTCGCCGGCAGCATCCATCTGATCGAGGCTGCTGCTGTCCACCGCATCCGTCGCTTTGTCTTTTCTTCTACCGCGGGGGTCTATGCCAGCAAAGACACGCCGCTCCAGGAAAACGATCCCATTGGCCCGGCCAGCGTCTATGGCCAGACCAAGTACATGATCGAGCAGATCCTGGACTGGTATCACCGCATCTACGGGCTGCGCTATGCCGCGCTGCGCTACTTTAACGCTGCCGGCGCAGCCGGCGGACGCGGCGAAGCTCACCGCCCCGAAACTCACCTCATCCCCAACATCCTCCGCGTCGCGCTGGGGCAGCAGGAGCATTTCACCCTCTTTGGCGACGACTATCCCACACCCGACGGCACCTGCATCCGCGACTATATCCACCTGCTCGACCTGGCCTCGGCGCACCTGCTGGCGCTGGAGGCGCTGGACAGGCGGGAGACGATGGTCTACAACCTGGGCAACGGCGCTGGCTACTCCAACTTGCAGGTGCTGGAAACGGCGCGCCGCGTGACCGGCCATCCCATCCCGACCGTCATCGCTCCCCGCCGCCCCGGTGACGCCGCCAGGCTCGTCGCCGATGCCAGCCGCATCCGCCGGGAACTGGGCTGGGTGCCGCGCCATCCCGACCTGGAAGAGATCGTCGCCAGCGCCTGGGAATGGCAGCGCGCCCACCCCAACGGCTACGGGGACTGATGCGCGTCGCCATCAACGCCTGGTTCTGGGATCGTCCCGACACGGGCAGCGGGCAGTACACCCGCCAGCTCGTCGAGCACCTGGCTGCCCTCGATCCGGCGCCTGACCTCTTCCTTGTGCCCTCGAGTCTGCAGGTATGCAGGTATGCAAGTTTGCAGGCTGGCGACCTGGCAGAGCGGCAAGCTGGCAGACTGGCAGACCTGCAGAAGCTGCATTTTGAACAGGTTGCCTTCCCCCGCGCGGCGCAAAAGTTGGGGGCGGACGTGGCCCACGTGCCCTATTGGGCGCCGCCCGTGCTGCCCGGCGTGCCTACCGTCGTCACCATTCACGACCTGATCCCGCTGCTGCTGCGCGAATATCGCGGCGGGCCTCTCGTGCGCGCCTACACTGCTCTGGTCAGCACAACAGCCCCCTACGCTGACCTGGTCCTCACCGACTCGGAAGCCTCGCGGCAGGACATCATCACTCACCTGGGCCTGCCCGCTGAGCGGGTGCGGGCGATCCCGCTGGCAGCCGACAGCCGCTACAGCCCCCTGCCGACGCCGGAGGACGCCGCAATTCGCGCCCGCTACGCTCTGCCGCCGCGCTACGCCCTCTACCTGGGCGGCATGGACGTGCGCAAGAACGTCGAGACGGTCCTGCGCGCTTACAGGTGGGTGGGGCCGGCGCTGGGCGAATGGCTCCCGCTGGTAGTGGCGGGCCAACTGCCGCAGCGCGATAGCCGCTTTGCGCCGGACCCCCGGCGCCAGGCGCGGGAGCTGGCCCTGGAAGAAGGCTGGGTCCACTTTATCGGCGCGGTGGAAGAAGCCGACAAACCGGCCCTCTACCGCGGAGCGACGGTCTTCCTCTTCCCCTCCCGCTATGAGGGCTTTGGCCTGCCGCCGCTGGAAGCTCTGGCCTGCGGCACACCCGTCGTGGGCAGTGACGCGGCTTCGATCCCCGAAGTCGTTGGCAATGCTGGTGTGCTCCTCGACCCGGACGACGCCGAAGGCATGGCCGGCGCGATCCTGCAGTTGGCCCAGGACGACGCCTTCCGCGCCGAGATGAGCCGCCGCGCCCTGGCCCAGGCCGCCCGCTTCTCCTGGCAGCGCACCGCCCAGGCCACCCTCGACGCCTACCGCCACGCCGCTATCCTCTAGCCTTTCCTTGTCTCCCTTGCCTCCCCGCTCAAAACGTGTTACTATTGTTCGGACGCAGCGGAAAACAACGGAGCAACCCTTATGGAGCTGACACAGGCACTCGATCAACGGCTTACGGTCAGCCCGCAATTGATCCTGGCCAACAAGCTGTTGCAATACTCATCCGCCGAACTCGACCAGGCGATCAGCCAGGAACTGGCGCGCAATCCGGCGCTGGAACTGGACGAGAGCCGGCTATGCCCGCGCTGCAAAAGGTCGCTGCCTCGCTGTCGCTGCAGGAGAGGCGAACGGCCCGTCCGTCGCCATGAGCACGACGGCGAGGCCTGGTCCGCCCCTCCGCCGGACATCGAAGAGGTCGCCGCAAGGCCGCTGCTCAGCCCCGCCCCCAGCCTGGCCGATCACCTGCTCCAGCAGGCGCGGCTGCACCTTCCGCCGCACGATCTGACCATAGCGGTCTACCTGATCGACAGCCTGGACGAGCGCGGCTTTCTGTGCGCCGATCTCGACGAGCTGGCCCTGGAGATGAACGTCGAGAGCGGCCGCGTCGAGCAGATCGTCGCGCTCCTCCAGACGTTGGACCCGCCGGGGATTGCTGCGCGCGATGCGCGCGAATGTCTGCTGCTCCAGTTGCAGGACCTCGACCGCCGCGGCAGAGGGCACTCCCTGGCTCAGGCGATCGTCCGCGATCACTGGGAAGCGCTGGGCAGGTACGCCCTGACTGAAATCGCCAGGGCGACCGGCTGCTCCAGCGGCGACGTTCAGGCAGCGATCCAGTTCATCCGTGACAATCTCTACCCTTTCCCGGCCTACACGTCCTGGGGCGACCGGCACCACACGCCGATCGAACCGGCCGCTGCGCCGCCCGAGCCTGACGTCATCATCCATGCCCGCGGCAGCGGCGCCCAGACCCTCTATGAGATCGAACTGCCCGAGCAGGAGGCCTATCCGCTGCGCATCAGCCCCGCCTGCGCCGAGGCGGTCAAGGAAATGCGCGCCCTGCCCGCGGGAGAGAGCTGGGAAGAGTGGCAATCGCTGTGCATGCAGGCCCGCCTGTTCATCAAGAGCCTGGAGCAGCGCTGGCAGACGCTGCATCGTATCGTCCGCTTCCTTGTCGCCTACCAGCGGCCCTTTCTGCGCTATGGCCAGAGGCGGATGCGTCCGCTCACCCGTGCTGCGCTCGCCGCTGCCCTTGGCCTGCACGAATCGACCGTCAGCCGGGCGGTGGCCGGCAAATATGTCCAGTTACCCGACGGCTGTATCGTCCCTCTGGCCTGCTTCTTCGACCGCGCTGCGCCGGTCAGGGAGGCGATCAAGGAGCTGGTCGCTCAGGAAGAAAAGCCCCTCAGCGACCGCGAGATCGCTGCCCGGCTGAAGGACCAGGGCTTGGCTGTCAGCCGCCGCACGGTCACCAAGTACCGCAACGCCCTGCACATCCTGCCCTCCTGGTTGCGCCGGAGGAGCAGGGAGATGGCTCACCAGGCACCTGTCAAAGGAGACTGAGCGATGGCTGCGACAATTCTGATCATCGACGATGACGAGATGCTCACCGGATACCTGGGCAACACCCTCGTTGAAGAGGGCTACGAAGTGCTGATCGCCGGCACTGGTGCTGAAGGCGAGGCGCTGTTGCGGGTCAGGCCGGTCGACGTCGTCCTGCTGGACTATCGCCTGCCCGACGTCACCGGCATCGACGTGCTGAAAAAGATCAGGCAGATTGATCCCGCCATCCAGGTCATTATGCTCACCGCCTTTGGCGAAGTGTCGACGGCCGTGCAGGCGATCAAGCTGGGCGCTTACGACTACCTGCATAAACCGTCCGATGTCACCAAACTTCAACTCACCATCGGTCGGGCGCTGAAGGAACTGACCATGCGGCGCGAGATCGAGCGCATGCGCCAAAAGCCGGGCAGCGCCCACCGCTGGATCCTGGGGCAGAATCCCAGGATGCGCCAGGTTGGCCAACTTGCGGCCAGGGTCGCAGGGGGCAACGCCACCGTGCTGATCCAGGGCGAGAGCGGCACCGGCAAAGAGGTCGTCGCCCACGCCATTCAACAGCACAGCCCACGCGCGGACAAGCCCTTCATCATCGTCAACTGCGCCGCCATCCCCGAGCAGCTCCTGGAAAGCGAACTGTTCGGCTATGAGGCCGGCGCCTTTACCGGCGCCCGCCGCCAGAAAAAGGGCCTGCTCGAGATGGCCGACGGCGGCACCTTTTTCCTCGATGAAATCAGCGAGATGTCCCCACAGATGCAGGCCAAGCTCCTGCGCGTCCTGGAGACCAGGAGCCTGCGCCGCGTTGGGGGAACTGCGGACATTAAAATCGACGTGCGCTTTATTGCCGCCTCGAACCGCGATTTGCGCGCCGCCGTCCGTGACGGCATCCTGCGCGAGGACCTCTACTACCGCCTCAGCGTGGTGGTGATCGAGTTGCCGCCGCTGCGCGAGCGCATCGAGGACCTGGGGTTGTTCGTCAACGCCTTTATCGACGAGTTCAACCGCGCCATGGGCAAGAATATCACCGGCGTTTCAGCGGAGGCACTTGCGCTGATGCAGCGCTATCACTGGCCCGGCAACATCCGCGAGCTGCGCAACGTCATCGAGCGCGCCATGGTGCTCTGCGACGGGCCCGAGATCCAGCCCGTCCATCTTCCGGCGGAGCTTGCCAGGGCCATCGTCCCGCTCGATGAAGCGGGGCTCTCCAGGCTGCAGGTCGAACTGCCCCCCCATGGCCTCGACCTGGAGAAGCTGGTCGCGCAGGTGGAGCAGAGCCTGATCCGCGAGGCGCTGAGGCGGACGGGCGGCAATCAGAACGAGGCTGCTCGCCTGCTGAATATCTCGCGCGACCAGTTGCGCTACCGGCTGGAAAAGTACCGGATGGCCTGATCCGCTTGCCGGGTCCTGCTGCTCCGGCGGTGCAGGACAACTGCGAGCAGTTGTCCTACACTGATGCTTGCCCCTGGGCAAAGAGAATGGTACAATATCAGCATCCTACCAGGGCGGGAGAATAACCATGACGGGGCAGACCGGACAGACAGAGATGCGCGAGCAGCGTCTCTTGCAACGCTTCCAGGCCCTCCGGCAGATCACCTCGACAATCGGCGCAAAGCCGCGCGATGTGCCCGAAATTGTCCAGCAGACGAGCGCGGCGCTCAAGGTGCTGATCGAGGGCGCGCGCGCTGTCGTCTTTCTGCTCAGCAACGACGGTGAGACGCTCCGGCCCTTTCTCCCGCCGCACCTCCACCCCCTTGTCGACAAACTCCGCGCCACCACCGATATTTCTCAGCTCTGCCTGCGTCTCTCTGACCTGCCTTCTCCCTGGTGCGACGCCCTGTCCAGCGGCCAGCCCTACAGCAGCAGCGATTTCATCGGCCTGGTCCGCCACGTCACCTCCGAGGAGGTCGCCGCGATTGTCGCCCAGGACTCGGACGCCCACGGCGTTGCCGGTTTTCCCCTGCTCTGCGGCGAGCGGCTGCGGGGGGCTTTCTTTGTTGCGCTCGACCAGGCCGAGATCTGCGCCGAGGACGCACAGGTGGGCGCCGCCGTGGCCGACCTGGTTGCTACGGCACTGGAGGGCAATGCCGCCGCAGAACAGCTCCGCCGCCAGATCGAAAACCTGGCTCGCCTCTTCGAGATCACCCAGGCGATGAGTTCATCGATGGAGCCGGGCGAGCTGGCGGCCACCGCCGCGCGGCATTTGATCCAGGCCCTCGATGTGGGCGAAGTGCGTGTCTCGCTCTGGGACAGGCAAGAGGACATCCTGCGCCCCGTGGTCAGCGTGTACCTTGACCCCCAGGATGGGACGCTCAAGCGCCGTCCTGAGCCCCAGGCCTGCGCGCTGAAAGACATCCCGGCAGCGCGCCAGGTGCTCGAAAGCCATGCCCCTCTCCACGTCCTGCTCAGTGCGTCCGCCGGCGCCAGCCCTGAAACTTTGGCCTGCTGGGCGAACTATCGCTTGCTGATCCTGCTGCCGCTTGTCCACCAGGGGGAGTGCTTTGGCCTCATCGAGCTGGGGGATGCCTGTCGTGAGCAGCCCCTCACCGCAGAGCAGACCAACCTGGCGATGGTCCTGGCGGCGCAGGTGGCGGCCATGCTGCGGACGGCCCATCTCTTTGCCGAGGCGCAGCGCCGTGCTGTCCAACTGCAAACCGCTGCCGAAGTCTCCCGCCACGCCACCAGCATTCTCGATGTCGAAAGCCTGCTTGCCCAGAGCGCCGAACTGATCTGTCAGCGCTTTGGCCTCTACTATGTGGGCATCTTTCTCATCGACGAGTCGGGCCGGTGGGCTGTGCTGCGCGCCGGGACCGGCGAGGCGGGCCAGCAGATGGTCGCTGCGGGCCACCGCCTCGAAGTCGGCGGCTCGTCGATGATCGGCATGTGCACCGCCAGCGGCCAGGCGCGCATTGCCCTCGACGTGGGTAAGGAGGCCGTGCGTTTCAACAACCCGCTCCTGCCGCTGACCCGTTCCGAGATGGCCCTGCCGCTGGTCAGCCGTGGCCGCGTCATCGGCGCCATGTCGATCCAGTCGGCCCAGCCGGCTGCCTTTTCGCAGGAGGACATCGCTGCGCTGCAGACGATGGCCGACCAGCTCGCCAACGTCATCGAAAATGCCCGTCTGCACGAGGACCAGCGCCGCCAGTTGATCGAACTCTCTGCCCTCCACGAGATCGGACGGGCCATCAGCTCTGTCCTCGACGAAAAGGAACTGGTGGCTGTGATTCATCAGCAGGTCAGCAAGTTTACCGACACCTATTCTTTTTACGTCGCCCTGTGGGAGCGCGCGACGGACACGATCCGCCTGCCGGCCGTGTTCGAGGGTGACCGCACGTTCTACAATCTGCAGGCAAGCTGGTCGGGCCTGGTGGGCTGGGTGCTGCGCCACGGCGAGCCGCTTCTGGTCAACAGCATCGAACGGGCGGAGGGACTGCCGCCCGACGTCAGGCCGGTCTTTGTCGGTGAAGCGCGCCCCCAGTCGGTGATCGTCGTGCCGCTCACTGTCGGTGAGCGTGTCATCGGCGCGCTCTCTGTCCAGAGCAGGGCGGAATACGCCTATACCCGCCAGGACCTCGATTTTTTTACCGCTGTCGCCAGTCAGGTAGCTGTCGCCGTCGAAAACTCGCGGTTGTATGAGCGGGAACGTCGCCGCGCCACCCAGGCCGCTTTGCTCAACCGCGTGGCTCAGCAGGCGAACACGACGCTGATGCCGGAGCAGTTGCTGCCCAGACTGGCCCAGGTCATCCAGCAATCCTTTGGCTACGACAGCGTGATCCTGATGCTGGTCGATCCCGGGAACGAGCAGTTGGTCCTCGCCGGCAAAGCCGGCCCGGCAGCCGAACCTGTCCCTGATGACTATTGCCAGGCCGTGGGCCAGGGCATTATGGGCTGGGTTGTCCGGCACGGCCAGCCGCTCTTGACCAATGACACCAGCCGCGAGGGGCGCTACTACAACCCCGATCCAGCTCTGTACTGCGCCGGCTCGGAACTGGCCTTTCCGCTCAAGATGGGCGATATGGTGATAGGGGTGCTGGACATCCAGCGCAAAGAGGTCAATGGGTTCGACGAGCTGGATGTGGCCACGGTCGAGACGCTGGCGGAGCAGGTGTCCGTCGCGCTCCAGAACGCCCGCCTCTATGCCGAGACCCGCCGCCGCGCGGAGGAGACGGCGGCGCTCAATGCCATCGCGGCGCGCCTGGGCCGGTCGCTCGAGCTGCAAGAGGTGCTGGAGGCGGCGATGGAGGAGGTGACCCGCGTGCTCAACGTGGAAGCCTCTGCGATCAGCCTGGTCAACGAGGAAAAGGGCGAGCTGGTGCTCCACGCGCAGCGCGGGCTGCGCTACTCGCACGTGGGCATGCGTGTGCCCCTCGGCGGGGGCATGTCGGGCGAGGTCATCCGCACAGGCAAGACGTTGATCTCGGGCGACATCACCTGCGAGCCGCGCCTGGCCGTGCGCGATTTTGCCCGCGAAGAGACGCGGGCTATGGCCCTCGTTCCCATGCATTCCCACGGTAAGGTCGTGGGCATCCTCAGCGCCATGAGCCACAGCCCCCACGAGTTCACCCCCCGCGACATTGCCCTGCTGGAAGCAATCGCCAATCAGGTCGGCGCGATGGTCCAAAATGCCCGCCTCTTCAACGAGCTGCGCGAGCATATGGCTGATCTGGAGGTTGCCTATGCCCGCCTCCAGGAACTGGACAGGATGAAGGACGAGATGATCCAGAACATCTCGCACGAGATGCGCACTCCTCTCACCTTTGTCAAGGGCTATGTCCAGTTGATGCTCGACAACCAGTTAGGGGAGCTGAGCGAGATGCAGCGCTCCAGCCTGGAGATCGTGGCGCGCAAAGCCGAGCTGCTGACCCGCCTGATCGATGACATTATCACTTTGCAGACACTCAATACCAGGATGCTGAACCTGGAAATGGTCGATCTGGGCATGCTGGTGCGGGACACGATGCAGGTTCACCAGCTCGACGCGGCGGCGGTCGATCTGGTGCTCCAGGCTGACATTCCTCCCGATCTGCCGCCCATTATGGTGGATCCGCTGCGCATCCGCCAGGTGCTCGATCACCTCCTCTCTAACGCCATCAAGTTCAGCCTCGACCGGGGGACGATTACCGTCCGGCTGCGCGAGGAAGATGCCTGCCTGCGCGTCGAAGTAGCCGACCAGGGCATTGGCATCCCTGCCGACCAGCTCGAACGCATCTTTGACCGTTTCTATCAGGTCGATGGCTCTGCCGGGCGGCGTTTTGGCGGGGCCGGGCTGGGGCTCTCGCTGGTCAAGCTCATCGTCGAGGCGCACGGCGGCCGGGTCTGGGTGGAAAGCGAGCTGCGCAAGGGCAGCACGTTCTACTTTACGCTGCCCAGGTCCCCTGTTGCTCCTTCTGACGGTTCGGAGACTCCCGCGTTGTGATGCCCCCTGTCATTGTCCTCAAGGCGGGCCGCGAGCGCTCGCTGCTGCGCCGTCATCCCTGGGTTTTCGGCGGCGCCATTGCCCGCTTCGAGGGCCAGCCTGCCGACGGCGCGGTCGTGGATGTCCAGGACCGCGAGGGAAACTGGCTGGCCCGTGGCTACCTCAACCGCCGCTCACAGATTGCCGTGCGCCTGCTTACCTGGGATCCGGCGGAGGAGATCGACGCCGCGTTCTGGCGACAGCGTCTGGCGCGCGCGGTGGCTGGCCGTGCGGCGCTGTTCCGCTCTCCCCACACGACGGCCTTCCGCCTGGTCCACGCCGAGTCGGACGGCCTGCCGGGCCTGGTGGTCGACCGCTATGGGGATTTTCTGGTCGTCCAGTTTCTCACCCTGGGCGTTGCCCTGCGGCAGGGCGAGCTGGTGGAGGCGCTGGTCGAGCTGCTGCACCCGCAAGGCATCGTCGAACGCTCCGACGTCGAAGTGCGCGAGAAGGAGGGCCTGCCCCCTGCCACGGGTCTGCTGTGGGGGCAGCCGCCTCCGCCCGATCTGGAAATCCTGGAGAACGGGCTGCGCTTCCAGGTCGATCTGATGGGGGGGCAAAAGACCGGCTTTTACCTCGATCAGCGCGAGAACCGTGCCCTGCTGCCGCCGTATTGCGAGGGGGCAGAGGTGCTGGACGGCTTTGCCTACAGCGGCGCTTTTGGCGTCTATGCGGCGCGGGGCGGCGCGCGGCAGGTGACCTTTGTCGAGGCTGCCAGCACGGCGTTGCAAGGGGCGCAGCGCAACCTGGCGCTGAACGACCTGGCGCACGGCGAGCACGAGTTCATCGAGGGGAATGTCTTTCAGGTGCTGCGGGCTTTTCGCGCTGCCGGGCGTCAGTTCGACGTGGTCATCCTCGACCCGCCCAAGTTTGCTCCGACCGCCCGTGACGTGCAACGGGCCAGCCGCGCCTACAAGGACATCAACCTGCTGGCCTTTCAGCTTCTGCGGCCGGGCGGGACGCTCTTTACCGCCTCCTGTTCCGGCAGCGTCTCGGCTGACCTGTTCCAAAAGATCCTCTTTGGCGCGGCATTGGACGCCGGGCGGGATGTCCAGATCGTGGGGCAGCTCCGCCAGGGGAGCGACCACCCCATAGCGCTGACCTTTCCCGAGGGGGCTTATCTCAAGGGGTTCATCTGCCGCATGATCTAGAGCTGTGCGGGGAAAAACTGGCGCGGTGTGGTTCTGCACACCGCGCCAGCGCGTTGAAAGGAGTGTGGCCTACTGCCAGCGGTAGGGCAGCGCCTTTTCCCACCAGACGTAGATGAGCGCATCCCGCTCGGCCTCGAAATATTCGACGCGGATGCGGTAGTATGAGCGATCAGGGCGGCGGCGGAATCATCAAGGGCGAAGCGGTTGGCTGCGGCACCGTCGGCTCTGGGCCTGGCGGCGTGGTCGGCTCGCCTGGCGGCGAGGTCGGCGTCTCGGTGGGCGTCGGCGTGCTGGTCGGTGAGGGTGTCCGGGTGGGGGTCGGCGTGTTAGTCGCCGTAGGCGTGCGGGTCGGCGTGGCAGTGGGTTGGGGAGTGTTGGTCGGCGTCGGCGTGTTGGTGGGAGTGGAGGTTGGCGTGGCGCTGGCCATGTTCTGGATGGTCGCGATCGGCCCCGGCGGGATGACAGGCGGCCCTTCCGGTCCTTCGTCTTCCACGTCAAAGATCATCTCTGGCGCCACAGGGGGGAGAGCAACCACGTCCCTGTCGGCGCTATAGTCCGCCAGGAGCAGGGAGGCCAGGCTGCCCTCGTAGACAGACGACCACCACGGCAGCAAGGCCAGGTAGACGGCGGCAGCGACGATCAGCAGGCCCAGGCCGATGACCAGCAGGCTGAAAAAGGCCAACGCCAGGCGTTTATCCCTCTGCATCTGTGCGCTCCTTCCTCAGGGCATAGACCTCCACTGCCGTTACCCGCCCCTTGACGTGGACCCTGCCCAGGTGGACTGCTCTGGCCTGCACTGCCTCGTCGGCCAGGCGGTACACCTCCGAGCCGATGAACAGGTCATAGTCCGTGAACTCTTTGTTCAGATCGCTCAGGCGCTGGGCGATATTGACGGTGTCGCCGATGATGGTGTATTCGAACTGCTCCTCAGAGCCCAGCGTGCCGACGACGACCAGGCCCGTGTTGACGCCGATGCCGACGCGGATGGGCTCCTGGCCCTGTTCGCGGCGGCGGCGGTTAAAGTCGACCAGATAGTCCTCGATCTTGAGGGCAGCGGAGAGGGCATCCTGGGCGCTCTGGGCCGGAGGGCGGGGTTCCGGCAGCACGCCAAAGAAGGCCAGCGCCGCGTCGCCGGCAAACTTGTTGATCACGCCGTTGTGTTCGCGGATGATGGTGATCAGGCCGTGCAAATAGTCGTTGAGGAAACGGATGACCTCATCCGGCTCCTGCATCTCGGCGATGCGGCTGAAACCGCGAATGTCGGCAAAGAGCACCGTTGCCACAACCGACTGCGCCTCCAGTTGTATCCGTCCATTCTGCAGGCCCTGGCGCAGCTTTTCGGCCACCTCACTGCTGAGGGTCAACCCCATCAGGTCGCGGTAGAGGCGGCCCTCGCGCAGTTGCGCCACCATGCGGTCGAAATCCTGGGCCAATGTGGCGACCTCATCATAGCCGGGCATATTGACGCGGGTGCTCAGGTCGCCCTGGGCCACTCTGGCAGTGGCGTGGGCCAACTGGCGGACGCGCCGCACGACGGCGTTGGCGACCAGCGCGCCGGTGAGGATGACCAGCGCGGTGGCCGCGCCAAAGAGGCCGAGCAGGTAGGTGCGGGTGGGCGTTCTGGCGTCGGTGACGAAGGAGAGCGGCAGGGCAACGGAGAGGACGCCCATATCGCGCCCCCCGTGGCGGGCTTCGAAAGCGCCAAAGACCTCGGCGTAGCCCCTCTCGGCCACCGTCACGTCCCGCCGGATGACCTGCTGTTCCTGCTGCTCCAGCACGCGGCGAAAGGTCTCCTCGTCCAGAGCCAGGATGGCCGGATCGTCTGGCGAGAGGGTGGTGACCAGCGGCGCGCCGCTGGAGGGGTAGATCGAGATGCGGGCGAGGGAAGCCTCGCTGAGCCGGGTCGCCACCCTGTCGATGTACGAGCCGACCAGCAGGACGCCGACCAGTTCGCCGTTGTAGCGGATGGGGCCGGAGGTGTAAAAGACCCAGCCCCAGTCGGTCTCGATCAGGTCGGCGTACTTGTCGCCGATCTCGTCGGCCTCGCCGGCCAGCACCCAGTCGACGATCTCCCAGTTGACATCATTTGCACCCGCCGAAGGCACATAATCGGTCACCGATCCGCCGGGGGTATGGTGCAGGGAAAGGATCGGCTCACCCTCTGCGTTCAGCACTTCCAGGCAGTCGAGGCGGCTGTTGACCAGATGGGGCGTTGCCAGCAGGGCCACCTGCCCCTGGTCACCCTCGGCAACGGCCTGGGCCAGTCCGTCGGTGTAGGCGATGACGCGCCAGGCTGCCAGTTGCTCTCGCTCGATGCGCACCATGGTGTCCGATGCCATGCGCCCGGCATCCACCAGCGCGGTCTCGAAGCGGTTCTCCAGCACACTGACCAGCAGGCGGGTGACCAGGAAAGCGGCCAGGAAGGCCACGATCAGGGCCAGGATAGCGTAGGGCAGCGTGATCTTGATCCCCAGTTGTCCAAAGGCCCGCCGCAGGCGGGAAAAGAAAGGTTCTTTTGGCAGAATCGCTCGAGTTGTCATCGGTGCTCCTTGGTTGTGGCGAGTGACAAGTATGCAAGTATGCAAGTATGCAAGTATGCAAGTGTGCAGGTATGCAGGTACGTCACAGGGTGCGGTGAAAAAGGCTGTTGTAGATATTGTAGCAGATATTTGGCGGAGGTCAAGAAACCGGGCGTTGGTCCCTGCCGATGCCCAACCGTGGGGGCGGTAGGGGCGAGCCGGTGGCTCGCCCCCGCCAGGCGAGCTGGTGACTCGCCCCGCCGGGCGAGGCGGTGGCTCGCCCCGGCGTCGTCACGGCCGGCCCGGGGCGGTAGGGGCGAACCGGTGGCTCGCCCCTACATCCCCCGGCGAAAAGAGCGCACGACGAGAAAAAGACCCACAAGAATGAGAAGTACCGCCTCGATGATGGTCAGCCACTGGCCCCGCGCGGCGATGAGGAGCAGGCCCAGCAGGCCCAGCGCTGCTGTCGGGATGAGCGCCCAGCGCATGCGTCCCAGCGGATTGGGCAGGAGATAGATCAGCCCAAAGGTCAGGCTGAGGCCCAGCAGAAAGAGGCCGCCAAGGGCCTCGCTTTCGATCTCAGTGGAAAAGCCGACAACCGCCGCGATGGTCAGCAGAACGCCGCCAGGGATGATCGCCCACCACTGGGCATGGTTGAACAGATAGACAGTCCAGAATCCCAGGCCGATGGCGCCCAGGAAAATGGCCGCTCCCCAGTTCTCCATCGCCTCGGACAGGGTATTGCCCAGGGCGATGAGCGCCGCCAGTCCCAGCAGGGTGAAGGCGGGAATGAGCGCCCACCAGTGGGCGCGGTCGATCAGAAAGACGGCCAGAAAGGTCAGCCCGGCAACGCCCAGCAGGATTGGCCAGACATAAGCGCCGACCGTCACCAGGCCCAGGTTTTGCAGCAAAAAGAGCACGCCTGCGGCGATGAGCAGGATGCCCCCCACGATGCGCATGTCGAACCGTCTCATGGCCTCATCCCTCCCGCCGACGGGGGCGGAAAATGTAGCGGACGATCATCCACAGGCCGAGCACGATCAGCAGGACGGGCCAGTAGCGCTGGATCTCCGGCGGCGCGCCGAAAAAGTAGCCGAAAAGGGCAAAGAGCACCACGCTGAGCACGACCAACTGCCCACCGCCGACCAGCGCCCGGCGCCCCTCGCCGCGGAGCAGGCCGGCCAGGACGATGCCGATGCCGACAAAGCCAGGGATCAGCGTCCAGAGATAGGCCCAACTGGCCCAGTTGCCGGTGAGATCCTGCCACCAGAGGATGCCGCCGATGCCGGCGACGATGCACGCCGGGATCGCCATCGCCGGCACCCAGACCAGCAGCCCCAACAAGAGCAGCAGCACACCAACGGCGACGATGATGAGCGGCCAGTCGACGTTGGTCTCGACCCAGGCTTGCAGCCCCGGCACGAACTGGGCGGCCAGCAGCCAGGCGCCAAGCAGGATCAGCAAGAGCCCAAAAACGAGCGTTCTGCGATGTGGACGGTTCATGTCTCCCTCCTATTCTCTGCTTTTCTTTTGCAATTCATACAGCTTGTTGATCGCCTCCAGCGGCGTCATCGTGGAGACGTCCATTTTCTTGAGTTCGCTCACCACCGGATGCTCGGCGGCGAAGAGCAGCGGCTGATAGGGCTTGGGCGCTGCCGTGCCCGGGCGGAAAGAGCCGCTTTCCAGCTCCTTCAACAGCTCCTCGGCGCGGTGGATCACCGGGCGCGGCACGCCGGCCAGTTGAGCGACGTGGATGCCGTAGGAGCGGTCGGCGCTGCCCGGCACGACGCGGTGCAAAAAGATCACCTGCCCTCCCTCTTCCGCCACGGCCAGGTTGGCGTTGCGGACGCCCGGCAGCCGCTCGGCCAGCACGGTCAGTTCGTGGTAGTGGGTGGCAAAGAGCGTGCGCGCCCGCCGCTGCGGATGGTTGTGCAGGTACTCGACCACAGCCCAGGCGATGGAGATGCCGTCGTAGGTGCTGGTGCCGCGCCCGATCTCGTCCAGGATGAGCAGGCTGCGCGGCGTGGCGTTGTTGAGAATGTTGGCCGTCTCGACCATCTCGACCATAAAGGTCGACTGGCCGGCGGCGACCTCGTCCTGGGCGCCGATGCGCGTAAAGATGCGGTCGACCAGGCCGATCTGCGCCCGCTCGGCGGGGACGAAACTGCCCATCTGCGCCATCAGCACAATGATGGCGTTCTGGCGGATATAGACCGATTTGCCGGCCATGTTCGGCCCGGTGATGAGCAGAATGCGCGCCTCATCATCCAGATGGAGGTCGTTGGGGACGAACGGCTCGTCGCGCAGCGTCTGCTCGACCACCGGATGGCGGCCGCCGACAATCTCCAGCACCCTGTCATCGGTCAGGACGGGGCGCACGTAGCAGTTGCGGACGGCGACCTCGGCCAGCGCGGCGGCCACGTCGAGGCGGGCCACGGCGCGGGCCGTCTCCAGCAGCCGCTGGCCGCGCGCCGCCACGCGCTGGACAATCTCCCCAAACAGGCGCAGCTCGACCTCGGCCTGTCGTTCTTCGGCGTTCAGGATCAGCGTCTCGACCTCTTTCAGCTCCGGCGTGATGAAGCGCTCGGCGTTGACCAGCGTCTGTTTGCGGATATAGTCGGCGGGGACGGCGGACAGGTTGGCTTTGGTCACTTCGATATAGTAGCCAAAGACCTTGTTATAGCCCACCCTGAGGTTCTTGATGCCGCTGCGCTGTTGCTCGCGTCGCTCCAGGCTGGCCAGCCATTCCCTGGCCTCGCGCACCGAGCGCAGCAGGCCGTCCAGCTCCTCGGAAAAGCCGGGGCGGATCACGCCGCCATTGGTGGCGCTTGCCGGCGGCTCATCGACGATGCCACGGCCTATGAGGTCGATCAGCTCGGGGCAGGGGTCGAGCGCCTGGAAGAGGCCGGCCAGCGCGCCGCTCCCCTGAGCCGCTTCCCGTTGCAGCGCCTGCACCGCTTCGAGCGCGCGGCGGATGCCCAGCAGGTCGCGCGGGCCGGCGATGCCGCTCAGCACGCGGTTGGCCAGCCGCTCCAGGTCGGGCGTGTCCCTCAGCGCGGCGCGCAGGCGCCCGCGCAGCAGGCCGTCCTGGTAGAAAGCCTCCACCTCGTCCAGCCGCGCCTCGATGGCGGCGCGGTCGACCAGCGGCTGGGTCAGGCGGATGCGCAGGAGTCGCCCGCCCATCGGGGTCATTGTCTGGTCGAGGACGCCGAGGAGGGAACCGTGCACCTTGCGCTCGCGCAGGGTCTCGGTCAGCTCCAGGTTGCGCCGCGTGGCCGGATCGAGCGCCAGGAAGCGCTCGGTGGTGTAGGTGCGCAGGGTGGCGAGCTGCGCCAGGGCGCCCTTTTGCGTCTCGCGGAGGTAGTGGAGGATGGCGCCGGCGGCGCGGACGGCCAGCGGCTTGCCGGCGCAGCCAAAGCCCTCCAGCGTCGCCACCTGAAAATGGTCGAGCAGCGCCTGCTCGGCCGCGCCGCCCTCGAAGCGGTAATCGGGCAGGGGGGTGACGTGCGCGCCGTTGGGCGCCTCGGCGGCGAGCGAATCGGCGCTCTTGGGGATCAGGCACTCGCGGGGCTGGAGGCGGGCCAGCTCGCGGGCGACCTCGTCGCGGGCCAGTTGGGCGGCGGCAAACTCGCCGGTGGTGATGTCGGTGTAGGCCAGGCCGGCCCGCTCCTCTTCGACCACCAGCGCCGCCAGATAGCTGGGCCGGCGGGCGTCCAACAGCATCGGTTCGACCACCGTGCCGGGGGTGACGACGCGGGTCACCTGGCGGTCGACCAGCCCTTTGCCGGTCACCTCGCCCACCTGCTCGGCGATGGCGACGCGGTAGCCCTTTTCGATCAGGCGGGCGATATAGCCCTCGACGGCGTGATGGGGGACGCCGGCCATCGGCACGCGCGCGTCTCTGGCGACGGGGCGGGAGGTGAGCACCAGGTCGAGCTCACGCGCCGCAATCTCGGCATCCCGGTCGAACGTCTCGTAAAAGTCACCCAGGCGGAAAAAGAGGATGGCGTCCGGGTGTTGCGCTTTGAGCTGGAGGTATTGTTTGCGGATCGGCGTGATGGTGATGGAATCTCGCGTCATCTCAGCCTTCTTCGGCCAGCCGGCCGCCCATCAGCGAGACGATCTCGGCGGTCGCTTCTTCGATGGGTTTGGAGGTCATGTCGATCTGGCGCCAGCCGTGCTGGCGGAAAAGGCGCAGGGCGTGGCTCGTCTCGCGCTGCACGTACTCCAGATCGATGTAGCGGCTCATCGCCCCGTGCTGGCGGCTGGCCCGTGCCCGGCGCATCTGCACCAGCCGGTGCGGCTCAATGGTCAGGCCAATGACCCGCTGCGGCGGCAATCTGCTCAGAATGGGCGGCAGCTCGATCTCGGGAATGACCGGGACATTGCCGACGAACCAGCCACGGTAGGCCAGATAGACGCTGAGCGGCGTCTTGCCGGTGCGGGAGACGCCAACCAGGACGATCTCGGCCTGGTCGAGTTCCTCGGCCCGCTGCCCGTCATCGTGGCGGAAGGCAAAGTCCATCGCATTGATGCGCCGGCTGTACTCCTCGGTCCCATAGATGTTGTAGAGGCCAGGCTGGGCCAGCGGCGCACTCTGCAACAGGTCAGAGAGCCGTTCCAGCATCGGCCCCATCAGGTCGAGCGTGTGGACGTGGAGGCGCTTTCCCTGCTCGAACATCGCCTGGCGCAGTTCGGCCCGCACCAGGGTATGGACGATGACGGCCTGCTTTTGGGCAGCCTGGTGGACCACGTCGTGGACCTGCTCCAGGCTTTCGAGCCGTGGAAAGAGGTGGACAGAGACCTGCTGGCCGCGGAACTGGGTCAGCGCGGCGCGGATGACCCGCTCGGCCGTGCCGCCGCTGCCGTCGGAGACAGCAAAGATGTGATAGCGGCCCGTTTGCCTTTCCTGGCCTTGCGGCATGTCCTTTCCCGTCATACTGCCTGTCCTCGCGCCGGGCTGGGCGCAATTTCGGCATGGGAGTGCGCCCCTAGGCGCTGCTTGCCCTCTTGCCCGCCATTTTCCAATCTGCGGGAGGGTAGGGGGCAGGTCATTCTCCCGGCCCAAGCCGGTTTCAAGCGAACAGGTCGCCCATGCGCATGTCAGGCGCTGTGCGACTTTTCAACGAGTTTCCCGGCCAGATATTGATGCACGATGGTAGCGATAAGCGTTTGGTATGACATCCCTGCAGCATCTGCCTTCGCACGAATGGCTTTGATGTCTTCTTGGGATAGGGGAATGCTGACCAACCCCATTGCTTCAAAGGTGGCAATAGCATAGGCCTGGTATTGGCGTAGTCTCTCTTGAAAGTCGGCAACAGATTGCCATTCATCCCGCTCGTATGAATCCAGCAATTCTTGTTCTTCTCGCTCTAATTGCACGTAATGGTTCATTGTATTCATCTCCCCAAATACTTCTTGGTTGCCTTGCGGCTCGGGATGATTGTCTTCAGGAATATCTCGTCCTCTGACTCTACAAATGGGACGAGCCATGCACAGTCACGTATTTTGACGATGAAGATACGTTGCCCCTTGTACCTTTCGGGATGTGGATGCTCGACGATGTCGAGTAAATCACCAGCGGCAATATGCACAAGCACTTCGTCAAAGGATATACCACGCTCTGTTTTGAGTTGTCGATTCTTTTCCTCATTCCAGGCATAGGTTTTCACGGGCGTTGCCTACCTGGATGAAAAGACTGTGACGTGATGAACACCGCGCATGACTACCATTGGCCAAAGTAACTGGCCCCCAGGGCAATGAGCATCTGTCCGCCGTAGTAGAGCGCCAGGCTCAAGTGATGGTACGGCCAGGGTTTCCAGAAGCGGTTGGCCGCCAGGATCATGTCGGAGAGGTAGAACAGCACGGCCCCCAGGGTGACCATCAGCGCCTGGGCGCTGCTGAAGGCAGGGCTGAACAGCGTGGCGGCGGCGCGGTTGACCATCAGCGAGATCACCGCCATATAGGCGATGACAGGAAGCCGCAGGTTGCCCAGGCCAGGTCGGATCAGCCGGTAGAAGCCGACCGCCAGCGCCAGCAAGATCGCTGCCGTGAGCGCATCCCAGGCCGAAAAGCGGCTCAACAGAGAAAAGGTCAGCGCATAGGCAACGTGGGCCAGCAGGAAGAGGAGCAGACCGATGACAAACGCCTTGTTGCTGCGGAACATGAGGGCCACGTCCCCGCCCAGCGAGAGCACCAATCCCACCACCACGCCGACAAAATAGGTCGGGTTCTGCCTGGGTTCGAGCAGCGACAGGAGGGCCATGGCGATCACCAGCAGCGTGGAGAGCGGCTTGAAGAAATAGACCTGGCGCTGTCTGTCCAGCATTTCAGCCCGGATGAGGAGGGACACCGTGACCGCCAGCGGCGGGATGAGGTAGAGCGCGGCGTTCACAGGCCAACTCCTTGTCTGTAACGGTTTGCATCGCCCACAGAATCCATCACAGCGCACATGCTCGTTTCTCCTCCTTGCCTGTGAGAGGGTCCGTCTCTTATTCTAGCACGGTGTGCGATTTACAACAAACGGGCGGGTATCGCTTATCGCTTATCGCTTGTCGCTTATCGCCAATTGCTCTTGCTGCGGGCAGTCTCTGACTGCACCGCAGGCTGGGGGCGTTCGAAGCAGGCTCCCGCCGGGCAATGACACGGATTTCTTTGTCACCCCGGGCGCAGCGAGGGGTCTCGTCGTGCGCCCCCCTGTCACCCTGACCCTGAACGAAGTGAAGGGGAAGGGTCTCGTTGCGACACGGATTTCTCGCCCGATGGCGTTCGAAGCAGGGACACAAAAAGGGCCGCCGCAGCGGCCCTTTCAGGTACCCCCAACGGGATTTGAACCCGTGCCGCAGGCTTGAAAGGCCTGTGTCCTGACCTGGCTAGACGATGGGGGCCTCCCGGCCGTATTGTACCACAAAGGCCCCTTCCGTCAAGGATTTTCCTCTTCTTCCGGCAACAGGCCCAGCGCGCGCGCCTGCGCTGGCGTCAGCCCGCCCAGCGGCAGCGTCCCCCAGGGGCCCAGCAGGCGGATGGCCCCTTCCACCCCCAGCAGCCCGCGCACTTCCTGCAGCGCGCGGCGCAGGAAAAGCCACACCACGCCGGGGTGAGTGGAGGGGTTCTGCTGCAAAACCAGCAGGATGAGCGGCCTGTCGACAGCAACAGCAGCAAAGAGCTGGTACTGGCTGCCCTCGTAATGGTGCAGGCTCACGTTCACCCGCTCTGCCAGGCAACGGTCCAGCCCGAGCGTGACGGCGGCCTCTTCCGCCAGCGCAGCGAGCAGCGGCGCCAGCGCCAGCCCCTGCGTCGACCCCACCTGGACCAGCGGCTGCCCCTCGCCGTTCGCCAGGACGACGCAGCGAGCGCCAATGCTGCGGCGCAGGGTCGTCAGGCTCTGCTGTACTGCCTCCGCCTGCGCCGCCGGCAAAGCTCCCTCTCTCGTCATCCGCCCACCTGTCCCGCTGGCTCTAGCATACCACAAGCGGGAAAGGGGGAGGTTGCGAAGCAGTTACGGTTTGGTTACGGCTCCTCTGGCGCGGGCGGCGTCGAGGGGAACATGTAGCCCACCCCGCGCACGTTGACGATGTAGCGGGGTTGCAAAGGGTTCGGTTCCAGCTTGCGCCGCAGCCGGCGGACGTGAACGCGGACAATAGCGCGCGCCCCCCAGGGGTCCGCCTCGTAGCCCTGCGCGTAGCGCACCAACTGCTGGGGGCTGCACACCTGGTCGGCGTTCTCCATCAGGCAGGCCAGCAGCTTGAACTCGGTCGGCGTCAGGCTGATGGGCCTCCCGCCCGCGCTGACCGCATGCCGCTCGCGGTCCAGCACGACATCCTGCAACTGCAAAGCTGCCCCGCCGGCTGCCAGCAGCGGCGCCCTCTCCTCGCCCAGCCGCTCCACCTCTGTCAGCCGGGACAGCGTGTGCTCCAGTTGGAGGACCAGCTCCCGGCGGTGCTGTTCCCGCTGGTGGCGGGCCAGCCCCTTCCTGACGCTGTCGAGAATCTGAGGGATCGGGCAGGGCTTGAGCAGATAGTCGTGGGCGCCACGGCGGAGGGCCTGGATGGCCGTTTCCAGGGAGCCAAAAGCGGTCAGCAGGATGATGACCGTGGCAGGCGAGCGCCGCTGCACCGCCTCGGTGAGCTGCAGGCCATCCATCCCCGGCATCTTGAGGTCGACGATCATCAGGTCGCAGGGAGGGTGCGTGTCGATGACCTCCAGCGCCCGCTCGCCGTTCTCGGCGGTGAGCACGTTGTACCCCTCCAGGCGCAGCACCTCGGCCAGGGAGATGCGCGTCGTGGCTTCATCGTCTACGATCAGAATGAGAGGCGGGTTACTCTTGTCCATTGCCTGTTACCGTTGTGCCGGATGTACGGGCAGGCGGACGATAAAGGTGGCCCCCAGGCCCGCCTGGCTGCTCACCTCGATCGTGCCGCCGTGCCGCTCGACAATGCCATAGCTGATCGCCAGTCCCAGACCGGTGCCGTGGGGCTTGGTCGTGTAGAACGGCTCGAAAATGCTCTGCACCTGATCGGGCGTCAGGCCAGGCCCCGAGTCGCGGAAAGCGACCAGCACCCACTCGCCGTCCTGGCTCAGCAGCGTGCCGATGCGGATCTCGCCCTCTTCGGGCGTCGCTTCGACAGCGTTGATGAGAATGTTCAAAAAGACCTGCGCCAACTGGTCCGGCACGGCCGGGACGAGCGGCAAGTCATCGGCCAGACGGGTGTGGACGCGCACGTTGCTGTGCTCGATCCGCTTTTGGGCGAGAGCCAGGACGTTTTGCACGATCTCGTTGACATCCGCCTCGACTCTTCCCCCTTTCGAGGGGCGGTAAAAGTCGAGCATGCGCTGGACGATTTCGATCAGCCGCTCGACTTCGCTCTGCGCCATGGCCAGGTACTGGCGGCGTTTCTCTTCGGGCAGTTGGTCCATGATGGCCAGGTGCAGGGTATTGTGGATGGCCTGGAGGGGGTTGTTGATCTCGTGGGCAACGGAAGCGGCCAGCCGGCCGATGGCGGCCATCTTTTCCGCCTGCACCAGTTGGGCCTGCGAGCGTTCCAGCTCGTTGGCAAAGTCGGCCAGCTCGCTGTAGAGCTGGGCGTTTTCCACTGCCACCGCCACCGAACCGGCCATCGTCTGCAACAGGTCACGGTCGGCCTCGCTGAAGGGGCCACCCAGCTTGTTGATCAGCTCGATGGCGCCGATGACGCGGCCACGGACGAGGAGGGGGACGCAGAGCACGGCCCGCACATCGAAACCGCTGCCGCCGTCCACCTGGGGCAGAAAGAGGGGGTCCTGGCTCACGTCGTTGACCAGGTAGGCCTGGCCGCTGGCGACGACGTAGCCGACGATTCCCTCCCCTGGCCGGGCCGCCCGCCCGGTGATCCAGCCGTGTTCGGGGCTGAGGGTCTTGCGAAAGATCAGGTCGCCCGTCTCCTCGTCCACCAGCACCAGCGAGCCGGCCTCGATGTGCAGGAACTCGCGGATGCCCTGCATGGTGGCGAGGAGCACCTCATCCAGGTCCAGGCTGGAGATGACGGTGCGGCTGACCTCGTTGAGGAGGGCCAGTTCGCGGTTGCGCTGGCGCAGCGCCTGCTCGGTGCGGCGGATGCGCATGATCGCTTCGACCCGCGCCAGCAGCTCGCGGGGGTCGAAGGGCTTGGTCAGGTAATCGTCGGCGCCCATCCCCAGGCCGGTTGTCTTGTCGCTCACCGAGGTCAGGGCGGTGGTGACCAGGATGGAGGTATTGGCCAGCGCGGGGTCGGACTTGACGCGCGAGAGGACCTGATAGCCATCGAGGCCGGGCATCAGAATATCGAGCACCACCACGTCGACGGGGCGCTGCTGGTTGCTTTCGCGCCGCAGCACCTCCAGCGTCTCTTCCCCCGAGCGGGCTTCCAGCACCTGGCACTGGCCCACCTCGAGCACTTCGCGGATGAGGTGCACCATGCGCGGGTCGTCGTCGGCGATCAGCACGCGCGGGGCGTTGTTTCCTCCCTGGGCCATATTTTCATTATACGGCATTTGGCCTGGGTGACAAGACGGGTTAGCGGTCGCCAGATGCCCTTGTGCTGAGGCGCGCGGGTGGGCGAGGGCAAAGCCCTCGCCCACCTCTCGGCCTTCCGCGGGTTCTGAGGCCTGTCAGGGCGCGTTTCTGAGCACCAGCGGCAGGAAGATGGATCTTTTTGGCACGGTGATGGTAAAGGCCTGTTCGGCAAACGCTCCAGCCCGGTCGGTCACCCGGAGCACAACCGGGTACTCACCGGCCTGCGTCGGCGTGCCGGAGAGGGTGGCCGTGCCGTCGCCATGGTCGGTCAGCGTGAGCCAGGCCGGGAGCGTCGGCGCGGTGACCGTCAGCGTGTCGCCGTAGGGCAGGTCGGCGTCGGTGGCGGCGACGGCGTAGGTGTAGAGCGTTCCCTGGGTGGCTGTGGTGACCGGCGCGCTGGTAAAGGCCGGCGCGTCGTTGACGTTGGCGACGGTGACGGTGAAGGACTGCGTTGCGGTCAGCCCGCCGCTGTCGCTCACGCGCAGCACCACCGGATGGTCGCCCACGTCGGCATTGGTCGGCGTGCCGGAGAGCGTGGCCGTGCCATCGCCGTGGTCGGTCAGCGCGAGCCAGGCGGGGAGGGCCGGCGCGGTGACCGTGAGCGCGTCGCCGTTGGCATCGGTGGCGATTGCTGTGTAGGGGACATCCTGGGTTGCTGTGA
>DAOTYD010000039.1:0-8596 GCA_034435295.1 Anaerolineae bacterium | reverse complement strand
GCCAGACGGCCGCCATCTCGCCGTTCTCCACGCGGGGAACGTGGCGCATGACGACGATATCGCCGTCGTGGATCAGGGCGTCGATCATCGAGTCCCCCTGGACGCGCAGGGCATAGAGGTCGGTTGAATCGCCCACAACGCTGCGCGCCAGCTCGACGGTCTCGTCCCCCATCAGTCTAAAGTCCGAGGCCGGGATGGGGATCGGCTCACCGGCGACGATCACCCCCAACAGCGGCAGGCGCACCACGTCCGTCTGCCCGCCGAAGAGGGCTTCGCCGGCCTGCGAGAGGCGCAGCCCGCGAGAGTGCCGACGGTCACGCTCGATCAGCCCTTCATCCTCCAGCCGTTCCAGGTGATAATTGACCACGGAGGTCGAAGAAATGCCCGCCGCGCGGCCGATCTCGCGGATCGACGGCGGGTATCCCCGCTCCGAGATCGACTCCCAGATGTGCCGAAGGATGCCGAGCTGACGCCCGGTGAGCCGATGCAGTTGCTCTTCCATAGGCCACCTCCTCTCTGGTGACATTCATTATAAGGGAACATTCGTTCTATGTCAAGCGTGGCTTCTGTGAAATCTGTGTAATCTGTGGCCACAAAACGGCGGCCTCACTGGCGGGGGTCACAGACCCCCGCCGGGCAGGGACGAGGCCCTTCCCCTTCACTCCGTTCAGGGTCAGGGTCAGGGTGACAATGTTCTGCTGCGAATACGCCCGCTTGACCTGGACGAAAAAACCAGGTACAATACTCCCGAAATACAAATACACTGGGGCCAGTTCCATAGCCGCTGGTGCCTTACCCCATTGTTACACTCGCAACGCAGGCTCCCTCGACTGTAACCCCCCCAGTGCACCGAGCACGGAGGAAAAGCCATGAAACGTTGCGGGTTTTTTCTATTATTGTTTGCCGCCTTGCTTCTGCTCTTTGCCGCCTTGCTTCCCCGCCCATCGCAAGCCCTGCCGCTTTCCGCCCAGCAAGAGGTGCAGGCTGCCTGGCAGCGCGCCCAACGAGCCGGCGCCTACCGCTTCGCCACCGAGATCGTCCAGACCACCCACCCGGCCCCCGCGCTGGCCAACGTCGGGCGCAGCAGCCGGCAGGACACCCTGCACATTGAAGGCCAGGCCAACCTGGCCGACCGCACCCTGCTGATGACCCTGTGGCAGGACGGCGGGAGCATCTTGAACGCCCGCGACGGCATCGAGGTGCGCATCGAAGGCGACCGCGCCTATGGCCGCCAGGTGGGCGGCATGTGGGAAGAGATCCCCGACTTTTCCGGCGCCTTTGCCCCCGCCAATGACCTCATGGCCTATCTGGCCGGCGCAAAGAACGTCCGCCAGGAAATCCCAGACCAGCATGGGGAAGCATCGCTCGCTCCGGACTATACCCTCTACCGCTTCGACTTTGACGGCCCCGCCTTTGCCGTCTACCTGCGCGACCAGATGGAACGCTACCTGGTCGAGAGAGGTGAACTGCCGGTCGGCCTGACCCTGGAATCGTCGGCCCTCTACAACGGCGTCACGGGCGAGGGTCACGTCTGGATCGGCAGCGACGGCTTGCCGCTGCGCATCGCCGTTCACCTCCAGTACCCTCCACAAGAGAACGGCGATCAGATCGAAGCAGAGATCCGCACCGACTTTTCTGGCTTTGAGCGCCAGCAACGGGCTGCTTCCTCGACGTGGACCGCGCGCGTGATCGGCGCGCTCGGCGACCCGCAAATCCGGCTGCGCCTCGCCTGCCAGATCGGCCTGAGCCTGCTCTGTCTGGCGCTGGTCACGGCGCTCATCACCCACGCCCAATCGAGACGAGTCTATGCCGCCTTCGCCCTCGCCTCGATCCTGATCCTGGTCGTCACTCCACTGCTGGAAAGCCATCAGGTGGCTGCCTTCGGCGAGCGCCAGGCAGAACTCGAACAAGAACGACAGGCCCAGGCGGCAGCGCGGGACCTGGAAGAGGTGCTGATGAGTTCCAACTGGGACCCGCACCTCGACCCGCTCCAGTCACCAACTCTCGCTGTGCAGGCCTCGAACAGCAGCGCGGGCAACTTGAGCGCTGGCGTCGGCTGTACCGCTGACGAGCAGAGCAACGATACCGACCAGGACGGCCTCTCCGACTGCCAGGAGCGACAATACGGGACCACCCCGAGCGCCCCGGATACCGATGGCGACGGCCTGCTCGACGGCTGGGAGGTGCTGCGCCTGGGCAGCGAGCCGACGTTCGCCGACACCGACGGCGACGGCATCCCCGACGGGACCGAAGTGCGCGGCTTTGACAGTGGCGGGCAGCATTGGTACCTTGACCCCAACTCGGTGGACACCAACAACGACGGCCGGCCGGACAATGCAGAATGTGCCGGCCTGACGCCAGGCGGGACCTGCCCCGACACCGACGGGGACGGCACACCCGACCCCTTCGACCGCGACGACGACGGCGATGGCGTCGCCGACCGCATTGACGCAGCACCCGCAGCAGCGATTGGAAGCCCCACAGCCCCCTTCACCCGCACCCGCCCCTTCGAACTGGTCGTGAACGGCCTGCAGCCCCGGCCCGCCAATCCGAACGAGTATTACCCCGTGCTGGTGGACGTACAACTGCGCCCGACCAACCCGGAGCGCCTCACCTACGCGCTCAACGTGCTGGACTGGCCCAGCGGCGATGAGGACGGTCAGGTGCAACGGCGGCGCGGTAACAACTCGACCTTTGCCGACCACATGAGCCCGCAGGACGCCGCCCGTGACCCCAGCAGCGCCAACGGCGACATGCGCCTGATCCCCATGCTGGAGGTCACCCTCTCCGGCAACGACATTCCTCTGCCGTTCACCACCACCCTCCGCTCCCGCGTGCAGGTTGAGGGCGTGGATGCCTCCTGGCCTGTCAGCACGACGCCGCCGGTCTTGAGCACCTGGCTTTCGGCCACCGTTGACCTCTTGCAGGTGGGCAACGACACGCGCCTGGATTTCCAGATCCAGGGGACCTCGCCCGTCACTGCCGAGATCATCGCCGGCACGTGCAGCGGCGGGGTGTTGGATACCTCGCTGGGCCTTGTCTCCAACGGGCAGACACGGTTCATTACCGACCGCAACCTGCTCACGCTGGCCGACGGCAGGCACGCCATCGCCTTCGCGGCAGCGGGCCACACCGCCGCCTGCGCCACCATCCCCGACCTTCCCAACGGCCCCTATGCCGACCGGATGATTGACTCCGCCCCGCTCCGCGCCTATGCTGCCTCGGCGCGCGACCTGGGAGACGGGCGTATGACCCTCCTCGTGCCGCTCACCGTCGTCGCCGACGAGACCGGCGGGGGGCGTGCGGCCTTTGGCGCGCGCATCCCCTACACGCCGCAGGGCCCGAGCCTGGGCGCGCCACAGCAGATGCGCGTCGTCTGGCTCGTCCAGATGCTCGCCGATTCCTGTCGCCCCATGCCCCCCGGCTCGACCGAGACCTCCGAAACCTGGTGCCGGTACGAGGAGAGTTGGCTGCTGGATAACACCCAGATCGTCCACACCTACTATGACGACTGGTACATCACCGGCCTGACCGTGCGCGAAGATCACGGCACGGATGTGGCGATTGCCTGGGAAGACCCCTCCGCTGACGCTGACCGCCGCTATGATGACTGGCTGTGGCTGATGGCGATGGGGTTGGAGCAGACCTACATGGCCGGCCGTGACCAGGACAACAACGGACGGCGCGACATCGGCACAGTCACCCACACGGACGGCGGGCGGGTGGCCGACACGAGCATCTCTGGCCGCTTCGACGCGCCGCTGGCGCCCACCGTCACCATCACCGACCGGCTGGGCGTGCCGCTCACCGCCACCCTCCAGGTCGAGACCTTTTCCTACCCCCAGCAGGATGACATCGCCCGCGTCATGATGACGGAGACGGTCAGGATTCTGAACACCCACTTTACACCATGGGTCCATGCCGGCGCCGACGCACCGACGCTGCTGTTCATCCGCGAAGAGCGCTACCGCGCCGCCGAGTTGGGGATGCCCAACGGGGTCGCCACAACGGGCACATCCGCTACCTTCGATCTGCAACCCCGCCAGGTGGAGACGCAGGCCAGCATGAGCTGGGCGCCCTACCAATACGTGAATGGGAACTGGCAGTCCTATCCCCTCTCGCGGTACTGGGACGAGATGTACGCCCGCTTTGCCAGCCGCTTCCAGGAGAACCCGAACCTGCCGGAAGACTGGCGCGAGGATGTGCGGGAGGGCCAGATCATGCTGGCCCAGTCCCATTACCTCTCCATGATGCAGGGCCGCGTCGGCCTGGTGGCCCGCGGCGATACGCCGCTCGTCATCGGCTCACCGCCCAGCGACGAAGAGCTCACAAACAAGGTGCAGGACAAGGGGGACGCCCTGAAAGACGCCCTGCAGGTGGTCAGCGATCAGATCATCGATCATTTCTTCGATTCCCAACCCTCGCAAATGGCCTCTTTCGCCACCGCGAACCGCTCTCAGGCTTTTCTGAGGATGATCGGCGCAACCGCCAAAGGCAGGGTCCTCGCCGGATTCCCCGCCCTGGGCCGTCTCAATTGGGCAAAGATAGCCAAAGTGGGAACCGTCATCATGGGCGTGATGACCTGTGCCGCGATTGTTGGCGGGCTGGTCGGCGCCTTTGTCCCCGGCCGGGCTGGCGAGATCATCGCCACAGTGGCCAAGGGGATTGCGGCCGTCGTGGCGGTCGTCTCGCTCGCCCAGGCGGTCGTCCAGTACGCCACCTGCGCGTCGAACCAGATGTCGAAAGGAAGCAAGATTGCCGGCATCGTCGGCACCGTCATCGCCGCAGCCGTGGCCATTGGCGTCATGATCGCCACCCTCGTTCTGGGACCCAAGACCACCGAGGCGATCCTGAGCGCCATCGCTGTTGCCATCGGTCAGATCATCGCCGCCGTGATCATGCTGGCCATCGCGATGATCCCGGTCGTCGGGCAGCTCATCGTCGCCATCATCGGCGCGATCGACGCGGCAATCGCGCTGATCTGCGCTTTGGCCGGCGTCGAGGATACCTGGGCTGGCAAGATGCTGTGCAACGGCATATCTGGCCTGATCGCCCAACGCTTCACGCCCTACAGTTACAACGTCATGGTGAACATCGCCGAGGAGGACCGCCTGCAGTTCAACGGGTTCGATTACACCATCCTCCAGCCGGAAGTGGGCCTCCAGGTCGGCAACCAACTCCAGCTCACCACGACCATAACGAACACGATCCAGTTTGCCGAGTTTCCCCCTGACTGGAGGGCGCTCGCCTACGCCTGGGAGTGGAACGAACTGACGCTGCGCTCGTCCACCTTCGAGTACCGCTGGCAGGCCACCGCGCAGGACATCCACGAGGGCATTGACCTGGGCGAGCAGAGCGGCGACTGGACGGCGGCCGATTGGACGCACCGCTTCCCGTGGCTGACACATCGCCTGTATATGGTGGCCTCGCCGACGGGCGATCATGCCCCGCTGGGCCAGGCCGGCATCAACCAGCCGCTGCAACTATTCCTGGCCGAAGGCCACGCCCTGCCAGCCCAGGAATGTATCGTCATCCCCATCCCGCCTCTGCCCATACCTATCCCCACCGTACCGGTCTGCTGGGTGCGCGCCGCCCGCGGGACGGAGCACACCGACATGGGGCAGATCCTGGCCTTCGACGTCTTTCCACCCACGCTGGACGAGTTCTACCAGCCGGTCCCCCTGGAGAACGGCGGCTACAGCCTGGCCTGGGGGCAGACCGGCGATGTGACCTTCGGCCGCCAGGTTGACTTTGACGGCGATGGCCTGCCCAATGCCGGCAGCGGCGGTTCCGACCCCGACGACAGCCGTTGGGACAGCGACGGCGATGGCCTCTCCGACCGTTACGAGTTCGAGCATGGCAGCAGCCCCACCAGCAGCGACAGCGACAATGACGGCCTGGATGACGCCGAAGAGATCCGCCAGCGCACCGATCCCGCCCGCAAGGACAGCGACGGCGACGGCCTGACGGACGGGGAAGAGGTGACCGGCTGGGAGTTTGTGTATGCCTTCCACCCCGTCAGCGGCGAGCAGCTCCGCACCTGGGTCACCTCCGATCCCCTCAGCAGCGACAGCGACGGCGACGGGCTGCCGGATTTCAAGGAGTATGCCTTCGGCCTCAACCCGCGCGTGCCCTCCGACCCGAACGTGCTGAGCCTGGAGGCGCGGATGGCCGAAGTCGGCGTCACGCACAACCCGGACGACCTGATCATCCACGGGGGCGACGTCCTGCGCTACAGCGCAACGGTGAGGAACACGCTGGATAGCCGCTATGCCCAGGGGCTGTTCTGGCTCAACAGTTCGGCCCCGGCGGTGCTCGACCCGTCCGGCCTGCCGCCCGTCACCTTCGTCTTGAACCCGCGCGCCCAGCAGACCTTTTCCGGCACGCTGCAGGCGCCCCCGGCCTCTGCCTCTCAGGCTGTCAGCCTGACGCAGGTGGCCGGCGCGCTCATCACCGATTGGCGACGGGCGTCGAATTACGCCGAAGTGTGGCTGCAACTGGAAGAGGCGATCACGGCGACGCAGTTCGTGGACTTTTCCGGCAGCATCCCGCCGCGCAACGCCTTCTGCGCCGGCATGAACTGCCCGGACCGCCATGTGGGCGGCTATATGGGCTATGGGGTGCAATTCAATGGCGCGGACGACTATCTGTTCATCAACGACTCCCCCGGCTTTGACTTTGGCCGTGGCGGGCTGACGATTGCCATGTGGGTCAATCCACAGAATTGGCAGGGGGGCAGACTGCTGAGCTGGCGTGACGCCCAGGGTGATGGGCTGGAAGTGTACCTGACAGATCCGACCTCTTTCGACCTCCGTCTCAAGGTGGATTTGCGGATCGGGGGGGAGTATAACGGCACGGTCATCCCGGATGGCGGCCTGGTTGGGCGTTCTGGCTGGCATCACATCGCCGTGGTCCGCGACGGCGCCGGCAACTGGAGGACCTACATCGACGGGTTGGCGCGCGGCTCTGGCACGAGCGCCGCCAACCTGGACCAGATCGACCCCGGCACGCCCATCTGGCTGGGCGCTGGCAACGCTGGCGGCTCGCCGGCATCTGCGTTCGGCGGTCTGATGGACGAGGTGTACATCTATCGGCGCAGGTTGGCGCCCGAAGAGGTCGTCGCCCTCTACGGCAAGCCGGTCCTGCGGCTGCAGATGGAAGGCTGGGCATTTGATCCTTTCGTCGCAGGGCTTAACCTGTTCTATGCCGATTCGTCGGGCCTTCGCAACCATGCGGAGTGCCAAATCGTGCCGTTCAGTTGCCCATTGTCTGTCGCCGGGATTTCGGGAAATGCAACCGAATTCAACGGCGCCCAGTATCTATCCATCAAATCTGCCCCCAGCATGGACCTGAGCGCCGGCAAGTTCACCATCGCGGCGTGGGTATACCCCAAAACGACCGGCAATCCCACATACGACAACCACGTGCAGGGCATCTGGGGCCAGTACGATGGCCTGGCCAATACGGATAGCGGCGCAGATGTGGCCTCCTCTCCCCCCACCCTGTTCCGGGTTGGCAACAACCTCCGCTTCGGCTTCGGCGACGGCAGCTCCTGGAGACGGTGCAACTTTGACGGCGCATTGACCCCCAACACGTGGAACCATGTCGTTGTCACCGTTGACTATGTGCAGGCCACAAACACCTCCCAGGTCAAACTCTATGTGAACGGCGCGTTCAGGGAGTCCTGCAACCTGAACGGCACGCCGCGCGCCGGCGATTTCTATGTAGGTCGTGTCAGCACCAGGGGCACGGTCTATTTTGATAGATTCCATTGTAGCAACGAGGGCGACGGCTCCGGCACCGCCGAGATCTGCCTGCAGTGGAAGGGAGAAACCAACTGGGATCGGGACGAGGGAGGCGTTGACGCCGACCAGACCCGTAACATTGATCAACTGATGAGTTTCAACGGACAGGGCACCTGGTATATGTGGGAGGATGACGGCGGCAAGCGTTGCGGCACATACGCGGATGATGATGACGACGGACTGGGTGACTGGACATTTGACTGGACATGGCCTACCCTACCAAGCCACAGTTTCGACTATAGCGGTGACGGCTCGGGCACTGTGTACCTTGGCGACGAATCTCACTGGGCGATCTCAAACCCCTCCATCCCCTTCCACGGCCGGCTGGACGAAATGATCGTCTACCGCCGCCCGCTGGACGCCGCCGAGGTCAACGAACTGTACCTCTCGACCTTCGCCGCCCTCCACCTGCCGCTGGACGACGCGCCCGGCACGAACAGCGTGGAAAACGCGGTGGACCTGAGCCGGCAGAGCAACGCCATCTGTTCCGGCTCCGCCTGTCCCACCACCGGCGTCAGCGGGCGCATGAACCAGGCCGCGCTGTTCGACGGCGTGGACGATGCGCTCAATACGTTGCTCCGGATCGAGCAATCCAGTGGGCCGGCAGCATCCAGAGGCACCACGTTGATGGCCTGGGTGTATCCCACCAGCGCCAGTGCCGGGTTTCACCAGGTGCTCAGCAGCGACGACGGCGGCTACGACTGGTCGCTGCTGCGCATTGGCGACCGCTGGGCTGTGTTCAATGGCACGGATACCAATGCTTTAGTAACCAATGCGAACGTAGACATGAA
>DAOTYD010000038.1:0-6763 GCA_034435295.1 Anaerolineae bacterium | reverse complement strand
GCCCGTCGGGGTGCCACGGGTTGCCGTCACGGTGAAGCTGACCGTCACGGGCTGCCCCAAATCCGACGGGTCGGGCGTGTCGGCGGTGATGGTCGTCGTGGTGTCCATCGTGCCTCTCAGTTTGAGCACGAGGATGTATCCGCTGTGCGGATGGAGCGGGTCGACGCCACCATCCCCCTGCCAGGTAGCGTAGCTGTCGCCCGTCACGTAGACATAGCCGCTCCCATCCACCCCAACGCCGCGGCCGTTATCCTCCAGATTTGACCCGTAGAAGGTGTGCCACTGATAGGCGCCGCTGCTGTCCAGTTTGAGCACGGCGATATCGTTCCCCCAGCAGTAGGGGTGGAGCGGGCTGGCGTCGTCATCTCCCTGCCAGGTGGCGACACTGTAGCCCGTGACGTAGACGTTGCCGCTCGCATCTACGGCAATGCCGTAGCCCTGATCCGCAGCGCTCGACCCGTAGAAGGTGTGCCACTGGTAGGCGCCGCTGCTGTTCAGTTCGAGCACAAAGATGTCTTCCCCCCCGCTAAAGGCGTGGAGCGGGTTTTGGCCCATATCCCCCTGCCAGGTGGCGTTACTCGTGCCCGTGACGTAGACGTTGTTACTCGCATCTGCGGCAATGCCATAGCCATAGTCAATACCGGATGACCCGTAGAAGGTGTGCCACTGGTAGGCGCCGCTGCTGTTCAGTTTGAGCACGACGATGTCGCCACCTCCGCTGTGTGAGTGGAGCGGGCTCTGGCCGATATCTCCCTGCCAGGAGGCGTCACTCCTGCCCGTCACGTAGACATTGCCGCTCCCATACACCGCAATGCCTCGGCCGTAATCATGACTTGCAGACCCGTAGAAGGTATGCCACTGGTAGACGCCGCTGCTGTTCAGTTTGAGCACAAAGATGTCGGTCCAGTAGTTGTAGGGGTGGAGCGGGGGGATGGTGCCATCCCCCAGCCAGGCGCCACTCCAGCCCGTCACGTAGACATTGTCGCTCCCATACACCGCGATGCCCTGGCCAGAAGTGAACTCTCCCTGGTAGGTATGCCACTGGTAGGCGCCGCTGCTGTTCAGTTTGAGCACGACGATGTCTCCCCAGTTGCTCGAGCCGCTGTGCTCGTGGATCGGGCTCTGGCCGCCATCCCCATACCAGGCGGAGCCCTTGCCCGTCACATAGACATTGCCGTTCCCATCCACCGCAATGCCGTAGCCCTCATCCTCACTACTACTGGCTGACCCGTAGAAAGTGTGCCACTGATAGGCGCCGCTGCTGTTCAGTTTGAGCACGTACATGTCCCAGTTCCCGTTCCCGCTGTGGGCGTGGATCGGGGGGGTGTTGCCATCCCCCAGCCAGGAGTTGTAACTCGCGCCCGTCACGTAGACATTGCCGCTCCCATCCACGGCAATGGCCCGGACCGAATCACTGCCAGCCCCGTAGAAGGTGTGCCAGAGGTAATTCGGGTCAATCGTCAGCGGGTAGCGCGGGTCGTAGGCGCCCAGGCGGAAACCCACCTCCCTGCCGGCGAGCACGGTAAAGGCCACCGCCACCGGCACGCGCGCGCCGTCCATCTCCTGCCAGGCCAGCGGCGCGGATTCGCTGACGTAGCCGCGCCCAAACGGGAAGCGCAGACTCCCGTCGCTCTGCAACGCCACAGGGACGTTGTAGCGCAAACGAATCTGCGCTGCGTCCGCGCCGGGGGCCAGCGTGTACGTGCTTTTGAGGATGCTCTCCGGGCTGGCGCGATACTCGATGCTGACGCCGCGCCACACATCGGGATAGGTCACCACGCCCAGCGGCTGGGCCTGGCCCATCGGCAGCCCATCGCCCGACGATGCCGCGTCCGCCGCCGCCACGGGCATCACGCCCGCCGTGCCGACGAACTCGACGCGCAGCGCGTGGTCGAGCGACGCCATCACCACCTGCGTCGGCGCAAAGCCGACCACGTGTCCGCCGGCGGTGAACTGCAACAGCGGCGCGGGCGCGGGATCAGGGGCGGGCGCGGCGTGGGTGGCAGGCGGCGCCCACATCGAGCCCATGGCGATGCAAAGAACAATGGACCACGAACGAATCAGACGCGCTTTCATTTTTACCCTCCTGTAGCATCTTCAGGTGATACAAGGCCGCCTGACGGCCGATTGTGCATCCTTGTCCCTGGTGAGCCTTCCTGCAGGCCGGAAATAAAGAGCCCGTCACGCCTTGACGGCGGACGGGCTATGTTTGACCATCTGTCCCCCAGAGTACGTCCGTTGTCTCTGGTCGCTACCTCGGCCTATGCGGGAGCCGTGGGTGTTTTTTGTCGGTTATATGGTAGCATATCACAATGCCAAAGTCAAGAGGTAACAAACAGCAATAGGGCGCCTCCTTGACAAGTTGGCCATTTTGTATTACAATCATCTACTAAAATAGCCCCATGAGAGGGAGCAGAGAGGAGCAACCCGTGAGCCAACCCACGTCATCGCCTGAGAGCGGCCTGGCCGTCGCCACGCTGGGCGGCGGCTGTTTCTGGTGCCTGGAAGCCATTTTCGCCGAATTCGACGGCGTCCGTCGCGTCGTGCCAGGCTATGCCGGCGGCACCCTGCCCAACCCGACCTACGAGCAGGTCTGCACAGACACTACCGGCCACGCCGAGGTCGTCCAGATCACCTTTGACCCGGCGGTGATCTCCTACCGCGATCTCCTGGAGGTCTTTTTCGCCATCCACGACCCGACGACGCCCAATCGCCAGGGCGCCGACGTGGGCACGCAATACCGCTCGATCATTCTCTACCACGACCTTCAGCAGAAAGAGACCGCCGCGCAGATGATCGCCGCCCTCGAAGCGGCGGGGGTCTGGCCCGATCCCATCGTCACCCAGCTTGTGCCGCTGGAGGCGTTCTACCCGGCAGAAGCCTACCACCACGACTATTACCGGCGCAACAGCAACCAGCCCTACTGCCGTTTTGTGATCGCGCCCAAGCTGGCCAAGGCGCGCAAGCAGTTCAAACTGGAGATGAGCTGAGATGGAAAGCAAAACGTTTCGAGTGCCCAACATCAGTTGTGGCCATTGTGTGATGACGATCCGGCGGGAGGTCGGCGCGTTATCCGGCGTCCAGAGCGTCGAGGGCGACGCCGCCACCAGGACGATCACGGTCCACTGGCAGGCCCCCGCCACGTGGGAGCGGATCAGGGAGGTGCTGGACGAGATCAACTATCCCCCTGAATGACACGGACGGATACGGATGGCAGAGGCGAAGCAGGTCAACCTGGCTATCACGGGGATGACGTGCGCCAACTGCGCGCTGACCGTTGAGCGCAGTCTGAAAAAGGCAGCCGGCGTCGCCGATGCGGCGGTCAATTGGGCCACGGAACAGGCAGCGGTGACGTTCGATCCGGCGTTGCTCGACCCGGCGGCGCTGGTGGCGCGGGTGGAGGAGGCCGGCTACGGCGTGGTCACCGCGCAGGCCGAGCTGCCCATCACCGGCATGACCTGCGCCAACTGCGCCGCCACGGTCGAACGCGCCCTCCGGCGGGTGCCCGGCGTGCTCGATGCCACCGTCAATCTGGCCAGCGAGCGGGCACAGGTGGAGTACCTGCCCGGCGCCGCCTCGATCGCGGCGATGGTGGGGGCCGTCGAGGCTGCCGGTTACGGCGTCATCCAGGCCGCCACAGCCGAAGAGGCTGAGGACGTCGAGCAAAAAGCCCGCCAGGCCGAGATCGCCGACCAGACGCGCAAGTTCTGGGTCGGCGTCCTCTTTGCCCTGCCGCTCTTTCTGCTCAGCATGGCCCGCGACCTGGGCCTGGTCGGCCACTGGGCGCACGCCGCCTGGGTCGACTGGCTCTTCCTGGCCCTGGCAACCCCCGTACAGTTCTACACGGGCTGGGATTATTACGTCGGCGCGTACCACGCCCTGCGCAATCGCAGCGCCAACATGGATGTGCTGGTGGCGATGGGTTCGTCCATTGCCTACCTTTTCAGCATCGTCGTCCTGCTCTTCCGCCCCGCCGGGCAGCACGTCTATTTCGAGACCGCGGCAGTGATCATCACCCTGATCAAGCTGGGCAAGCTGCTGGAGGCGCGGGCCAAAGGGCAGACCGGCGCGGCGATCAGGAAACTGATCGGCCTGCAGCCCAAGACGGCGCGCGTGGTGCGCGACGGGGTCGAAATGGACGTGCCGGTTGCCTCGGTGCGCGTGGGCGACCGGGTCGTCGTCCGCCCCGGCGAGCGCATCCCGGTGGACGGCGTGGTCGTGGAAGGCCACTCGGCGGTGGACGAGAGCATGCTGACCGGCGAGCCATTGCCGGTGGACAAGCGCCCCGGCAGTGAGGTCGTCGGCGGGACGATCAACCGCCAGGGCCTGCTCAAGTTCGAGGCCACGCGCGTCGGCGCGGCGACCGCGCTGGCGCAGATCATCCGCCTGGTGCGCCAGGCCCAGGGCAGCAAGGCGCCCATCCAGCGCATCGCTGACCGCGTGGCCGGCGTCTTTGTGCCGGCGGTCATCGCCATCGCCCTGCTCGCGTTTGTCGTCTGGTGGGCCGTCGGCGGCGATTTCACGGCGGCGATGATCCGCCTGGTGGCGGTGCTGGTCATCGCCTGCCCCTGCGCCCTGGGGCTGGCCACGCCTACCGCCATCATGGTCGGCACGGGCAAGGGCGCTGAGATGGGCATTCTCTTCAAGAACAGCGCCGCCCTGGAGACCGCTCATCGGCTGACGACGGTGGTGCTGGACAAGACCGGCACGCTCACCAGGGGCAGGCCGGAGGTGATCGAGGTGACGGCTTCGGCGTCTGGCGACCCAGACGCAGGCCTGCAGCTTCTCCGCTGGGCTGCCAGCGCCGAGCGGGGTTCCGAGCACCCGCTGGGGCAGGCGGTGGTGGCGGCGGCCCAGGAACGCGGCCTTGTCCTTGCCGAACCGCAGGCTTTCGAGGCGGTGGCCGGTCAGGGCATCCGCGCCCGCGTTGACGGCCATACGGTGCTGGTCGGCAAACCGCAGTGGCTGGAAGCGGAGGGGATCGCCCTGGGCGGCCTGGCTGCGGAGGTGGAGCGGATGCAGGCGGCTGCTCAAACCGCCGTTGCTGTGGCGGTCGATGGCCGCGCTGCGGGCGTGCTGGGCATCGCCGACGCGCTGAAAGACGGCTCAGCCGAGGCTGTGGCGCAGATGCGCCGCCTCGGCCTGGAGGTGGTGATGCTTACCGGCGACAACCGCCGCACGGCCGAGGCCATCGCTGCCCAGGCTGGCATCGAGCGGGTCATCGCCGGGGTCATGCCGGCGGACAAGACTGAACAGGTCAGGGCTTTGCAGGCCGACGGCAGGATCGTGGGCATGGTCGGCGACGGCATCAACGACGCGCCGGCGCTGGCGCAGGCCGACGTCGGCATTGCGCTGGGCACGGGCACCGACGTGGCTATGGAGACCGCTGACGTGACTCTGATGCGCGGCGACCTGCGCGCCGTGCCGCAGGCGCTGGCGCTCAGCCGGGCGACGATGCGCACGATCAGGCAGAATCTCTTTTGGGCTTTTTTCTACAACGTGATCCTCATCCCCATTGCCGCAGGGGTGCTCTACCCGCTGCGGGGGGTGCCGGACCTGCTGCGCCAGCTCCATCCGGTGCTGGCGGCGCTGGCGATGGCTTTCAGCAGCATCAGCGTTGTCTCGTCGTCGCTGCTGCTGCCGCTGCGCCTGCCCCGCGCGATGCGACGGCGCTGATCAGCGCCTCTCGCGGTGCAGTGCGCTGGGGCTGGCCTCCAGGCGCAGCCCTTCGCGGGTCCGCCAGCCGATCACGGGCGCGCCAGCGATCTCTTTCTTGCCCGCCAGGCTGACCCAGCCCGCCTGGGCCAGTTTGGCGATGGTGTCGAGCAGCATCTCGCGCCGCCGTTCCCCTTCTTCCCGATCCGGCGGGTAAGCCAGGCCCGGCTTGCGCATCAGCGAGAGGACGTTGCCCCGTCCGTCGAAAACGAGCGTGCCGCCACAGAGCAGCATGGCCTTTTCCCCTTTCAGATGCTCGAAGCGCGCCTCCTGGAGCGGGATCTCCTCACGCCAGAGGTAGAGGAGCACGATCTCGCGCGGCAGCCGCCGCTCGGCCAGGGCCTTTTTGTCCGTCTCGTACAGATCGACCACGACCACGTCCTGCTCGAGAGGGATTCCCAGCACCTGCCGATTCTCGTGCAAAAAGTGGTAGGCAGTGGTGCGCGAGCGGGAGAGATCGTCCACGTCGTAGCGCTGGAATTGGGCGACGTAGGGGGCGCTCTCGGCGCGGACATCGCCAAACCCTCGCTGGCGGAAGACATCGCGGATGATCTCGCGGTAGCCAAAATTGTCGTCCGGGTAGGCCAGGGCATCGGCGCGCAGGACGGCGCGGGCATAGTCGATGAACTGGACATCGGCGGGCGGGCAATAGTCCAGCGGACGCAGGGCGATGCGGGTGATGCGGTCGGTGGCGTGCCACAGCGCCTCGCTGGCCGACTCGCCCCGCTCCCGATGGAGCTGCGTCATCCGCGCCAGCACCTCGAACATGGCGCCGGTGAGCACCTGGGAGCAGTAATGGGATTCCCACTCGCCCTCGATGTCGACCATGGTCAGCGGGTTGTTCGCCGTGCGCAGGTAGAAACGGTCAGCCTCGCCGTGGGCCTGGCGGACGACGCTTTGGCCAAACTCTTCGGCCAGGTCAGCGATGGTGTTCTCGTGGGTGAGGTCGCCTCCCGAGACCTCGGCGATGACGTTGCGCACGGTGTTGTTGCGCAGGGCGCTGAGGATGGCAGTGATGTCGGCGACGAACTCGTGCATGGCCATGGTC
>DAOTYD010000037.1:0-29884 GCA_034435295.1 Anaerolineae bacterium | reverse complement strand
CTCCTTGTCTCCCCTTCTCCCCCTCCTCTTTTTGCTCCTCTTCTACTTTTACCCCCTCGCCTCGATCATCGCGCTCTCGCTGGCGCCGCAGGGGCAGCTCGACCTGGGCGCGCTGGGGCGCCTGGTGGGCAGCACGCGCTACCTGGAGATCCTCTGGTTCACGACCTGGCAGGCGGGGCTCTCGACGCTGCTGACGGTGCTCGCCGGCCTGCCGGGGGCCTATGCCTTCGCCCGCTATGCCTTCCCCGGCAAGTCGCTGCTGACCGCGCTGATGACCGTCCCCTTCGTCCTGCCGACGGTGGTGGTGGCGGTAGCCTTTACCGCCCTCCTGGGCCCGCGTGGCTGGCTCAATCAGGCGCTGATGGCTGCCTTTGCCCTGCAGCGGCCGCCGCTGAACCTGCAGGGGACGCTGGCCGCCATCCTGCTGGCCCATGTCTTTTACAACGCCGTGCTGGTGGTGCGCATGGTCGGCACGCATTGGGCCAACCTGGACCCGGCGCTGCCCGAGGCGGCGCGGGTGCTGGGCGCCAGCCGCTGGCAGGCCTTCCGCCAGGTCACTCTGCCGCTGCTGATGCCCGCCCTCGGCTCGGCGGCGCTGCTGACGTTCATCTTTTGCTTCACCAGC
This sequence comes from Anaerolineae bacterium, assembly GCA_034435295.1. Classification (GTDB taxonomy): domain Bacteria; phylum Chloroflexota; class Anaerolineae; order B4-G1; family DUEL01; genus DAOTYD01. The sequence continues at coordinate 29,259 of DAOTYD010000037.1, read as the reverse complement.
TTTGGCGTGGTGCTGATCCTGGGCGGCGGGCGCTATGCCACGCTGGAAGTCGAGATCTTTTATCGCACGGTCTATCTGCCCAACCTGCCGCTGGCTGCGGCGCTGGCGCTGGTGCAGATTCTGTTCACCTTCCTGCTGATGACGGTCTACACGCGCCTGCAGGCGCGCGCCGCCGCGCCGCAGACGCTGCGCCCGCGCCAGGTGACCGCGCGGCGGCCGCGCAGCGCGGGCGATTGGGCAACGCTGACAGCCTGCCTGCTGCCGCTGACGGCGCTGCTGCTGGCTCCCCCGGCGGCGCTGGTAGAGCGCTCGCTGACCCTGGGCGGCGCCGCCGGACTGGCCCACTACCGGGCGCTCTTTACCAACCCGCGCGGTTCGGTCTTTTACACGCCGCCCATCGACGCCGTGCGCAACTCGCTGCTCTTTGCCCTGGCGACGGTGGCCCTCTCGCTGCTCCTGGGGCTGATCGTGGCGACGGCGATCGCCGGCCAACAGCGTCGCCCCTCCTTCCTGGCCCGCCTGCTCGACCCGCTGTTCATGCTGCCGCTGGGCACGTCGGCGGTGACGCTGGGGCTGGGCTACATCGTCGCCCTGGACGAGCCGCCGCTCAACCTGCGCACCTCGCCGCTGCTGGTGGTGCTGGCGCACACGCTGGTGGCGCTGCCCTTCGTCGTCCGCGCCGTGCTGCCGGCGCTGCGGGCGGTGCCAGCCCACCTGCGCCAGGCGGCCGCCGTGCTGGGCGCTTCGCCCTGGCAGGTCTGGCGCGAGGTTGACCTGCCGATCATCGCGCGGGCAGTGGCGGTGGGCGCGGTGTTCGCCTTCACCATCTCCATGGGCGAGTTCGGGGCGACGGCGCTGATCGCCCGGCCAACCCTGCCGACCATGCCCGTCGCCATCTACCGCCTGCTGGGCCAGCCCGGCGCGACCAACTACGGCCAGGCTCTGGCCATGTCGGCGCTCTTGATGGGCGTCTGCACGCTGGGCTTTCTGGCCATCGAACGTTTCCGCGTGGGAGGGGTCGGTGAGTTCTGAAGTGGCGCCTTTTCTGCTCGTCCGCGAGCTGCGCAAGAGCTATCCCGATGGCTGGACCCTGGAGCGGGTCAGCTTTTGCATGGCCGAGGGGGAGACGCTCTGCCTGTTGGGCCCATCCGGCTGCGGCAAGACGACGCTGCTGCGCCTGATCGCCGGGCTTGAGCTGCCCGAAGGGGGCCAGGTGATCGTGGACGGCGTCGACGTGACCCATCTGCCGCCCCATCGCCGTGGCTTTGGGCTGATGTTCCAGGAGTATGCCCTCTTCCCGCACAAGGACGTGCTGGGCAACGTGGCCTTTGGTCTGCGCATGGCTGGCTGGGAGCAGGCAGCGATCCGCCAGCGGGTGGGCGAAGTGCTGGCGCTGGTAGGGCTGGCTGGCTTTGAGCGGCGGGACGTGAACCGCCTCTCCGGCGGCGAGCGGCAGCGGGTGGCGCTGGCGCGCAGCCTGGCCCCTAACCCGCGCCTCTTGATGCTCGACGAGCCGCTGGGCGCGCTGGACCGCTCGCTGCGCGAGCGCCTCCTGGCAGAGCTGCCGGCCATCCTCAGGCAGGTCGGCGTGACCAGCATCACTGTGACGCACGACCAGGAAGAGGCGTTCGCCATCGCCGACCGCCTGCTGGTGATGCGGGAGGGACGGGTGGTGCAGCAGGGCACGCCGGAGGAGGTCTACCGCCGACCGGCTTCGACGTGGGTGGCCCGCTTCCTGGGGCTGAGCAACCTGCTCGATGCCCGCGTCGTCGGTCCGGGGGTCGTCGAGACGGCGCTGGGCCGCCTGACCCTGGCCGCGCCGCAGGACGTTCCACCGGCCCCCTTCAGCCTGCTGATCCGCCCGGAAGCGGCCCGCCCGGGCAGCGACGGCCCCAATCGCCTGCAGGGCACCGTCGTCGAGCGAGCCTTTCGCGGCAGCGCCTGCCGGCTGACCCTGCGCTGCGGGGACGAGCGGCTGGTCTTTGAGTGGCCGGCGATCTGGGGGATGCCCGCTGTGGGCGAGAGGGTGACAGTCACTGTGGAGCCGGACGGTCTGGCGCTGGTCACCGATTAGATGGGCGCCTGTGGCAGCGCAGAGAACACGGCAGGGCAGGGTCACAGCCCCCCGGAACGGGGGCAGGTAAAGCACGCCCTGGGCCGCGCCGAACGTTGTGGATAGGGCAGGCTGTACAGCCCGCCCTGCTCTGCGGTTCGGTTAATGGAGGGGCAGAGCTTGCCGTGCCTCTGCAAGGCTGCGGATCTCGCGCACCAGCGATTCGGAACCGATCTCTTTGAGCAGGTAGCGCGTTGCGCCAGCCTGCAGCGCCTGTCGCTGCTCTTCGGGTTCGGGATAGGAGGTCAGGACGACGATGCACGTGGCGGGGCAGGCCGCCCTGAGTCGAGAGATGACCGCCAGCCCATTGCCATCGGAGCGCTTGGTCTCCAGGAGGATGACGTCAGGGGAACGCTGCGCGGCCAGGCGCAGGCCCTCCTGCCAGCAGCCGGTGCAGCCGACCACTTCCAGGTCGCCAGCCGCAGCGAGCCGCTCTTGCAAGGCCTGGCGCACGGCTGTGTGCTCGTCGATGATCAATACCCGCGTCATGCTTCCCAAACCGCGACCCAGTATAGCAGCCTGGGAAGCAGGCGTTGAGTGTCATCTCTCCGTCTTCCTCCTGACATTCGTAATGAGGACTTGACCTGTAGGGTCTTGCGCCACTACCCTTCTTGGGGGCGCATGCGCTCCAGGTCGCGCCGCTGCACCTTGACCGCATGGCGGCAGCGGGGGCACTCGACGGAGTAGTGCTCTTCTTCCTTTTGAGTCATCTCTTCCAGGGCGGTGACGACCAGTTCTCTGGACAGGCTGAACATGTGTCCACACCGTTGACAGCGTACGCCTCGCATACAGCACCTCCTGGCTACTGTTTCATTCTACCCCAAGATAGAGCGAGGGGCAAGTTGGGAACTGGTCACAGATGCCCGCCTGTGATACACTGGGAGCAGTTCCGTCGGAGGGAAAAAGATGAAACGCCTGTTTTGGCTTTTGACGATCTTGATCGTGCTGACGGCCTGCGACGGCCATGCCCTGCCAGGAGCGGCGACGGCTGCGCCCGGGGGGACCTGGGTGCCCTCTCAACCCACGGCGACGCCGCGCCCGTCGAGCAACTTTCGGCTGCTGACCGTTCCCGTCGGCGGGGACGTGATCCTGAGCGGCGCCTTCTATCCGCCGGCCAGCAGCCCGGCGCCAGCGGTGCTGTTGCTGCACCAGGTCGGCGGGCAGAAAGAGGACTGGGCACAATTTGCCACGCGTCTGCAGGCGGCGGGCTATGCCGTGCTGGCCCTCGACCTGCGCGGGCATGGCGAAAGCGGCGGCGAGGCAGAATGGGCGGCCATGGCCGACGACGTCGCCCGCGCCTGGGAAGCGCTGACCGCCCAGCCCGAGGTCGATGCCGAACGCACGGCCATCGTCGGCGCCAGCATCGGCGCCAACCTGGCCCTGGTTGCCGGCGCTGCGCTGCCATGGGTGCGCGCGGTGGTGCTCCTCTCGCCCGGCCTCGACTATCGCGGCGTGCGCACGGAGGAAGCCATGCTCGCCTATGGCAACCGCGCCGTGCTCATCGCCGCCAGCCAGGACGATGCCTACGCCTGCTCTTCGGCGCAGACGCTGGATCAGATGGCCCAGGGCGAGCATGCGCTGGCGCTCTACGCCCAGGCCGGGCACGGCATCGAGATGCTGCAGCGCCAGCCGGACCTGAACGACCTGATCCTGGGCTGGCTGCGGACGCGGCTGGGGCAATAGCTCAGGGGAGACGGCTGAGCCAGACAGCGATAAAGGTAACCACGACGGTCAGGGCAACGGCGGCCAAAATGAGGGCGATCACCCGCCGGCGGATCTGCCAGGTCTGATAGCGGCCGGTGACCCATAGAAAGAGGCCCGTGGCAGCGAGCGCGCCGCCGAGCACGCCGACGGTGTAGGTCAAAGCGGTCCACATCAGCGCCGGCAGATTGACGCGCACGATGAGCCGGCCAAAGAGGGCCAGCGAGAAACGGCTGCCCAGGAACATGTAGGCCGCGCCCACCAGCAGCCCCAACAGGCTGACGACGACGCCCTGCCAGCGCCCTGCCCCCCGCTCCAGCCAGACCGTGATCAGGCCGAGCAGGATCAGGGTCAGGGCAAAGGTCAGGATGATGATGGACAGCAGCTCGATCATAAGCCCTCCCGCCTCCCTGGCGATCTGGCTTCATTATAGCGCAGGTGGGCCAGGAGAGCAAAGGCCGGATATTCGGTCGGCGGGCGGGGACGCCCGCGATCCCAGCCCTGGGATCGCGGACGTCTTGTCCGCGCTGCCGGCGGGCCGGGGGGGCTGTTGTGCTGTGCTATGCCAGCATCTCCCCTTTCTCTTCCAGTATCCTGATGGCCTCTTGCGGCAGGAGCGGCGGCTCTTTGCCCACCGCGTAGCAGCCCCAGATGAGTTGCGCGGTGCGCTCGATGCTCTCGACCAGGTCAATCGCCCGGCGCAGGTTGCTGGCGACCGCCACGATGCCGTGGTTCTGCATGATGCAGGCCGGGTTGTGGCCCATCGCTTTCACCACCGCCAGGGCCAGTTCCTTCGACCCCGGCATGATGAACGGCACGAGGGGCATTCCCTTGAGGAAAGCGGCATCGGTATTGATGGGCAGAAAAGGAAGCTGCGCCAGGCCGAGAATGGTCGCATAGGGAGCGTGGGCATGGATGACGGCCTGCACCTCCGGCCGCGCCTTGTACAGCTCGGTGTGCAGCGCCCACTCGGACGAAGGGGCCAGCGCGCCGGCGTCGAGCGCGTTGCCCTCCAGGTCGATCCGCACCATGGTTTCTGGCCGCAGGTCGCCCTTGGGTACCTGGCTGGGGGTGATCCAGCATTCGTCGCGCCCCGCGATGCGGACGCTCAGGTTGCCCCCGGTGGAGGTGACCAGTTGTAGCTGGTACAGCTCGTTCACTGCCCTGGCCAGTTCCTCTCGCGCCGCCGTTCGGGCTTTCTTGCGGAAGCAGCGCAGGATTCTTTCCATCTGCGCGCGCAGATCCTGAGGCGGGGTGGCAGTTGTCATGGGGGCTTTCTCCTTGGCCGTGGCAGAATTTGCTCCAGCCATCATACCATGCAAGGCGAATGCCGACAACTGCGACGGCTGACTGAGCCCCGTATATCGGCCTACCACCCCATGTCCCCAATCGGACACGCCCCCACCAGGTCAAGGAACCTGGAGCAGGAGATAGGCGTCTAGAAGAAGAGTCACAGGCTCAATCTGAAAACACGAGGAGAAAAAGAGATGAAAAAGACGTGGTTGGTTTCAGCCGTTGTGCTCCTGGTGAGCATCGTGCTTCTGGGCGGCTGCGGGCCAGCGCCTGCACCGACCGAGGTCGAGCCGGCTTCCGGCCCGGCTCGCGCCCGCGATGCGGCGATGGCCTACATCTGGACGGAAGGGGAAGCGATGCCGGCCTTTGACTGGCGCGAGGAGGACCTCACTCCTCAGGGTCTGCTTGGCAGCTCCACCATCCGCTACACCGCTGGCGAGTGGGTCGTCACGGTCACCTTCCCCATCGTCGCCCCGGAGGCCACGATCTACCAGGTCAACATTGTCAACACAGCCAGCGGCCTGGTGTGGGACGGCCAGGTCGATGCGCAGGGCAACGTGCTCAGAACGGACGGCGGTAGCCAGGGCATTGCCAACCCGGCTTCGGTCTATTGCCAGGAACAGGGCGGCACGCTCGAGATCCGCAGCGGCGAGGGCGGCGAGGTGGGCATCTGCGTCTTTGCCGATGGCAGCGAATGCGAGGAGTGGGCGTTCTTCCGGGGCGAGTGCGCTCCCTAGTGCAGGTCTCAGCCCAGATCCTGGCCAGACCTCGGAAGCCCCCCGGCGTCCGAGGTCTTTTGTCAACAGGCCGGAAATGCGGTAAAATATGCTTTGGCGGTAGCAGGGGGAAGAATGGCCGGCATATTCTGAACCTGGAGGGAAAGATGGAACAGCAGCGGTGTGACTATTGTGGCGATCCCATCGAGGGAGAGGCAATCCGGCGCGGCAACAAACTGTACTGCTGCGAGGCCTGCGCTTTCGAGGCCAGCCGCAGCCAGGACTGCGGCGGTCGCAGCGATTCGACGATAGCCCAGGCAGTGGTCGAGCCGACCAAACGCTAAACGATTTCAGGAGGTTTTGCAGGATGAAAATCGGAGATGCCATTCAGTCAGCAGATTGGAAAAAGGAAAAGCACGCCCCCGTGATCGAGTGCGCGGACACGGTGCAGGCTGGCGTGCCCTTCACCGTCGAGGTCAGTGTGGGCAAAGAGATCCCGCACCCCAACACCCTGGAGCACCACATCCGCTCGATCGAGCTCTATTTCCAGCCGGCCGATTCCAGATTCGTCTTTCTTGTTGGCCGCGTGGAGTTCTCCGCCCATGGCGAGGGAACGGCGTTGACCGCTCCTTCGGCGACTTTTTCGGTGCAGGTGGGCGGCCCCGGCACGCTCGTTGCCCTCTCCCTCTGCAACATCCACGGCCTGTGGGAGAGCAGCAAGGCCCTCGCTATCGGCTGACGACTTACTGCCCCGCCCACCCCAGGGCGCAGGCTGAAAGGACGCAAAAGCCGGCGCAGAGTGCCGGGATAGGAATCCCGGTGTCTCTGCGCCTTTCCCTTATGGACCGGCCTGGGGAGCCTTACACCAGGCGCTGCTTGAGCGCCTCGACGCGCCGGATCCAGGCCTGGTCCAGTGGTTGCTGAACCAGGCAGCCTCTGGCCAGCGCGGGGACCTGCTCCTCGTAGGTGGGCGCCTGGCTGCGGTAAAAGATGCCGATGGGGATACGCTCACCCCATTCGTGCGCCCGCTCCCAGGCCATGGCCCGGTCGCTGGGATTGTAGCCCCCGTCCTCCTCCAGCTTGTAGACGCGGGGATTGTAAAAGTCGTAGGAATAACTGCGGTTCCAGGTCACGCACGGCTGGAGCACATCGACCAGCGCATAGCCAGGATGACGCAGCGCCTCGCCAATGAGCCAGGCCAGGTGCTTGAGTTCGCCGGAATAGCCGCGTGAGACAAAGGTGGCGCCGGCGGTGATGGCCAGGGCCAGCGGGTTGACCGGGTTGTCGATGGCGCCTTCGGGCGTGGTGGGGGTGCGCTTGCCGCGCTCGCTGGTGGGCGAGTACTGGCCGCGCGTCAGCCCATAGACGCGGTTATTCTGCACCAGATCGACCAGGTTGATGTTGCGCCGGGCGGCGTTGAGAAAGTGACTCAGCCCCTCGCCATAGCCGTCGCCGTCCCCGTGGACGACCATCACCGGCAGACAGTGATGGGCCAGCCGCGCCCCTGTCGCCACAGCGACCGGGCGGCCGTGCAAGGTGTGGAAGCCGTTGACCTTCATATAGTGCGGCAACTTGCTGCCGCAGCCGATGCCGGTGACGATCAGAATCTCGTGCGGGGCAATGTTGTTCTCCGCCAGCGCCATCTTGACCGCGTTGAGGATGGCATGGTTGCCGCAGCCTGGACACCAGGTGGGCGATTCTCGTCCTTCAAAGTCTTTTCTCGTCAGCATGGTCTATTCCTTCCCTTCTTTCGAGCGGCGCATTCGATCACCAAGCCACATGCCACGGCGGATCTCGACATACGAACGCACCTCGCGCCACAGGGCTTTGACCCCCTCGTAGCGCAGCAGCCGCCAGCCTTTGGCCAGACGGTCGGACAAAGGGGTCGTGACAAGGAGCTGCGCTTCGGGCTGGCGCAGGGCGGAACGGGCTGTTTCCCTGTCCGGCGCAAGGTAGGGTTCGGCGCAGAAGCGGCTCAGCGGTTCGACCGCCCTGGCCCAGCTCAACTGCGCCTGCAGGGCGCGGAAGCAGCCCTCACGCGCGCTGCGGGCGTCCGGCTCATCGAGCAGCCGCCTGATCGCCGCCGTTGTTCCCTCCACGTCTCTGTACCCCACTGTGTACCCTGCCCCTTCCCGTTCCACCTTTTCGGCCAGCGTATCGCCGCCGGTGATGACCATCGGCAGCCCCGCCCAGATATAATCCACCAGCCGCGTGCGGAAGGCATAGCGGGTCTCGATGTGGGCCAGGTGCAGGCTCACGCCCACGTCGGCTTCCAGCAGATAATTGCCGCGCTCTTCGTAGGGCACCCAGTCGTTGAAAAAGACAAAACGGTCGTAGAAGCCCAGCTCCTGGCTCATCTGGATCGCCCGCTGCGTCATCCGCATGCGATGGACATGCGGGTTGGGATGCTTGATGCCCATGAAGAAAAGCCGCACGTTTTCCCGCTCGCGGACAAGGAGGGCCATCGCCTGGAGCAGGGTCAGCGGGTCGAACCAGTCATAGATGCCGCCACCCCACAGGATCACCTGGTCGTCGGCGGCGATATGGGGATGGACACCCTTGAGCACGCGGCGCGTGGAACGGGGCGGTTCGTCCTGCATACCGAAGGGCACGACATCGATCAGCCGCCGCAGGTCGGCCTCCTGGTCATAGGTGCGCGGGTTGACGCGGCCATAGGCCGTCAGCATGCCCAGCCAATAGTCCCGCTGCTGCTCGCTGGCGCAGAGGAAAAAATCGCCCAGCGTCAACTGCGCGCCCAGGTATCTGAGCAGGGCGGCGTTGTCCTGCTCGCGGTAGCTCATGTCGCGCCCGGCGAACAGTTGCAGGTTCTCCAAATGAAACGGATCGTAGATGTCGACGACCAGCGGGATGTCCAACTGGCCCAGGAAGGGGTACTGGTTGAGCGTCAGACCGGAGACGACGAGCACCTCTGCCTGGCCCGCCAGGTCAGCCAGGGTGCGGGCGTCGTAGGTCACCACCTCGACCCCCGCTGTTTGCAGGTCCGACTGGTTGGGCACGGCCAGCGTCACTGCGTGTCCCTGGGCGGCCAGGGCGCGGCTGAACTCCCAGGTGCGGATGGCCGGCCCGGCCATCCGCCGTCCCAGGCGGTCGTGACTGACGATCAGCACCCGAGTCATAGAGGACGACGACTCCCCAGGTTGCACCGCTCCGCGCGGCGCGCTCTCATTCTACATCGTTTACGCTATCTCGGCAACAGAGGGAATGGGGGTGTTCGAAGCAAGGAGAGATGCCGGTTTTTGGCCACAGATTTCACAGATTTCACGGATTTCGCGGCCTCTGATCCCCGCCAGTGAGAGGCTGCCGGGCAATGGGGTACAGCCAGTGCGCTGCGTCATCCCGCGTTCATCCGTGCGGAATCTGTGTCCACAGCTCGACCAGCAGATTCTGCGCAGCCTGATAGGCAGGGTCGAAGAAGCTCAGCTCCAGCGGGGTCTCGAAGAGAGGCAGGATTTCAGCGTCGGTGCGCCGACGGCGGGCCTGGATGGCCTGTCGCTTCTCCCACAGACGGGGCAGGTGGCGGATCAGGTCGTCGGCGGCGACCAGGCCGCTGAGCGCCTGGGGCGGCACGGCGATGCGCTCGCCTCGCCGACGGGCGCGCCTCCGCCCCGGCAGCGACGGCGAGCGCCAGCGCAGCTCTGCCCTGACCCTTGCCCACAGCCCGCCCAGCCCCTCCTGGCGTATGGTCTGCCAGGCCCGCCTGGCGTAATACCCCGCTGTGTATTGCCCTGTCCGCTCTTCCAGCGCCGGCGGGCCTGCCTCTCCTGTCAGGCGAAAGTCGCTCCCCTCGATGCCGCTGAGCAGGTAGCAGCGCTCCAGCAGGAGCAGCAGCGCCGAAGGGAGGACCCGCTGCAACGTCTCGTCCTCATAGTTCTTGATGATCGTGTAGAGGGCGTTGCGCTCGTAGAGCAGGCGTCGCTTCTCGTCGGTCAGGTGGCGGCCCGTGCCGTGATGACGGTGGTAGACGACGGCCTTGGGCGTAAAGAGCACCCTGTAGCCCAACACCCACAGCCGCCAGCCCAGGTCCGCATCCTCATAGTAGGCAAAATAGTCATCGTCGAACCCGCTGGCGTCCAGATAGACCTGCCGACGCACGGCCATGTTGCCGCCGCAGACAAATAGCATGGGGCGCACCTCAGAGGAGTCGTCAGCGGCGCGCTGACCTGCTCCCAACTGATAGCCGTAGCCAAAGATGTTCATCGCGGCGGCGGCGAAATCGATCCGCTTGCCGTCCCATGAGAGAACCTTGCCTCCCACTGCTGCCACGTCCTCTCCCCGCTCGAAAGGGGCCACCAGTTCCAGCAGCCAGTTGGGCGCTACGCGCATGTCGTTGTTGAGAAAGGCGACCAGCTCGCCCTGGGCCGCCCGCGCGCCGACGTTGTTGCCGGCCGCAAAGCCGAGGTTGCGCTCGTTGCGGATGAGCCGCACGGCGGGAAAGTGCTTCTCCATGTACGCCAGCGAACCGTCGCGCGAGCCGTTGTCGACCAGCAGCAGTTCCAGCCGCTGGGCGGGATAGTCGAGGGCCAGCAGCGAGCGAAAGCACGGCTCCAGGTGGGCCAGGCCGTTATAGTTCAGCACCACCACGGTGACGAACGGCAGTTCAGCCGCCATTCTGCCCTCCGCTGTCTCTGTAGAGATGGGCATAGCGCTGCCAGATGCGCCAGGGCGCCGCCAGCGGGGCCATGCGGCCCAGCACCGTCCGCGCTGGCAGCCGTCGCAGCGGACGCAGCGCCCGCCGCTTGCGCAGCGCCTTGCCCAGCCCGGCCAGCCCTTCCAGGCGGCCCAGCAGCGGCCCCCAATCCCTCCGCCAGAGCAGGACGAACGGCAATGCGCCCAGGTCGTAGAAGAGGATCGCCGGCAGATAGCAGAGCAGGTGCGGCCATGGATAGTTCTTGGCGATCAGCCAGACCTTGTTGCGCCCCAGCAGGCGGTTCTTGAACGGCGAACCTTCGCGGGTCGTGGCAGAGTGGAGGTGCAGCACCCGCGCGGTGGGCACCGAGAGGGCGCGCCAGCCAGCCCACTGCGCCCGCCAGGCCAGATCGACGTCCTCCAGATAGGCGAAAAAGTCCTCGTCCAGCAGGCCGATGTCGTCCAGCATGGCGCGGCGATAGAGGGCCGCGCCAGCGCAGGCGCCGAACACCTCCTCCGGCGCGCGCTCTGCTGGATCGTCCCGCTCCCCCCCGCGCCAGTCCCAGGCGATGGCAGCGCGGTCCAGCGCCACGCCCGCCGAGTTGATCGTCTCCGGCTGATGGGCAAAGAGCATGCGCGAGGCGCAGGCGCCCACCCGTTCGTCCAAGTCAGCGGCGCGCAGCAGCTCGGCCAGCCAGTCGGGCGCCGGCTCGGTGTCGTTGTTGAGCAGCGCCACAAACTCCGAGTCGGTGGCGCGGATGGCCTGGTTGTTGGCGGCGGCAAAGCCCAGGTTTTCGCTGTTGACGATCAGGCGCACCTGGGGGAAATGCTGGCGCACAAAGGCAACCGAACCGTCGGTCGAGCCGTTGTCGACCAGCACCACGTCGGCGTCGCGGCAGGTCTGCGCCTGCAAAGCGCCCAGGCAGCGGCCGAGCAGGTGCTGACCGTTCCAGTTGAGCACAATGACGGCGACGCGCGGACTCATCGCGGCGGCCTCGTCATCCGCCAGCGGATATAGGCCCGCGTCTCGCTCCACAGGGCGGCCGCTCCCTGCTGACGCAGCACCCTCCAGGCGCGTTGCAGCAGCGGAGGGCGCGGTTCTTCCTGGCGGGGGGCAGCGACGCGGTCAGCGGCGCGGTAGGGGGCGCGGCAAAAGAGGCGCAGCGGCTCCACCACCCGTTCCCAGCTCAGCGCGGCCCGCATCGCCGCAAAGCGCAGCGCGGTCTGCTCGCGCAGGTCGGGCTGGGCCAGCAGGCGCAGCAGGGCATCGCGCACGCCGGCGGCATCCCCAGGAGCCACGACAGCGCCCAGCCCTTCGGCGGCGATCCGCTGGCCGAGCGTATCGCCGCCGGTGACGACCATCGGCAGGCCAGCCCAGATATAGTCCAGCAGGCGAGTGCGGAAGGAGTAGCGCGTCTCCAGGTGCTCAAAGTGCAGGCTGATGCCCAGATCGGCTTCCAACAAATAATTCTCCCGCTCGGCGTAGGGCACCCAGTCGTTGAAAAAGACCAGCCGGTCAGTCAGCCCCATCTCGTCAGCCAGGGCACGGGCGGCCTCGGCCATGCGCATCGGCGGCACGTCGGGGTTGGGATGGCGCACGCCGGCGAAAAAGAGCCGCACGTTGGGGTGGACCTCCGCCACCTCAGCCACGGCGCGGATGGCCGTCAGCGGGTCGAACCACTCCCACAGGCCGCCGCCCCAATAGATCAGCCGGTCGTGCGGGGCGATCCCCGGGCGCACGCCCTTGAGCACGGGACGGCGGTGCTGGGGCGGTTCGGCCGGCAGGCCGAAAGGCACCTGGTCGATCAGCCGGCGCAGGGTGCGGTCGGCGGCGGTGGTATAGGGGTTGACGCGGCCGTTGGCCGCCAGCATCCCCAGCCAGAAATCGCGCTGCGACTCGTGCGCGCAGAGGAAAAAGTCGCCCCGCCGCAGTTGTTCGTTGAGCACGCCCAGGTCGAAGGCGTGGATGCTGGCCTGCTCATCCAGCGGGCGGTGACGGTGGATCTCCAGGTTTTCCAGGATGAAGGGATCGTAGAGGTCGATCACCAACGGCCTGTCCGTCTCTTGCAGGAAGGGGTAGCGGCGGAGCAGAAAGCCCATCGCCAGCACGACATCGGCCTGGGCCAGCAGGGCGGGCAGAGGGGCGCCTCCCTGGCGCTGATAGCCGACGACCTGGAAGCCTTCGCCTGCCAGCAGCGGTGTGTCGGGCACGGCCAGGCAGACCTGGCATTCGCTGGCCAGCGCCTGGGCGATGTGCCAGTAGCGGATGGCCGGGCCGGCCATGTGCGGCGCGGGTGCCTCGTGGCTGACGATCAGGACGCGCGTGGGCATGGGCTGGCCTCCGTCAGCGCCCGTCGGCGGGGAAGAGGCCGTCGATGTGGAAGATTTCGACCAGACGTTGCTGCAATGCCAGATAGGCGGGGTCCGGCGGATGGGGCTGGAAGGGATTGCCAAAGAGCGGCAGAATCTCGGCATCGCTGCGCCTGCGCTGCGCCTGGATGGCCTCTCGCTGTGCCCAGATGGCAGGCATCATATCGGCGATGTCGTCGAGGGCAACCAGGGGGCTCATCGAGGCGCGAGGTACAATGGCGACGTCGCGCCTGACCTGGTAGACAAAATTGGCGTAGAAAAAGCGCAGGATGCGGCGGACAATCTCTTTCGTCACCACCCACAGGCCATACTCCCGCATCAGCATTTCCAGCTCGCGGCGCATCTGACCTTCGGCCAGGCGAAGCGATTTATCAGAGCGCGGCTGGGTCTCCATGCGGAATTGGCTCTTGTCCAGGCCCGACGCCATCACCGCCCGGCGCGCGGTCAGCAAGAGCGCCACGGGCAGGATGCGCGTCAGCGCTTCGTCGCCATAATTCTTGAGGATCACAGCCAGGGCGTTGCGCTCGTAGAGCAGAGCGCGCCGCTCCCCCTCGAATTTCTTGCCGGTGGCATGGCCGCGATGGTAAGCCACAGCGCGCGGCGCAAAGAGCACGCGGTATCCCAGCACCCAGAGACGCCAGCCCAGATCGACATCCTCAAAGTAGGCAAAAAAGCTCTCATCAAAGCCGCCGCTTTCGAGAAAAATGTCCCGCCGGATGAGCATGGCGCCGCCGCAGGCAAAGAGCACCTCGTGAACGCCTTCGCTGGCGTTGACCATATCCACTGGCTGGAAACCCATGCCGTGAAAGTTGAGCGTTCCACCGACAAAATCGATGCCATGGCCATCCCAGGTCAAGATCCTGGCCCCCACACAGACCACATCGTCCGCTGTCTGCATGGCTTCGACCATCTCGATCAGCCAGCGGGGGTCGACGCGCATGTCATTGTTCAGAAAAGCCAGGTAGGCACCACGCGCGGCCTGGGCGCCAGCATTGTTGCCGGCGGCAAAGCCGCGGTTCTCTGGCAGTTCGAGCAGGCGCACGGTGGGATAAGCCTGCCGCACAAAAGAGACCGAACGGTCGACCGAGCCGTTGTCGACGACCATGATCTCAAGCCGGTCGGATGGGTAATCGAGCGCCAGCAGGCTATCCAGGCAGTCCCCCAGATAGTCCTTGCCGTTGAAATTGAGCACAATGACCGTGACATCAGGCAACATGGGCGCGCGCTCCTTCGGCAACTGGCGAGCTGCTGACCTCGCGTTCGACGCCGCCACACACAAGCCGCCAGCGCGCTGGCATCCACACCAGGCCATAGACCTCGGACGTCACAGGGCTGGGATCGACGGTGAAGGGAAAGGCCTGGTGGCGATAGTCATAGACGTGCAGCCCTTCCCAGTCGTGGACAGCTACCGTGAGCGTATAGCCGCCCGGCAGCAGCGGCAGGGACTCGACGCGGTATTCCACCACGCCAGGCCCTTCGACCGCTTCGATCGGCAGGCCAGCCAGGCGCGTGTTAGGGCCGTTGACGTGGGTGCCGACGTTGTGATAGATTGCCAGCCCAAAGACGGGCCGCTCGATGCGTCGATGAGCGACAAACTCGACACGGATGTGCAAAGGGCTGCCCACCGGGATGCAGGTGCAGTCCCGCCCCTGGGCATCCAGAAACGAGACCCGGGTGATCTCGACCTCGCCCGACCCCCAGCGGGCGCCCGTAATGGGCTGAGGCGCGCTCAGCCGAACCTCTTTGTGAGGGGTCGCCTCGTTCAGATAGCGGTCGATGACCTGCTCTGGCATGCCGTCGGCCATGATGCGGCCATTGGCAAGCCAGACCGCCCGCGAACACATCTGGCGCACCGTGGCCATGCTGTGGGAGACAAAGAGGATGGTGATGCCGCGCTGTTGCAGTTCGCGGATGCGCCGCAGGCAACGCTCCTGATAGGCGTGATCACCCACGGCAAAGACCTCGTCCACCAGCAGGATGTCCGGCTCGACGTGAATGGCGACAGAGAAGGCCAGCCGCAGGTACATGCCAGACGAGTAGCGCTTGACCGGCGCGTCGATCATGGCGGGGATGCCGGAGAAATCGACAATGTCATCAAAGCGGCGGGCCATGTCGGCCCGCGAGAGGCCGAGAAACGAACCGTAGAGAAAAATGTTCTCCCGGCCGGTCAGGTCAGGGTGAAAGCCGGCCCCCAGCTCCAGCAGGGAGGAAACCCGCCCGTGGGCGATGACCTGGCCGGATGTGGGCGTCAGCACGCGGGCGATGAGGTTGAGAATCGTGCTCTTGCCGGCGCCGTTGGGGCCGATGATGCCCAGCGTTTCGCCGCGCGGGACGATCAGATCGACATCGCGCAGCGCCCAGATGATCTCTTTCTTGCGTCGCCGTGCGCCGATGCCCTCGGCGACCAGCTCGAGGAACGAGCGCGGGCGCTCGTGGTAGATACAGAACTGCTTAGAGACCGAGCGCAGCTCGACCGCCGCTGACCGATCAGTGTTCATGGCGTGCTCCTGCCGCCAGCACCTGCCCCAACAGCAGGCCGGTGCCCAGCACCCAGCCGATGGCGGCGGCCAGCACGAGCCACCGCGCGCGCCAGAGATAGGGATAGCCGTTGCGGACCTGCTCGACGAAAACGCGCCATCTGTCGAACGGCGTGCTGCGGAAACAGGCGATGAATCCCAGGTCGCCCTCCGCCGGCTGGTCGTTCACATAGGCCTGGCCGTCCGCGTAAGAGTCAGAACTGGTCTGCCAGATGGTGATGGCGTTGCCCGGCTGCGCCTCTGGCGCTTCGAGGGAGAAGTAGAACGTCCCTTCAGGCGGGGCGTCAAGAGGCTCGAAGATGAAGGGGCGGAAGGTGTTATCTTTCACCTCGGCGGCGTCGAAGGGAATTGTGACCAGGGCAGGCTCGCCAGGGCCGTAACTGACCTGGAAGAGGACGGGGCCGCTGTTCTGGCGGGCATATGTGGCCAGCAGCACGTCGATGCGGTACAGCCCCCCTTGCGGCGCGCGAAACGTCTGCCCCAGGCGGCGCCCGGCGACCAGTTCGCCCGCCGGAATGTCGTTCAATCCCTGGCGAACGGTAAGCGGCTGAGAGAAGGCAGCTCCTACAATCGCCGCTGCCAGGGCTATTGCCACTCCGAGGCCGATCAGATATCTGCCCATCTTGCTCCAAGGGTTGCTATTATAACACCTCCATGGGCCTTTGCAACTTGGGCCGCTTTTGCTATAATCGCCCTTGTTGGAGCTTTCACAAGGAGCGCTATGAAAGGCATCATCACCATCGCTGGTTATGGCACCCGTTTCCTGCCGGCGTCCAAGGCGGTGCCCAAAGAGATGATCCCCATCGGCGGGGTGCCGCTGATTCAGCACCACGTCGAAGCCCTGGTCGCTGCGGGCATCGAAGAGATCATCGTCGTCGTGCGCGGCGTGAGCGAGGCGGTGCAACAGCATTTCGCCCCCGCGCCGGCGCTGGAGCGCCACCTGGAGGCGCAGGGCAAGTTCGAACTGCTGGAAGAAGTGCGGCGCATCTCGCGCCTGGCCGACATCGTCTTTGTTCGCCAGCCGGAGCATCTGCCTTACGGCAACGCTGCGCCGGCGCTGGCAGCGCGGCCCTGGCTGCGCCCCGACGAGCCGTTCTACTACATGTTCGGCGACGACATCATCCTGGCTGATGTCCCTGTCCCGCAGCAGATGCTGGAGACGTTCCGCCGCCGTCAGCCTGCCGCTGTCCTGGCCGTCCAGCTCGTCCCCGACGAGGAAACCCATCTCTACGGCATGATCGAACTCAGGGCGGGGACAGAGGACGTGATCGAGAGCATCATCGAAAAGCCCGCCAGAGGCACGGCGCCGTCGAACCTGGCCCAGATCGGCCACTTTGTCTTTACGCCGGAGCTGTTCCAGGTGCTGACCGGCGCAGAGATAGGGCTGGGCGGCGAGCTGTGGGTGGCCGATGCCGTGGGGCGGCTGGCTGCCCGCTCCACCGTCGTCGTCTGTCCTATCGATGGACTGTGGCTGGCTGCCGGCGACCCGCTGCACCACCTCAAGGCGTGCATCCAATACACCCTGCGCCACCCCTCCACCCGCCCACAACTCGTCGCCTACCTCAAATCCCTGAACCTTTAACTTGCACACTTGCATACTTGCATACTTGCACACTTGCCCACTTGCACCCTCGCATAAGGAGTAGCCCATGACCAAACCCCGTCCCTTCATCTCCCAGCGCGTTGCTGCCGTCCCCCCCTCCGGCATTCGCCGCTTTTTCGACATCGCGGCGACCATGGAGGACGTCATCAGCCTGGGCATTGGCGAGCCGGATTTCACCACGCCTGAGCCGATCCTGCGCGCCGGCATCGAGGCGCTCCAGCGCGGCGAGACACACTATTCGTCCAACTCAGGGCTGATGGAACTGCGCCGCGCCATTGCTGAGCACCTCGACCGCACCTACGGCCAGACCTACAATCCGGCCAGCGAGATCCTCATCACCGTCGGCGTATCGGAGGCGCTCTACCTGGCCTGTGTCGCCACGCTCGATCCTGGCGACGAGGTCATCATCCCCGAGCCGTGCTTCGTCTCTTACGCGCCGGAGGTCATCTTTGCCGGCGGCACGCCGGTGATGGTGCCCACCTATGCCGAGAACGAGTGGCAGGTCACGGCGGCCGAGATCGAGGCGGCGGTCACCGGGCGCACCAAGGCGGTGCTGCTGGGCTATCCCAACAACCCGACGGGCGCTGTGATGAGCCGCGAGCGCCTCAACGCCATCGCCTCGGTCGTCAAGCGACACGACCTGCTGGTCATCTCCGACGAACTGTACGACCGGCTGGTCTATGGCGTCGAGCACGTCTGCTTCCCCAGCCTGCCCGGCATGTACAGCCGCACCATCTTGCTGATGGGCTTTTCCAAGGCCGAGGCGATGACCGGCTGGCGCATCGGTTACGCTGCCGCACCGGCCGAGATCCTGGGCATGATGCGCCGGGTGCACCAGTACACCATCATGTGCGCGCCCACTGTCTCCCAGTACGCCGCCCTGGCAGCCTTGCGGGAGGGCGCTCCTTACGTTACCGAGATGCGCGCCGAGTACGACCGTCGCCGCCGCCTCATCGTCGACGGACTCAACGCGATAGGCCTGACCTGCGTCGAGCCCAAGGGCGCGTTTTACGCTTTCCCCTCCATCGCCATCACCGGCATGGACGAGAACGAGTTTGCCGAAAAGCTGTTGGAGGAGGAGCGGGTCGCTGTGGTGCCGGGCAGCGCCTTTGGCGCGGCGGGAAAGGGCCATGTGCGCTGTTCCTACGCCACAGCCTATGAAAAGATCGAGCAGGCGCTGGAGCGGATGCAGCGTTTCGTGCGGCGGCATGGGTAGCGGCCTGAGAGCCGTCACCTGCGGCGGGTGCTGCCTGTCACGTGTCAAGTCAAATCTTGTTTCGCCCTGCCTCCCTGTAGCGAGGCCTCATCAGGCGCAAGTAGTTGCGGCGTTAAGAAAGTTCTGGTGGTCTATGGTGGCAAGCGCGCCGCTGACCGCTGCGGCGGCCGGGCCGGAGCGCCGCCCTGACCTGCTGCCGGCCAGGTGCCCGGCCTGTGGCGGGCCGGTCAACGGCGACGAGGTCAAATGGCACGGCCCGCGCGCGGCGAGCTGCCCCTACTGCGGGGCCAACCTGCCGCTCTCAGAATAGGACGGCCTGACGACACGCCACAACTCGTACCCCAGGGCGATGAACAGCGCCGTGCGCAACAGGATGGTTACCCAGAGCCATTGGTCGAGTTGATGGACGAGCAGCACGGGCCACTCGGCCAGGTTGACCGCGCTCAACGTCAGCACCCATAGCAGCGCCCGGCGGTAGGGCAGCGCCAGCAGAAGCAGCGGGAAGAGGAACACCTGCCACTGCGGGCTCCAGCCCTTCGACCACAGAAAGAACAGCACCAGCGAGAGGGCGACAAAAGCGACCAGCCGCCGGGGCGCGTCGCGCAGGTCTGCCCGCCACAACAACCACAGGTAGAGCAGGGCGAACGCGCCGCTCTTGAGCCACTCGGGCAGGCGGGCTGCGTGGCCCGTCGCCCGGCCGGCCTGCGCCGGGTCCAGGTGCGCCATCAGCGGCAGGAGCATCCCCGTCCCCAGGTTCCCGTCGATCAGCGCCCAGACTGTCTCGTAAGAGCTGCGCGCGACGGTGGAGCGGAAAAAGGCCGTGGCGTAGGGGCCGCCGGCCAGGACGAGCGGCAGCAGCGCCGCCAGCACCACCCCCAGCGCGATCAGCCCATAGCGAAGCCAGCGGCGCAGGGGGCGCGCCCGCACCACCGCCGCCACCAGCACGACCGGCACCAGCTTGGTCAGCACGCCCAGCCCTGCCGCCACCGCCGACCAGCTATCTCGCTCTGCCAGCAACAGATCGAGCGCCAGCAGGATGAAAAAGGCCGTCATCCCCTCGAACGTCCACCAGCTATAGATCAGCGGCGTAAAGAGCAGGGCATAGCTCCAGCCCAGCAACAGCGACCGCTCTTCCCCCCACAGCCGCCGCCCCAGGCGCATCAAGAGCCACAGCGAGCCGACATCGAAAGCGAGCATGGCGCAGCCAAAGAGATAGACATAGGCCGCATAGCCGCCGCGCGGCGTCAGCAGCGAGAGGCGGTAGATCAGGGTGGAGAGAAAGGGAAAGAGCGGCGCGTGCTCCGACCAGTAACCGATGAACGGCCAGCGCCCCTCGTCAGAAAGCTGGGCCAGGGCGTAGTAGTAGGGATAGTCGCCCAGGTGGGTCAGGTCCTCCGGCAGGAAGGTGACCAGCATCATCAGGCGAAAGGCGATAAAGAGCAGCAAGATCGGCGTGAAAGGATGACGCAGGGCGACGCGGATGTTCAATTCGCTCACCTCCCGTAACTGCCTGCCCTGAACCTGCGGGAGGGCAGGTAGCCCTTATGGTTCGGCCGGCTGGTCGAGGCGCAGTATGGCCATGCCCGGCAGGCGGACATCCACAGCCACCTGCTCTCGATGGGCCGCCAGCCACTCCCGCAGCGGCGGCGGCGCCTGGTCCCACGGATTGGGCGGGGCGGACTTGGAAAGGCGGTGGTTCGATTCCTGCGTGCTGCGCCAGACCAGCCAGAGGCGACCATGGCGCGCCGCCGTCTCCTCCAGCAAGGCCGCCGCATCCCCCCGCGAGAGGACGACGTATGTCCACGGCTGCCGCCGATAGACCGACGTGCCCAGCACTGTCTCTTCGTCAGCCACCACGACAGCATCCGCTGCCTGCCATTGTCCTTCGACCAGCGCGACAGCCTCGCGCCAGCCTTCTTTGGCAAAGACGGGATCGCTGTGGACGCGCAGCGTCCCCCAGGCCATATTGACCAGAACCGCGCCGAAGGTCAGCACGCGCCAGAGCCATCTCCGCCAGCGGTTCGCTCCCAGCGCCAGGAGCAGCAGGTAGGCCGGCAGGCTTGCCGTCAGGTAGCGATCGACATAGTAGGACCGCCGCAGCGAGAGCAGATAGAGCGCTCCCAGCGGGAGCGCCAGCCACCACAGCAGCAGCCGCTGCTCTCCCTTGAGGCCAGACAACCCCCTCAGCAGCAGCGCCGCCGTCGCTGCCATCGCCAGGACGACCAGCGGCGTGACCGTCTCGACATCCGCCGCGGTCCAGTTCCACAGCGTCAGCAGCGGCGCCAGCGGGCCGGGGCGGGGAATCCAGCCCAGCCCCGCCGGGCGGATGCCGCGGAGCAGGTAGAGCGCCAGCCACGGCGTCAGCGGCAGCAGCGCCAGCGCCTGCGCCAGAAACCAGCGCCGCAGCAGTCGCCCCTGCCGCAGACGGGGCAACAGATGGAGCAACTGGACATAGACCAGCGCAAAGGCGGCATAGTGCAGCGCATAAGCCAGGCCGCTGCTGACGATGAAAGCGGTCCAGCAGCGCCGGCCCCGCAGCAGGCCCAGGAAGCGATCCATTGCCAGCAGACTGAAAAAAGCCAGCGGCGCATACATGCGCGCGTCCTGGGCGTACCAGACGTGGAAAGGGCAGACTGTCAGCAGGAGCGCCGCCATCGCGCCGACAGAGCGGCCTGCCAGCCGCTGCCCCAGCCGGGCGATGAGCGGCACGCAGAGCAGGCTGAACGCCGCCGAGGGCCAGCGCAGCGCGTACTCGCTCGCCCCCGCCAGCGCCGCCAGCGGACGCAGGGTGAGAAAGTAGAGCGGCGAATAGATGCCCGCGACCAGCAGGGCTTCCAGGCTGTTCCGCAAGGGGGCCATGGTGACGGTGTAGGTGAAACACTCGTCGAACCAAAAGCTCTTGCTGCCCAGGCCGGCCAGGCGCAGGGCCGCCGCCAGCAGGGTCAGCCCCACCAGCCCCCAGCGGAAGCGCGTCCAGCCCTTCATGCCATCTGTTGCCGAAAATTCGCGTCAATTCGTGGCGGAAAAAGCCCCCGCTCCGGCGGGGTCTGTGACCCGGCGGCCCCCCTGGCGGGGGTCACAGACCCCCGCCGCGCAAGGGGACCCGCCAGGAGCAAAGGCACCATAACATCCTAGCGCTGTCGCAGCACGAGCGGCAGGTAGACGCGGTAGCGGTCGACGAATACCGTCCGCCGGTACGGCGTGGCTGCGCCGCAGGCATTGGAGGCCGCCAGCGTGACGGTGTAAGTGTCGTCAGAGGTAAAGACGTGGGTGACCACCGTGGTCGTCCCGCCGCTTTGCTCTGCCGGCGCGCTGCCGTCGCCAAAGCTCCAGGTGTAGTTGATCGGCGTCGTGCTGTCGGGCGAGACGGTGCCGGTAAAGGTCACCGTCTGCCCGATCCGCGGCGCCGCCGGGCTGTAGACAAAAGCCAGGTCCGAGATCGCCACGCAGCCGATGGACCTGGCGACCGTGTCCTGGTTGTTGCTGCTGTTGGCCTCGGCGGTCGTCGTGCTGATGACGACGGTGTTGGTCAGCACGTCACCCTGCCCCACGGCGGACGAGATCGTGGCCGTGATCCAGATGCGGCCTCCCTCCCCCGGCCCCAGCGGCTCGCTCAGGTTCCAGGTGAGCTGCCGCCCCGCCTGGCTCGCGCTGGCCGGGCGGGAGCTGGACCAGGTGACGTCCGAGACTTCGGCAGGCAGCGTATCGACGAGCGAAACGCTGAGGGCGCGCACGACGCCGACGTTGGTGTAGGCAATGGTGTAGGTGATCGGGCCACCTGGGATCAGCAGCGCCGTGCCGCACGACTTGTCGACCGCCAGGTCGGGGTAGCCGCTGCGCGCCGTGGCCTGGGCCGCGTCCATATAGGCGCGCCACAGGCCCGCCGATGCCGGCTGCGAAGCGCCCCAGGCGGCGACGTTGTTGGTCAGCAGTTGGTCGGCCCCCACGTCCGCGGCGACCTCCACGGTGAGCGTCAGGACGACATGCTCGCCAGGCCCGATCTGGGCCACAGGGCAGACCACCGCGGCGCCGACCTCGCTGCACTCGGGCGGGGCGCTGACCAGGTCGAGTTCCGCCGGAAGCGTGTCCGTCACGATCACGCCGTAGAGCGGACTGTCGCCCGTATTGGTCGCGGTGATGACCACCGCGAGCAGGTCGAGCGCGCCCACTCCCCCGGCGGGGACGATCTCCTTCTCCACCTCCAGCCCCGGCTCGACCAGCAGCGCGGTCTGGGCGGCAGAGAGGGCGTGGGCCGGCCCGCCGCTCTCCGCCTCTGTGTAGGCCAGCTCGACCGTGTTGGTCAGCAGGTCGCCGGCGTCGTTGTCGGGCAGGTCCTGCACCTGGGCGGCAAAGGTGACCAGCGTCACCTGCAGCGCGCCGCACGGCGCGGCGACAGTGGGCAGGGTCCAGGTGATCGTGCCGCCGTCGGGGCTGACCAGGGCGGGGGCCGGGCTGCCGCTGCCGCTCCGATAGGCCAGCGCTGGCCCTGTACCGCCCATCACCCGCGGCAGGGTATCGACCAGCGTTGTGTTGTGGGCGGCGTGGCCCGCCGGGACGGTGTAGGCGATGGTGTAGGTGACCACCTGGCCGATTGTCGCCTGCGCCGGTCCGCTCTTGGACACAGCTCCTTCCAGCGTCCTCACCGTCACCGTCAGCGGCGGCGTGGCAAAGGAGGAGACGGGGTCCTCGACGGTGGCAACGTGGGTGATGACGGTGCCGTTGGTCAGGTAGGGGGTGATCTGCACGGTGAAGGTGATCCAGACCGCGTCGACCACATCGCCCGACCAGTTGAGGACGCTGTTGGTCACCCCGCCGCTGCCGGAAGAGGCAGCGAAGGAGCTTTCGACATAAGAGACCTGGTCCGGCAGCACCTCGCTGATGGAGAGGCCGCTGATGGTCGTCCTGCCCATGTTGAAGAGGCTCATCGTGTGGGTGACGGGCTGGCAGGGGAAGGCCTGCAGCGGCGCCGCTGCCCGTGCGAACAGCAGCGGGTACTCGTCGGCGCCGATGTCGGGGGCGGTGAAGAGCGGGCGCGGGTCGCCGTCCACGTCCTCGCTCACGCCGCTTGCGGCGCCGGCGTCCATTGCCGCCGAGCCGATGTGGATGTGATAGTCCACGGCGGCGGGGTTGACAAAGCGCGGGTCGCCGCTGACCTGGTTGGTGCTGGTGACCGTGCCCGACGTGTTGACGGCATTTTCCCACCACAGCGTGTGCCACATCGCTGCCGCGCCGGCGGTCGCGTCGATGCCGAGGGTGTGGCTGTAGACCAGCGTGTTGGTGAACAGCGAATAGCCGCCGATGACGGCCCCTGTCCCGCCGTTGCGGGCAAAGGTGGCGTGCAGCACCTGGCCCGTGCTGCCTGCCGCGCGCAGGCCGGCGCCGCTGTTGTGGGCCAGGACGACGTTGGTCAGCGTGTAGCTGCCGGTGGCGACATCGACGCCGTCGCCGCCGTTCTCATAGACCCAGGCGCGCTCCAGGGTCAGGTCGCCGCCGCTGACGTGGATGCCGTCGCCGCTATGGCCGTGGATGCGGTTCTGGACGGCGTGCAGCGTGGCGTCCTGAACGGCGATGCCGGTTGTGCCGTTACGGATGTCAAAGCCTGCTACCGTCACCTCGACCGTCCCGCTGATGAGCAGGCCATAGCCGTCGATGATCGTGGGGTAGGCGACGGGGTCCTGGGCGCTCCAGTCAGCGCTAAAGCCGCCGAAGAGGTCGATCGAACGGGTGATGGTGACCGGCGCGGCGTAGGTGCCGGCGGCCACGCGCACCTGGTCGCCGTCGAGGGCCTGGTCGACGGCGTACTGGATCGTGGCGCACGGTTTTGTCGGGACCAGGCAGTTGTTGAGGGCGTCGCTGCCGCCCGGCGCCACATAGCGCGGCCCCGCTTTGGCGAGGACCGTTGTCGTCACCATCCAGGTGGGGCTGTTGTTGACCCAGCCGACGTTGGTGATGGCGGTGCCGGCGGCGACCCAGTCAGCAATCAGGGCGGAGAAGGAAATGTGCGCCGCCTGGTTGTCTTGCAGATCGCCATTCCAGATGATGGTGCGGGTGCCGGGGTCGTAATTGCCGGCTGGGACGTCGAATTGGAGCGAGTCAGGGACGTATTCGAGCAGAGGGTGAAGAGTGTCGGTGAGGGTGATGTCGTACCAGGTGGTGCCGCCCGTGTTCGAAATGGTGAGCAGGTAGCCGATCTCGCCGCCCGGCGGCGCGACGAAGGTGCTGACGAGCTTGTCGGTAGAGAGGCCATACTCGTACGCGCCGATGTCATAGCCGTCGAAGAGGGGACGATGGTTGCCGTCGTGGTCGTTGTTCAACGGTGTTGCCGGATCGCCGGCGTCGAAGCAAGGAGAAGCGCTGGTGATGTGCAGGTTATAGGCCGCTGCGTTGATAAAGAGCGGATCAGCCGAGATGTCGTGAGGGCCAGCGCTGACGCCGCTGTAGTTGTCTGGTGTGTTGCCCCAGACGTCGTTGTAATCCATCGCCGGCGTCCCGCCCGCCGTGTGGTCATAGATGCCGCCGCCGGTAGGGGTGACGACATTGCCGGCCAGGATCGTGTTGCGGATGGCCGGCGCGCCGCTGAGGTTATAAACGCCGCCGCCATAGCTGGCCGTGTTGAAGAAGAAGGTGTTATTCCACAGCGTCGGGTTGCCGCCGCCGTTGTAAAAGCCACCGCCACGGCTGGCAGCATGGTTGTCGTAGAGGACATTGTTGGAGACCATGCCGCCGCCAGAGGTCAGATAGACGCCGGCGCCATCGAAAGCGGCGTTTTGATAGAAGGCGTTGCGCTCCAGCGAGAGCGAGGCGCCGCTGGCGGCATAGATCGCGCCGCCAAAGCCGTTCTGGGCAACGTTGTCGTAGAGGCGGTTCTGCTGGATCGTCGCTTCAGCGCCAGCAGCGACGTAGATGCCGGCGCCGTGGTCGTTCTCCACATAGCCGTTGCGGAGATGGAAACCGCTGATGGTGGGCGAGCCGGCGGCAATATAGATCACCCGTCCCAGCCCGCCAGCGTCGAGGATGGTGGGGTAGAGCAAAGGGTTGGCGTTGTTCCAGTTGGCAGCGCTGTAGCCGCCGTGAAGGGTCAGGTCCTTGTCCAGCCAGACTACCTGGGTCGATCCCCCCACAGCATGCACGTCGGTAAAGACGCCCTGGGCGACGCGGATTTCGTCGCCGGAGGCAGCCTGCCCGACGGCGTGGTTGACCGTAGCGCAGGGGCCAAAATCAAGGACGGTGCAGTTATTGCCGTCGTCGATCCCGTCCGGCGCGACATAGCGGGTGCCGGCGGTGCCCAGGACCAGCGTCGAGTTGAGGGCGACGGCCTGCTGCTGGGGCGCCAGGTTAAACGTGGCGATAGCCTGCGTCAGCTCGACCTTGCCCGTCTCAGCGTAGGAGGGCAGGGTCACCGTCACCACAATCGGCCCATACGACTCGCCGGGGCCCAGGCCAGGGGTCTGGGACGGCTCGATCACCGAAAGGCCGAACGAGGAGTTTGTCGCCAGGGTGAACGAGTCCGTGTAGTTGCCGGTGTTGGTGATGGTGTGGCTGTAGGTGATGACGCCGCGCGGGGCGGCCTGCCCCCAGTTGTCTGGGGCGATCACCGCCTGCGGGACATAGAGCACAACCGTTTCATCGACCACCACATCGAAGAGGGAGGCCAGGGACTGCGACGTGGCGGTGACGACGAGCGTTTCCCGCGTCCCGCCAATCGCGCCCGGCGGCACGTGCACCGTCGCCGTGACCGGCGCTGTGCCGCCGGGGGGCAGCTCGACGACCAGCAACGGCGCAACCTCCGCCTGCCAGGTGCCGGTCAGATAGGTGAGGACATACGAGTCGGTCAGCACGCCGGTGTTGGTCAGGATGTGGGCGTAGTCGACCGCGCTGCCGGGCGCGCCCCGACCGGACGGATAGGGCGGCGGATCGATGTAGGAAGGGGCCAGTTCAAATCCGCACTCGTTGACGCGGGTTGTGTCGAGGGCCTGGTCGTGGTAAGTGGGATGATCGACCACCTCTGCATTGACCGTGGTCACATCGGTGAAGGCGTTGGTGCAGAGAGGCGCTGACGGGGAGATGGCAACCGTCACCGTGACCGGCACACTTGCCAGGCGGGGCAGGTTGACAATTTGCTGCGGTGTAATAGTTGTGACAAAGCCCTGGCTGCTCTCTGCGTCCAGGTTAAAGCTGAAAGTACAATTGCCGGTGTTGGCGAGCATGTGGGTAAAGGTCACCAGCATGGTGTGATCAGCAGAAGCCATGCGCGTTGCCCGATCCGGCCCGATGGCGACGCCGGGCCGCGGGGCGATGGTGGTGGTGTCCGTCACCGCCTCCGAGACCGTGGGGCTGAAGGTCGAATAGGCCGTGATGATGGCCTGGTGTACCGCGTAACAGGGCGGCGGGGGCGCTGTGGGAATCGTCACGCGGACGATCACCTCGGCTGAGGCGCCGCTGGCCAGGGCTACCTGGGCCGGCTGGACAGAGGTCCAGTTGCCTGTGATGTGGAAATAGAACCTGTCGTCATAGTTGCCGGTGTTGGTCAGCGTGTGCGTATAGACAATCGTCTGCCCTGGCATGGCGACGCCGTTGCGGTCTGGCTCAAAGATCAGGCCGGCACACTGATTGACGATAGTCGTATCGGAGGTGCTGTCTGCGACGCTGGGGTTGCTCGCCAGATGGGCCGTGGCAGTAGCAAGATTGACGCGCAGGTTGTCGCAGGTCGGCGCCAGGGGCGGCACATTGACTGTCACGGTGACCGGCTTCGACGAGCAGGGTCCCACAACGACCGAGAGCGGACTGATCGTGACGTTCCACTGCTGACCGGTCACCTGCTCGACGTTGGTCACCCCCAACTGGATCGTCTCTGCCCTGTTGCTCAGGTTGGTCAGCACGTGGGGAAAGACAACCTGGCGCACGCTGCCCGCGTATGAGTTGACATGGACAGACTGGTCAGGTGTCAGGCTGATCCCTTGCTTGAGGCCGACGGTGGTTGTGTCCCAGACGGTGGCGTGGACGGCGGGGTCACCCAGGGAGTAGGCGGTGATGTCGGTCACATCGACCGTGCCGACGGGGGCGCAGGCGGGAATGCGCACGCCGACGTTGACCTGTTTGACCTGACCTGCGCCCACGGTGATATTGGCGGGGCAGTTCACCTGCCAGCCCTGGCTGCTGTGGCAGGCAAAATAGAAGGTGTCGGTGTGGGTGCCGGTGTTGGTCAGGAAATGGGTGTATTGCACCGTCTGTTCGGGCAGGCCGCTGCCGGTGCGGTCGGGGGCAAAGAGCAGGCCGACGATCTGGAACTCGTCTGCGCCGATGTCGGGGGCCGGGCCGACGGTGCGCGCGCCCCCGTCAAAGTCCTGCGAGAGGGAGGTGGCGTTGCCCTGGTCGATGCAGGGCGAGGTCGATTGCAGGTGCAGGTTGCCGTTGGCGGGATCGACCAGCAGCGGATTGACGGAGAGCGAATGCGCGCCGCTGCTGACGCCGCTGTAATCGCCGCCGCTGTTGTTCCAGACGTCGTTATAGTCGGCCGTCACCGTGCCGCCGCCGCGATAGATGCCGCCGCCGGCGCTGGCGCTGTTGTTGACCACGATTGTATTGCTGATGACGGTGTTGCCGGCAGCAGCATAGAGAGCGCCGCCCCAGCGGGTCGCCGTGTTGGCGTGGAAGGTGTTGTGCCAGACGCGCACCGTTCCGGCGCCGATATAGACTGCGCCGCCGTCCTGGCTGGCCTGGTTGCTGTGGAGCATATTGTTCCAAAAACTGATGTTGCCGGTCGCGCTGGCGAACGCGCCGCCGTATTGGGCGCTGTTGCCGCTAAAGATATTCTGCTCCACCACCGCGCGGCCCAGCATGTTGTCCAGGCTGTTATAGATGCCGCCGCCGTATTGGGTGGCCGTGTTACCGACAAAGCTGGTGTGCCGGATAGTGGGCGAGCCCATCTCGATGTAGAGTCCGCCGCCGGAGCCGTTGCGATAGCCGCCCTTGATAGTGACCCACTCCACCGTCGGGCTGCCAAAGACGCGCATCACCCGTCCCTGACCGTCGGCGTCCAGAATCGTCGGGTGAATGGCAGGGTTCCAACTGCCCTCGGTAAAGTCGAAACTGTAACCGCCGCGCAGGGTGACGTTCTTGTTGAGGTAGATGTCCAGCTCTTGGTACGTGCCGCCGGCGACCTTGATAGTGTCGTTCGTCGCAGCCTGGGCCACGGCATGGGCGACGCTGGCGCAGGGTACGAACGGGTCGAGGCAACTGTTCAGCGTATCCGACCCGTTCACCCTGACGTAGCGGTCGCCTGTGGTGTGGTTGACCGTGACGGAATCGGTCGCCACGCCCCGCGAGCCGCTGGAGCCCGTCGCGGTGATCGTGGCGGTCTCGGTGATGCCGCCGGGCGCAGAGCGCGGGATGCTCATCACAGCCCAGATTGTCGCCTGTCCTGCCGGCGGCAGGTTGAGCACTTCCGTCGGCGTGATGACGGTCCAGCCATAGGTGCTGTCCAGGCTGAGCTGGAAGCTGTCTTCAGCGTTGCCGGTGTTGACCAGGGTATGGACATAGGTGACGACCGCGCCGGGGTTGAGGCGGTCGGTGTAGGAGGGGGAGATGGAGACGCCGGGGAACCAGTTGACGATGGTCGTGTCCGTTACTGCCTGGCGGATGGCTGTGTTGAGGCGCGAGGTAGCGGTCAGGATCAGGGTATTGACCGTGCCGCTGAGCGTGCCGGCCGGCACATGGAGGGTGACCTGGAAGGCCGTGCCCTCTCCTGCCTGCAGGGCAACTACCGGCTCATACGTCACATCCCAGGCAGGCTGGTCCGTCCGGTGAGCGATGTCAAAAGTGTCTGTCACCGTCCCGCTGTTGGTCAGGTAATGGGTGTAGACGACTTCAGTATCTGGCGCAACGCTCCTGAACTGATCTGGTTCGAAAGCGATGTCGGGGTAGAGCGTGCTCTCGTCGGCGCCGATGTCATAGCCACGGCCCAGCGGGCGCGAGTCACCCTCCCAGTCCAGCGCGACGCCCGGCGTTGGGTCGCCGCTGTGGATGGCTGGCGAGTCAGGGCTGAGGTGCAGGTTGCCGGCGGC
>DAOTYD010000036.1:0-5845 GCA_034435295.1 Anaerolineae bacterium | reverse complement strand
GGGCTGGGGGGCGTCGTGGCCGTGGCGGTAGGGATCGGCGTGGGCGGCAATGGGGTTGGGCTGGGCAACGGCGTTGGCTCGGCGCGCGGCGCGAGCGCCGCCACCCCCAGCGCTGCTGCCGCAACCAGCCCCACCACGACGACCAATGCCGCCGCACCGAGGAGCATCCAGGCCCACGGCGGCAGCCCTTCCCGCTTGCTGGCAACGGGCGCGGGCCAGCGCGTCCGGTCCAGCGGCAACAGGTCGATGCGCGGCGTTTCCTGTCCTCTCTCCTGCAGCGCCACGGCGACAAAGCGCATATAGGCCCGTAGTTGACTGCGCTCCAGCGGATCGGCCACCGACGCGCTGCCCTGCCGCGCGTCGACCAGAAACGCTTGCAGGCTTTCGACCAGGGCCTCGTCTGCCGGCTCGCCCAGGCGACGCACCAGTTCCCGATAGCGGTCCTGCAACACCTCGAACACCCGACTCATCAGGCTCCTCCCTGCCGTTTATCCGAATTCCAATTCCCTCACCGCTGCCTCGAGGGCACGCTCCGCTTCCAGCAGGCCAACTTCGGCAGCCTCTTCCAGCGCCTGCGTCAGTTCCAGCAGCGCGGTCAGGTTGTGTATCTCGTCGATCAGGCTATCGGCCATTTCCTGGCCCAGCAGGCGGAGCTGGACCGCCCAGGGTATCCCTGGCGGCGCGACATCCAGCAACTGGTCGATCCGCTCCTGGCATGGCCGCCACAGCATCAACAGCGAGGGGCGCACATCCTCCTCCGCTGCGCAGGCCAGCGCCTGCAGGTCGGCCTGGAAGGGGGTCAGCGCGCTGCGCAGGTAGAGCAGCGCGCGCAGCAGGCGGCTGACCGCGCCCAGGCTGAACGGCTCGGCGCCTGCAGGCTGGCTCATTTTTCCCCCCTTGCAGAAGCGCCCAGGGCGAGCAGGTCCTCGATCTGCTGGCGGCTGACTTCGAGCCACATGGGGTCGTCTCCTACTTCCAGGTAGCGTTGAAAATCGGCAACTGCCCCCGCCTCATCACCGGCAACGTGGCGGGCAAAGGCGCGGTTGAACCATGCCTCGTGCCGTTCGGGTTCCAGTTCCAGCACGCGGGTCATATCCGCCGCCGCGGCGATGCCATCGCCTATCTCTCGCCACAGCAGCACGCCGCGCTCGTACAGACACTGAACAAAAGCCGGATTTTGTTGCAGGGCTCGCCCAAAGGCATCGACCGCCAGGCGGAACTCTTCCCGGTCGCCCTGCAAGTTGCCCACGTGGCGGTGCAGAGTGCCCCACAGGTAGTATAGACGTCCCACGAACCGTCGCCAGCGCCCGATCTCTTCCACGAGTCCTCCTGTAGGGATTATAGTCGACTTTGGGCGCTGGACAAGGGCGCGATTGACGCATCCGCCCAAAGAGGCTATAATCTGGGGCGGAATGAGCAGATGAGTGCCAAACGCCTCTCACCCAGGTCAACCAGGGTCACGTGCGACGCGGCCCGGCAAAAGGTGCTGGAAGCGCGCCAGGCTACCGTCAGCGGGCGCTACCGGGAAGCGATCGATCTCACCCAGGCCGGGCTGGCCCTGCTCGACGACTTTTCTCCGGAGCAGGCACGCATCCGCTTCGACCTGCTGCTGGAGCGCGGGCGGGCGCGGCGGCTGATTGGCGACTATGCTTCTCTGGCCGACTTTCAGGCTGTGCGCAACGAGTCGCAGGATCCTGCCCAGCGCACCGCAGCACTGGTCGGCATTGGCGAGTGTTACAGCGGCACAGGCGACTATATCGCTGCCGAGAACGCTTTCCACCTGGCCCTGGAGGAGAGCGAGGCTGGCGGCCTGGCCCTCTGCCTCATTCGCAGTTGGAGCGGTCTGGGCACTCTCTACTGGAAGCAGGGCCGCATCGAGGAAGCGGTGCAGGCCTTGCTCAAGGCCCGCGTCGCGCTGCAAAAGACCCCCGACGTTTATGAACTGGGCCATGTTCTGGTCAGCCTGGGCATCGCGCACAACTATGCCGGGCGGCTGGACAGGGCGATGGCTGCCTACGAAGAGGCGCTGAGCTGCTTCCGCACCCTGGGCGACGAGCATCGCGTGGCAGCGGTGTTGAACAATCTGGGCGAGGTCTATCAGGAGCTGGGCGATGTCGAACGGGCGCTGACCTATCACCAGGAGGCTGTTGGCATCGCCTCCCGCGCTGGCGCGCGGCGTATGGAGATCGACATCACGCGCAATGTGGGCGTTGACCTGCTGATGATGGGGCGCTACAACGAAGCCATGTCCAACCTCCATCAGGCCCTTGCCTGGGCGCGGGAACTGGGGGATAAGGACCTGGTCCTGCAGGCGCTCTACAGCCTGGGCGACGCCCTGCTGCGTCAGGGCGAGGCAGAGCGGGCCTTGGAGGTAGCCGGTGAGCTGGCCGCCGAGGCCCAGGCCGTCCGCAGCGGCCTGCACGCTGCCCGCGCCAGGTACCTGCAGGGACGGGCGCACCTTTCGCGCGGCGACCGCGCCGCAGCCCAGGCTGCCCTGCAGGCGGCGCTGGCCGATGCCCACGCGGTGACCAGCCGCGTCCTGCTCTGGCAGCTCCATGCCGCCCTGGGCCGCGCCACCGACGATCCCAACCTGGCTCAGGTTCACTTTCGCATCGCCGCCGATTTTATCCACCAGACCGTTGAGCCGCTGGCCGATCCTCGCCTGCGCGCCCGTTTCCTGGAGCAGTTGGAAGTGCGCGCCGTCCTGGAGCGCGCCGGGCCTGGCTGATTCCCGGGCGGCCCTCTCATCCTCCCGCAGGTTCCGACCTGCGGGATTCTCTCATTTGCCATCTGCGGCGGAGAAGGTACAATTCAGGCGTACCCTGAGCGTCAGCCTGGTGTTATCTTTTATGGAAAATCTGTCGGACTCGGAATTGATCGCGCGGGCCAGGGAGGAGCCGGAACTGTTCGGCCTCCTCTATGAGCGGTACGTCGCCCAGATCTATCGCTACCACTATTACCGCACAGGAGACGTTCAGGACGCCGAGGATTTGACCGCGCGGACGTTCTACCGGGCGCTGCAGGCTTTCCCGCGCTACGAGGATCGCGGCTATCCGTTTGTGGCCTGGCTCTACCGCATCGCGCACAACGTCGTCGCCAACATGCTGCGTGATCGCAGCCGTCGGCCGGCAGTGCCGCTCGATGTGGTGGCGACCATCGCCGCGCCGGGGCGGGAGCCGCACGCCGAAACAGAAAAGCGCGAGGAAAATGAGGCGCTGCTGGCAGCGGTGCGCCGCCTGCCGCCGGAACGCCAGCAGCTCTTGATCCTCAAGTTTGTCGAGGGGATGTCGAACGCCGAGATTGGCAGGATTTTGGGACGAACGGAGGGGGCGGTCAAATCCCTCTACCACCGCACGCTGATCGCCCTGCGCGAGGAATTGGCGGATGAGAGGAAGGGTGAGGCGAGATGACGGATGAACTGGAAGCCGAGGCGTATTTACAGCAACCCTCTGTGGTCGAGCTGACGGCCAGGCTGCGCCAGGCGATGGTGCCGGTGGAGCCATCGGCGGCGTTTGTGCGCAGTCTGGGGCGGGAGCTGGTTGCCGCTTCGCGGCGCACGCGGCGCCTGTCGCCGGGCGTGCGCCGGGGTATCCTTATCGGCGCGGCGGCGCTGGGCTCTGTTGCCTCCGTCGCCGGCGTGCTGACGGTTGTCCTCCTGCGCCGCCGCTCCCACCTCGGCCGCTCCGTTGCCGGCTAGGAGCCCCTCCGAAACCCCGCGCGGGGCCTCATCCTCTGGTAGTGCTCCGATTGAGTGTTGTTGGCAATTTTCTGCCACGAATTCACACGAATTTGTAACCGCTCACCGTGTGCATCTTCCGCATAGCGTAGCACGTTTTCCTTTACCACGAAGGACACAAAGGACACGAAGGTTGAATCCATCACGGCTGTACTGTTACCCTTTGTGACCTTCGTGTCCTTTGTAGTGAAGAAGGTGAGCAATCACACGAATTTTACCTCAATTAGTGTGAATTCGTGAGCGACAAGTGACAGGCAACAAGCGATAAGCGATCCGCGATAAGCGATTAGCGATAAACGAGAGGAAAGATCAAACTGACCCGGTGCGGGAAAAGGCCGACGTCGGTCACAATCTGCCGGTTGCCCTCTCCCAATTCAACACGGATGGCTTTGCGGCCCGGCAGCCAGCCCGGCGGCCATGTCCACCAGTCCACGGGAGTGACCAGCAGCGTGTATGGCCCTAGCGGCAGCGTGGCGGTAAACTCCCACGAAGCGCCTACCGCTGGCGTAATGACGTCGGCGCTGGCCACATTGACCAGGCGCAGGGTAAAAGGCGTGGTCAGCGTGATCTCGCCGCTGTCCCACAGGCCGTTGCTGTTCTCGTCCCCATACACCGCGCGGAGTTGGAAATGGATCTCTCTTTCCTGGGGGATAGCAGTGCAGCTCTGGGCTGCAACAGGCCATGGCTCGGCGTTCCCGGCGCGGTCCCAGGCGCGGATGCGGAAACAGTAACTCGACCCCGCCTCGGCGCCATCGTAAGCGATCGACGTGAGGCCCGCTGTCTGGCTGAAACTGCGCCAGGCTGTCCACGCCCCGCCGTCCTTTTTCACCTGGATATCGACCCCCCACACGCCTGCCGCGTCGTCCCCAGCATCCCAGGAGAGGGTGATGGTGTAGGCAAAGGTGGTGGTGGGCAGGGTGTGGAGGGAGGATGTCGGCGGCATTGTGTCGCGCTCGATGACCAGGTAAGGCTCGCCGCCGATGATATAGTCGTTGGGGTTGCTGACCAGGTTCGCCGTCGCCCCCGGCAGGCTGAGCGCATAGCTCCCACCGCTGGCCGTGATGGTCTGTGTGACCCCCCAGCGATCGACCAGCGTGGCCGTGGGCAGGGTGGCGGGATAGCTAAAGGCCGTGCTGGTCGGCGTCGTGTTCCACAGCACGCTGACCTTGCCGTGAGGCGTGCCCCAAAAGGTCACCCGCCGCACGTTGCTATAAGAGACGCGGGTGACAAAGGTGGGCGTGACCAGGTAGGTGGCGGCGACCTGGTAGGCGGTATAGGCCGGGCGCAGGGTGCGGTTGTTGCGGATCAGGCCGAAATACTCGCCCATATCCGCGTCGTGCGTGCGAAAGAAAAAGTAGCGCTCTACCCCCGCAGCGCGGGCGTTGGCATAGGACTGGATCACATAGGCAGCAGCCTCGGCCTGCGTGGCCGCATAGTCGTATTTGCTGGGGTCAGGATCGACCGAGCTGTCGTTCCACACCGGCACGCCGGTCTCGGTGAGCCAGATGGGGTGATCGGGCACACGGGCGGTCATGCCGCTGCGAATCTCGTTGACGATGTCATAGGTCGAATCGGAACGGCTGTAGAGATGGACCGACATGACATCGAAAAAGTAATGGTTCGCCGGCGCCAGCGGATCGGCTTTGATCGTGTTGAGCACCCACTTGTAATAGTTGGGGTTGGCCCAGTAGTGCAGCCCGCCAAAGAGGACGGTGCATTCGGGACAGGCGGCTTTGGTCGCCAGGTAGCCGACTTTGAGCAGTTGGGCGTACTGGGCCGACGTGCCGGTCCAGAAATAGTTCCACTCCGGCTCGTTCCACATTTCCCAGTGGTTCACCCGCCCACGGTAACGGCTGACGACCTGGTACACATAGCGTCCCCAGTAGTTGATCCCGTCGCCGTCGGCAGTGGTCCAGTCGTTCCACTCCTCGTAGAGGCCCTGTGAGGGGAGGAGGCGGCAGACGGCGCGGTGAGGGTGCGAGCGCCGCCAGCTACGGGGGCATACCAGCTCTCCGGCCGCCCGTCGAATGCCGGCAGCTCGACCCCCTGCAGCCCGCTCGTGGCCGCCCACGACGGCGTCCACAGCAGGATGCCGATGATGTTCATCCC
>DAOTYD010000035.1:0-4748 GCA_034435295.1 Anaerolineae bacterium | reverse complement strand
CAGCAGGGCGGCGACCGTCTTTTCGTTGCGCATCTGCCACGGCAGGCCGCCGAGAACCCCCCCGAGCAGCGGCGGGCAGGCCGCGTCGTCCAGCAGGGCCTGGAGCGAGGAGGTGGCGTTGATTTGCCAGTATTTGTTTGGGGTTTTCATATCGCGTATCGCTTATCGCTTATCGCTTATCGCATATCGTTTTCCAAAGCCGCTTCATCGAGAAAGCCCTCTGCCGCGCCGGCGCTGCCGATCTTGTGCGCGGCAAAGACCACCGCCCGGCGCAGCGCGGCGTAAGGGTCGCCCGACTTGAGGTAACAGTGCAGGAAAGCAGAAAAGAGCGCGTCCCCTGCGCCAATGGTGTTGACGATGCGGGGCGGGCGCGCCGCCGGGATGCGCCCCAGATAGTCGTCTTTCTTGACTGCCATCAGCGCCCCTTCTGCGCCCAGGCCGATGACGACGATCTCGTTGCCGTAGCGTCTCTGCACTGCCCGCGCCCATTCCTCCGGCGGGCAGGGCAGCCGCTCGTCGCTCATGAACAGGATGTCGGCATATTGCATAAAGTCGCGGTTGTACTCGTCCTCCAGGTCGGCGATGGTGTGCACGTCCGTGGCGACGCGCCTGCCCAGCGCCCGCGCCCGGCGCAGAAAGGGTCGCGAAAAGTTGATGTTGCAGAGCACCGCCAGCTCGCAGCCGTCCACTGCCCCCTCGAACAGATGCGGCGGGTAGACCTGCTCCTGCACGTCTTTCAGGTCGACGTAAATCTGCCGCCGCCCGCTGGGGTCATAGAGGATGACCGAGTGGGCCGTCTGCGCCATCTGCGCCAGCACGTATTCCCCACCCAGGCCGTCGCTCTCCAGCATCTGGCGCACCGCGCGCCCGGCTGCGTCCTGCCCGATCAGCGAGAGCAGGCGCACGCGGTCGCCCAGCGTCGTCAGCGCCTTGCTGATGTTGTAGCCCACCCCGGCCACGGTGCTGTGGATGCCAGAGAACGGATAGTGCACCGGCGCATAGGCGATGGGAAAGCCGTCGACGCGCAGGGTGACTTCCAGGTTGATCAGCCCCGAAACCAGAATGGCATGCGACATCACAACTCCGGCCCTGGCTCGAACTGCACGTCCGCCATCAGCCGCCCATCCGCCCAGCGCAGCGCCACGCTCAGGTACCACGGCCAGTCTGCCGGCGGCAGGCTCGATGCCACCAGGAGGTTCTCGCCGCAGTGCAGGCGGACGGGGGCCGAGCAGTAGACGTCGCCCACGAAGCGGAACAGCCCATCGGCGCGCCACAGTGGGCCCACGCTTTGCCCGTTCAGGAATAGCTCGACCTGGCCGCCAGCGCCGAAAATGAGGATCGCCTGGCGCTCGTCGGGGCTGATGACGGTGGTGGCCAGGCAGGCGGCCTGTCCCTCCGCCGTCTTGCCCTGCAGGAAGCGGCCCGGAAAGACGACGTGGGGGTAGGCCAGGTTGGGCACCTCGGCGACGCGCCAGACGCAGGCCGGCCACTTTGCGGCGTCCTCTGCCAGCACGGGCGGCGCGACGGGGGTCTCCTGGGGGTCATAGACCAGGATGCGCCAGCCGGGGATGGTGGGGCAGAGCGTCTGGCTGTGGTGACGCACAGTCCAGGCGCGCCCGCGCCAGGTGAGGGTCACTGCCGCTTCCCATTCCATCGTCTGCAGCGTGCCGTCGAAGGCAAAGGGCGTGTCGATGAGCAGGTCGCTCGTTGCCCGCTCGCGGCGCACGACGACCTGCTGGGAACCGGCGGGACCGCGGCGGGTAAAGACGGCCTCGACATCGAAGGGACTGTCGCCGGCCGCCGGCGCGCCGACAATGACCCGTCCCAACTGCTGGCTGGCCTCCTCCGGCGTGACAAACTCGACGATGCGGGCAAAGGGCCCTCCCAGGCGGGCCACGGCGTCGGCCCAGCCCGGCGCGTCGAGGGGCAGCACCGCGTCGAGCAGCGCTTCGACCTCGCCAGGCGGATAGGCCGCGCCCAGCAGCCGCTGCGCGTCGACGCGGGCCACGGCGTTGTTGTGTGCCTGGCCCAGCGCCACCATGCCGCCCGCCGCCGTCGCCACGACCGTCGTGGCCTGGCGCTTGCTGCGCGGCGGCACGTGTATCGTCGTCCGCAGCGCCGTCGGGTCGTACTCCCACTCGCTCACCTCCACCCCGTCCACGGTCACGCGGTGGGGGCAGCGGCTGCCCTCCAGGCAGACCTGGTAGCCGCGCGTTTCTGGCAGCGCCGCGCAGCGCCCTTCGACGGGGGCGATGACGACTTCCCACGCCGTCTCCTCTGTCCGCGTGGCGATCTCGGTCCATTCATAGTCGCCTTCCAGATAGGCCTGGCTGATGCCGTCGTCCTCGTAGAAGCGGAAGCGTCCCTCGGCGCCCGGAAAGACGGCCAGAACGAGCTGGTCGCGGGGGATGGCATCGCTGGTGCCAGAGGCCAGACGCGGCGGTTCGCCTTTCTCGAAGGGGGCGGCCAGGGGCAGGATGGCCCCGGCGCGCACCAGCATCGGGATGCGTTCCAGGTCGCCGGCCAGCCGCACCCAGCGCGGCCCGCTAAAGCTCTCTTTTGTCTGCAAGTCGATCCACGTTCCCGGCGGCACCCAGACGTCCGTTGTGGCGATGCCGGTCTTGGGATCGGCCGGGTGGACGATGGGGGCGGCGATGGCCTGGTCGCCCAGGAAATACTGGTAGCGGGCGGCGTAGGCGTCCTCATGCCTGGGATATTCGTAGTACATGGGGCGGCAGAGACTGATGCCGCTGTCGTGGGCCAGGCGGGCCAGGGTGTAGAGGTAGGGCAGCAGGCGGTAGCGCCAGTGAAAGGCGTTTTTGATCGCCTGATAGGCCTCTGGCGGGTAGAGCCAGGGCCGCCGCTCGGTGCGCGGGTCCTTGGTGCCGTGCAGGCGCAGGCAGGGGCTCAGGGCGCCGAACTGCACCCAGCGGGTGTAGAGCTCGGGCTCGGTTGCGCCGCCCATATGCCCGCCGATGTCGTGGCTCCACCAGCCGTAGGCTACGTTCGAGCCGGTAGCGGTCATGTGCGGCTGGAACTGGAGCGCGGTCCAGCCGACGATGGTGTCGCCGGAAAAGCCGATGGGGTAGCGGTGGTTGCCCAGCCCGCCCCAGCGGCTGTAGAGCATCGGCCTCCTGCCGCGCCGCGCCGCGTCCTGAAAGTGCAGGTGGTTCAGCCAGGGCAGCGGATCGAGCCCCTTCACCTCGGAGGTCTCGCCCTGCTGCCAGTCCATCCACCAGAAATCGACCCCCTGCTCTTCCAGCGGATGGTGGAGCAGCTCGAAATAGGCGCGCACAAAGCGGCGGTCGCTGATGCGGAAGGGGATGCCCGCTTTGCTGGCGGGGTCCACGCCCATGGCCTGGGCAAAGCGGGGATAGACCTCCTCGTGAGGCTGGACGCCCTCGGCGGGATGGAGGTTGAGCGTGACGCGCAGGCCGCGCCGGTGGACCCAGTCCAGGAATGCCGGCGGGTCGGGGAACAGCTCACGGTTCCAGGTGTAGCCGGTCCAGCCCTCTGGCGTGTGCCAGTCCATGTCGATCACCAGCACGTCCAGCGGCAGGTCGTGGGCCTCGAAGCCGTTGACAATGTCGCGCAGGTCCTGCTCGCTATAGGCCCAGTAGCGCGACCACCAGGCGCCGAGGGCGAAGCGGGGGATGAGCGGCACGGCGCCGCCGAAACGGACATAGTCGGCCAGGGCGGCCTTGTAGTCGTGACCGTAGCCGAAAAAGTAGCCGTCCTGCAGGCGGTGGTCGGGGCGCGGCACGACCCAGCCGTCTTCGAAGAGCACGTGGTGGCTGTCGTCGAAAAAGGCCCAGCCAGCGCGGGAGAGGAGGCCCTCTTCCAGGGCGGCGTCGCCCTCGCACATGTCGAGCGTGCGCCGCGCGCCGCGCAGGTTGAGCGGGTTGCGGTCGCCGAATCGCCACACCTGCGGCTGGCCATCCAGGTCGAAGGCGATGGAGAGATTGTCGGCGCTGAAGGGGCCGTCGCTGGGGATGTAGCGCAGGGTCAGCGCGCCGGTGTTCAGCACCAGGGTGCTCCCCTCGTTACGGACAGTGAAGGGCGGCACAGCCGCGCGCCGGGTGGGGAAAGCGTAGGTGGAGCGGTCCTCAAAGACGCCTGTCTCTGACCACTCCAGCCGCAGCAGGCGGGGGGTCAGCACGGTGAAGCGGGCCTTGCCGCGGACGACGATGCTCTGGGGGTCTGCAACAGGGTCACCGCGAAAACAGATGCGTTCGAACAGGTCATTCTCTGGCATGGCTTGTCTCTCCTTTGGTGTGGGGTCAAGTGTACCACCAAGGGGACAAGGAGACAAGGGGACAAGGAGACAAGGGGACAAGGAGACAAGGAGACAGGGGGAGTGTATCAGATGGGGGACATGCCGGGAGGGTTCGGGAAGAGGATAACATTTGCCACACCACTTCCCCCATGTCATTCTGAGGAGCGAAGGCCGCGAAGCGGCCGGAGCGACGAAGAATCTCGTTCTTTGCTGCAGAATGACCTTGCTTTGACGTGAGAGGAGCGAAGGCCGCGAAGCGGCGGGAGCGACCCTGAGCAAAGCCGAAAGGAATCTCGTTTTTCCGCTTTCGTAGCAAAAGGGCAGAGCGCCCTGCCCGCTTTGCTCCCGCCGGGTCTGTGACCCGGTGGCGGATATTCGTAGCAAAAGGATAGAGCGCCCCGCCCGCCCTGCTCCCGCCGGGTCTGTGACCCGGCGGGCCCCACTGGCGGGGGTCACAGCCCCCCGCCAGTGG
>DAOTYD010000034.1:0-12225 GCA_034435295.1 Anaerolineae bacterium | reverse complement strand
GGTGGAGATGGACGAGGGGGTGGGAGGCGGCGCAGCAGCCGTGGCCGTGGGAGGCAAGGCAGGGATGGCCGGCGCGGGCAGGGCGCAGGCGAAGGCGACCAGGAGAGCGAGACTGCTCAGCAGGCAGACCTTTAGCCGGTGCGTGTCCATCGGCTGATCGTCTCGATGTGGTGCGTCTGCGGGAACATGTCGAGCGGCTGCACGCGGTCGAGGCGGTAGCCAGCGCTGACCAGCGCGCGGCTGTCGCGGGCCAGCGTCGCCGGGTCGCACGAGACATAGACCAGGCGTTGCGGCGCGGCGGCGACCAGTCCGCCCAACGCCTCCATGGTCAGGCCTGTGCGCGGCGGATCGACCAGCGCGGCGTCGAGCGGGGCTTCCAGGTTCGCCAGCGCCGCTTCCACCGTTCCCTCCACCACGATCACATTGTCCATCTCCTCAGTGTTGACCAGGAGGTCTTCTACGGCGGCGGTGTGCTCCTCCACGGCCGTCACCAGCCCGGCCTGTTCGGCCAGCGGGACGGTGAAGAGGCCCACGCCGCAGTAGCCGTCGAGGATGTGCTGGTGGGACTGAGGCTCCAGGTAGGCCAGCGCCAGCTCGACCAGGCGGGCGGCCTGTTCGCTGTTGGCCTGAAAGAAGGAGGAGGCCGAGACGCGATAGTTGTGCCCGGCGATGACCTCGTGGAAATGGTTGCTGCCGATCAGATTGACCGCCGTGCCGTCGGAGAGCAGGAGCACGCAAGAGACGGGCAGGTCGAGCAGCAGCGCTGGCGGCTCGTCGTCGGCGGTCTCCAGGACGATCATCAGCTCCTGGGTGGCCGCGCCGCAGCGCAGCGTCAGCGCGGTCAGATTGGGCAGGTCGAGGTCGAGCAGGTCGTAGAGTTCGCTCAGCAGGGGGTGGAGGATGAGGCAGGTCTCGATGGGGACCACCTCTTCGCCGCCGGCGGTGTAAAAGCCCAGCCCTTCGCCCGTCGCCGGGTGGAAGCGCGCCTGGTTGCGGTAGGCCCAGCCGGTGGGATCGGCCAGCGTCGGCTCGACCGGTGGGTTGCTCAGGCGGCCAATGCGCGTCAACTGGTCGGCGACGACCTGGGTTTTGAAGCGGAGCTGCGCCTGGTAGGCGGCGTGCTGCCAGTGACAGCCGCCACAGCGGCCAAAGTAGGGACAGGGCGGCTGGACACGGTCAGCGGAAGGGGTCAGCACCTCCAGCAGGCGGGCATGAGCGTAGCGCTGCTGCTCCTCGACGACCTCGACGCGCACCGTCTCGCCGGGCAGGGCGTAGGGGACAAAGATGACCCTGCCCTCGTGGCGGCCCAATGCCGTGCCGCCGTGGGCCACGGCAGTCAGTTCCAGGGTAAAGGGAGCAGAAAGGCTCATTTTTCCTGATGGCGCATGGCCACTCCTTCGACCAGGCCCAGCGCCGTCATCGAGGTCAGCAGGGCGGTGCCGCCGTAGCTGATAAAGGGAAGAGGAAGGCCGGTCACCGGCAGCAGGCCAATGTTCATGCCCACGTTGACGATGAGCGGAAACAAGATCACCGCGCCAGCGCCGATGACGATCAGCCGCCCCAGGCGGTCGGGAGCGATGACCGCCGCGCGCATCAGCCGCCAGGCCAGCAGGAAAAAGAGGAAGAGCAGGAGAAGGGTGCCGACAAAGCCAAGCTCCTCACCCACGACCGAAAAGACAAAGTCGGTGTGGCGCACGCGGAGAAAGTGGAGCTGGCTCTGGCTGCCGATGCCATATCCCTGTCCCCACAGCCCGCCTGAACCGATGCTGATCTTGGCCTGGTCGATGTTGTAGAGGGCGCCGGGGTCCAGCGAGGGGTTGATAAAGAGCAGCAGCCGTTTGCGCTGATAGTCCTCCATGACCTGCCAGAGGGGAATGATGGCGGCGATGCCGACGACGCCGGTGAGGATGAAATAGATCAGCGGCACGCCGGCGACAAAGGCCATGGCCAGCCAGACGATTGGGTAAGTAACCGCAGTGCTCAGGTCGGGCTCGCGAAAGACCAGGGCGGCCAGGATCAGTGTCAGCGCGCCGGAGATGAGGTACTGCAGCAGGCCGGGCCGCTCTTCGTCCCTTTCCCCCTCCATGCGGACGCGCCGCTCGCGGCGCGGCTGCCAGTCGAGGATGACGGCCATACTGACGATGTGCAGGATCATGGCCAGGAAAGAGGGTTGAAGGCGGAACGCGCCGATGTAGAACCAGCGGCGGACGTCACCGATTTCGCTTTCGCCGATGAAGAGGACCAGCACCAGCAACGCCACGGCGAGCAGGTAGGCGGCCCACCAGATGTGGCGGTAGAAGGTATAAGGGATGATGGCAGCGGCCAGGAAAAAGCCCAGCCCAAAGACAGCCCACATCGCCTGCCGGCGCCAAAGGTCGACCAGGTCGGTCGTGCCCAGGGTGGCGCTGCGGATCATCGCCACGCCCAGGGCGACCAGGATCAGCAGCAGGCCGAGGAGGGCAAAGTCAAACTGCCGCCACTGTTGCGCTTTGGGCATCTATCTCCTGCGGCGCTGACGGGCCTGCAAAGGGATGTCGGCGACCAGGCGGGTCTTGCGCGGCCCCTCGGTGACAGTCACCTCCACCCCATCGGCGTCGATCTGGATGTGTTTGGAGATGACGGCAATGATCTCGTCCTTCAGCACGGCCAGCAGGCCGGGGGGGATCTGTGCCCGGTCATGGGCCAGGACCAGGCGCAGCCGTTCCTGGGCCACATCGCTGCTGGACGGCTCTCGACGACGGCGAAGGCGGTTCAGGAAATCCATGCTACTCTCCCTCGGTGCGCACGATTCGTAGCAGGCGCTGGAAAAAGCCCGGCTCCTCCAGCGCCAGGAAGGGCACGTCCTCTCCCATCATTCGCCGGGCGATGTTGTGGAAAGCGCGGCCGGCGAGATGGTCATCGGAGAGGGCAACGGGCCGCCCGGTGTTGGTGGCCGAGATGATGCTCTCGTCATCGGGGACGATGCCGATCAGGTCGATGGCCAGCAGTTCGACGACGGCTGCTGTGTCCATCATCTCGCCCCGGCGCACCATTTTGGGCTTGAGGCGGTTGATGATCAGGTAAGCCGGGCCTCTCTCCTCGGCTTCGATCAGGCCGATGATGCGGTCGGCGTCGCGCACGGCGGCGACTTCGGGGTTGGTGACGATGAGGATCTCGTCGGCGGGGGCGACGGCGTTTTGAAAGCCGCGCTCGATGCCGGCCGGCGAGTCGATGATCATAAAGTCGAACGATTCGCGCAACTCGTCACAGATGCCGATCATATCTTCGGGGCTGACGGCGGTCTTGTCGCGGGTCTGGGCGGCAGGGAGCAGGCA
The DNA here is from genome assembly GCA_034435295.1 of Anaerolineae bacterium. Taxonomy (GTDB): domain Bacteria; phylum Chloroflexota; class Anaerolineae; order B4-G1; family DUEL01; genus DAOTYD01. Next base: position 8,911 of record DAOTYD010000034.1, on the reverse strand, counting down.
GAGTTCAGGCAGGCGCTTGTCGCGCACCAGCGCCTGGCGCAGCCGGCAGCGCCCCTCGACCACATCCACCAGGTCGTAGACGATGCGGTTTTCCAGGCCCAGCATCACGTCCAGGTTGCGCAGGCCGATGTCGGCGTCGATGACGGCCACCTTTTGCCCCAGGCGGGCCAGAGCGACGCCCAGGTTGGCCGTTACCGTGGTCTTGCCTACGCCGCCTTTGCCAGAAGTGACCGTAAATACCTTTCCAGCCATCCGTCTCTCCCTATCTGCGCCAGGGTATTGCCTCGACGCGCCCACGGTGGACGCGGGCCATCTCGGGCACCGGGCGGCGGCGCTTTTCGTCCGGCGAACGGGCGATGTGCGCGGCGATGCGCAACTGCGTCGGCGCCAGGTCCAGCGCACAGATGACGGCGTCCTCGTTGCCCAGCGCGCCGGCGTGGAGCAGGCCGCGGGCGCGTCCCCAGACGACGATGTGTCCGCCGGCAATGACTTCGGCGCCGGCGTTGACGTCGCCGATGATGACCACGTCGCCAGGATGCTCGATCCGCTGTCCGGAGCGCAGCGTCCGCGCGATGACCAGCCCGCCCGGCGCCGGTTCTGGCGGTGGTGCGGCCTCGTGCGGCGCAGGCGGGCGGGATAGCCCCAGGTCCGGCACCAGCCCGGCGCGGACAGCGGCGACGACAGTGGCGTCGCAGGTGCTCAGGAGCGCCCACAGCGTCACCCCGGCGCGTTCCAGCACCGCGCGTGCCTCTTCGATCTGTTCGGGCTGTAGCGGGCGGCTGCCGACGTCGAGCGCGGCGCGCCCGCCCTGGTAAAAGGTCGCCCCCGTCTCCAGCCGCTGCGCCAGGCGGGCCATTCGCTCGTCCCACGGCCCCTCGCCCAGCGTGATCAACAGGCCATCGCGTATGCCCTTGATCGTGATCTCGTTGTGCATGGTGACTGGGGAAATTATAGCACATCTCGCGCCGACGGGAAGCGGATCGAATCCAGGGCGGACGGGACGTCCGCGCTCCCAGGGCTGGGATCGCGGGCGTCCCCGCCCGCCGGCGCTCTCAGGATGGCATCATAGGGAGCAGGGATGGCTCAGGCGCCCGAGCGGCGCAGCAGGGCGCCGACCGCTCCCAGGACAGCCGCCAGCGCTGCCATAGCCCATGCCGTGATGGCAACTGTTGCTGTGGCGGCATGTTTGAGAGCGATGCCGACAAAGGCCCAGATGATGACCAGCACGTAGGCGATGTCGCCGCGCGTCAGGGCGACGGCGGCGGTGATGACCGTCGCAGCGACGAGCATGATCGCCGCCCACGCCTGCGGAGCGATGCCCCAACCGCCCCATTGCAAAAAGTCGAGCAGCGAGGTGACATTGGCCACCGTCGCCACGGTGATCCAGCCCAGGTAGATGCTGAAAGGGACGCGCACGCACCACGTCTCGGCGGCAGAGGCGTGGCTGCGCCCTGTGCCCAGGTGCAGGTAGATGGCGATGAGCCAGCCCAACAGGAGCAGCATGGCCACCAGCGTCAGCGGGAACTGGAGATTGTGCCACAGAAAGATCCAGGCGATGTTGGCCGCGCAGCTCAGGACAAAGAGGTAGCCGATGCGGCGCAATCGCGGGTTCTCCCGCTGCGCCGGCAGGGCCTGGTAGACGGCAAAGAGGGCCAATGCCAGGTAGATCAGTCCCCAGATGGAAAAGACATAGCCTGCGGGGACGAAATAGACGTCGAAGCGGTCGGAAATCTCGCCGGTGTTCAGGCCGTTGAGGGGCAGGGCGTTAGCCAGGCCATTGACCACGATCATGGCCACGAGGGCCACGATGACGAGAATCTGTCGCAGGGTATCCCTGTTCATTTGATTTTCACCTCCAGGCTTTGTTTGAGCTGTTCGAGCTCCTGATCGCTGATTTCGCGCCACGCGCCGGGCGTCAGGCCGTCGAGGGTCAGAGGGCCGATGGCGACGCGCAGCAGGCGCAGGGTGGGGTGGCCGACCGCCGCGGTCATGCGGCGTACCTGGCGGTTCTGGCCCTCGCGCAGGGTCAGGCGCAGCCAGGCGGTGGGGACGCTCTTGCGGCTGCGGATGGGGGTGGGGCGTGGCGGCAGGTCGGGCGGAACGGCCAGCAGTTCGACCTCGGCCGGGCGGGTGCGCCGCTCCCCGAGAGGGACGCCGGCCCGCAGCGCCGCCAGCGCCCGCTCGTCCGGCAGGCGCTCTACCTGCACCAGATAGGTGCGCGGGTGACCAAAGCGCGGGTCGGTCAGGCGGTGGATCAGCCAGCCGTCGTCGGTGAGGAGCAGCAGGCCCTCGCTGTCATAGTCCAGCCGCCCGGCGGCATAGACGCCGGGTATCGGGACATAGTCGGCAAGCGTGGCCCGCCCGGCCGGGTCGGTAAAGTGGCTCACCACGGCATAGGGCTTGTAGCAGAGCAGGTAACGGCAAAAGCGTGGGGCCAACGGACGGTTATCGAGGGTGATGAGGTCTTGCTGCGGGTCGGCCCGTTGGTGGACGTTTGTGACCAGGCGGCCGTTGACGCGCACGCGCCCCTGGCGTATGGCTGCGTCGGCGGCCGGGACGCCGGCCGCCTCCAACAGCAGCGTCAGGTACTGGCGGCCGGCGACCCGGCTGGCACAACGAGAGCAGTCCGACGGCGACTTGGCGCAGTACATCCTGCGCGTCATTGTGCATGCATGGGGAGAATTTGTCAAACTCGTGACAGCCCCCTGACTGTCACCTGACCTCCTCGATCACCACCTCCACCTGGCAGCCATTCTCCGCCAGTGAGCCGACCGTGAACGTCGCCGGCAGCGCCTCCAGCTCGAAGGGGTAGACGTCCCGGCTCGCGTAGCAGAGACGGTCGAATCTCTCGGCATACGAGTTTCCCCAGTCGCAATCCATTTCCTCCACCCGCGCGAAAAGGCTCAGCGGCCCGTCGGTAGGGGCCTGGATGTAGACGACGTTGCTTGTCGGGGCAGAGGTGTTGTCCTGGGCCGCGCGGCAGGGATTGTGCGACTCCCAGCTATTGCAAAGGCCATCCTCGTAGTAATGACATGGCTGCCCCGGCGGCGGGCATTCGCTCACATCCACGGTGAACCAGGAGAGGATGTCGGCGATCGAATATTCAGTGTTGGGCCGGAGGACAATGCCAGCAGCGTGCGGATGAAAGAATCCCTCTACCCAGTTGTCCACATACCCCCCATCTATCCACAGGTGGGGCCATTCCCACCAGCGGAACGATGTCCATGGACTCGTCGCCGCCCACAGGTAGATGGAGGGAGCACTCGTAAATTCATCACCACCCTCCCCCGGCCAGTCGCCCGTGTGCAGGGTCTGGAAGGTCAGGCGCAGGTAGCGGACGGAAAACGGATAGAGGTTGTTCCCTTCGTCCGCCTCCGCCACTTGATTCTGCGAGTCAACCTGCAAGGTGCATCCCAGCGAGTAGAGGCGGATCAGCTCATCGTTGGGCAGTTCCCACAGCCATCCCCCGGGCACGCCGGGCTGCACAGGGCCTTCGATGAGCGTCTCCGTCACCACCGTCCCGCCAGCGTCCGTCAGCCGGACGTGAAAACCTTCGGCCGGTCGCCAGCCCCGGTTGGCGATGTCGAAGCGGATCTGCCCTGTGGGCATCAGCGGCTGACCCGCCGCAGGTGGACTGAAGTAAACGTCGTAGCCATCCTCCGAAAACCAGAAGAACTCGACGTTCTGGATGACCAGATCGGGGGCCGAGCCGGGCCAGGTCAACGGCAGATCGACGATCCGCGAGTAAAAGATGCCGCCCTGCCGGCCATACCGCGGCGACAGGAACGCCAGCATGAGCTGATTGGTCTCCCTGGCCTGGGTGCTGGTCGAGTAGAGGCGGATGAAGGCCGCGCCGTCGCCGTGTTCCACCTCGACGCTGGACGCCTGAAAACCGGGCACTGGTTGGCCCTGGTAAAGCGGATAGATGGTCAGGCGCACATCATCGCCGTGGTCGGAAGCGTAGTGGTAGTTCAGGCCAAAGGTGGCGCTGGCCTCCGGCAACGTGCCCCCTGCTGGCCCGGACCAGATCTGGATCCAGTCCTCTCCCTGGCAGCCGGGCCCGATGAGCCATCCATAGGAGGCAGGGGCAGACTCGGCGCTCCCCTCCTCGCCCAAAGGGCCGCGGTAGGCAGTGATGGTCAGCAACGATTCCTGACCGCAGGGCGGGGTGAGCAGGTTGTTGGGCAAAAAGTGATCGCGCCGATTCGGGTCAGCCTCCTCGTCGATCAGGTTGCCGTTCAGGTAGAAGCGAAAGCCGTCTATGGTCACCGCCTGGTCCTCCCAACCCCACCTCGGCTCGTCCCAGGGCATGTTCCACATCAGGGTCAGGTGGTCGGGAAAGTAGGGTTCGCCAAAGGCTGGCGAGCCAAAGTGGGTGTTGACCGGCGGCGGGATGAACTCTGGCAGGTCATCGAGGAGCATCAGCTCACAGTCGAGCGGACAGATGCGGTACGTCACCTCGAAGGAGCCACCCGGCCCGCCGCCTGCCGCCGCGGTGATCGGCTGCCGGTTCCAGTCGGCAGAGGAGTGCTCGCGGACCACCTCGCCCAGGCTCTGGTCGTCCCCCAGGCAGTAGAGACGGAGGGGCAGCAGGCCATCTTCTGGGATCTCTACCCTGGGGCCATGCTCTCCGCCGAGATAGTCGGCGATGTTCCAGCCCTCGCCGGAGAAGGTGAGGCTCGCCCCGTCCGCCTGCGGCACCCGTTCGCGCACGTCGTCGTCGGTCAGGCTGAGGAAGCAGTAGAGACGGGACAGGCCCGGCGAAGCGCGCAGATCGAGGAACTCGACCTCGAGGGGGATAGCGGGTTCGGGCTGGGGCTGTTCGTCGCCCAGGCCGAAAATCCGGCCTATGGCTCCCCACCGTCGGGCGACGGGGTACGGCACATCCAGCAGGCCGGAGGATTGGGGGTCGGGGATATTGTCGACCCCACCGCCTTGCTCTTCCTGTCCACCGCCGGCCTGTCCACCGCCGGCCTGTCCGCCGGCCTGAACCCCGCCCAGCGAGTCCTGCGGCACGGGCGGCGACTCGGCCTCCTGCAGCGCCTGCTCCAGCGGCGACGGCGCCGGCAGGTCGCCGGCCGCGCCGCCAGGCGCCGCGCCGATCGGACAGCCGCCGTTGTCGAGCGGGCCGTACTGCTCCGCGCACGAGTCGCCGCTGTCGGCCACGCCGTCGCGGTCGGCGTCGCTCTCGGCCACGGCCTCCAGGCTGACTGCCGCCTGTCCGCTGTTGCCCCGCGAGTTGTAGGCCCGCGCCACCAGCGTATGCGCCCCGGCAGCCGTCGGCTGCCAGCCGAAGGCGGCGGCCAGCGTCTCGAACTCGCCGCCCTCTTGCGTGCCGACCAGTTGGCCGTCGGCCCACAGTTCCAGCCGCGCCAGGCGGTCACCTCTGGCGGTGGCGTTGACCTGCACGGCCAGGGCGCCGCCCACAGCGACCTGCTCGCCCTGCTGCGGGCTGAGGATGTGCACAAGGGGGCGGGCAGAGGTGGCCTGTCGAATGGCCTGCAACTCCCTGACATAGGGCCGCGTCACCCAAAGGACCAGCAACAGCAGGCAGGCCAGAAGCAACACGATCGCGATCCCGGCAATGAAAATCGTTCTCCCCTTCATGTTGACCTCTCATCCGATAATGCACTCAAAGTAGAGCCACGGCGACTGCGAGCCGTGATTGCCGGCGTTGTCGATGGCCCATACCGCCCAACGGAAGGGGAAATAGAGGTGTTGGTCGCGCCATTGGGTGACATCCAGCGAGGTGCCATAGACGATAAAGTACGGCTCGCTGCTCTGCCACTGGCTGCCATCGTACCACTGCAAGTTGACCCGGTAGCCCTGGATGCCGCTGGGATCGGAGACCGCGTTCCAGCGCAGGATCACGTCGCCGCACAGTTCCTGGGGATGGTTGGGGTCGCTGCTGCCCGGCTCGATCGGGGTGGGGACGGGCGGCGGGGTCGTGTCGCGCGGCGTTGTCGGCGTGACGCAGGAACCGGTGACGTTGATGGTCAACGTGCGGACGTCGTGGGAACCGTCCGGCAGCAGGACGTCCAGGGTGTGCGTCTCCGAAGTGCAGGGGCAGGTCTGGTGGCTTCCCACCCCGACAACCCCCTGGCTGTCGAAAAAGACCGCCTGGACGTTGGCCGTCTCCCAGTGGATGGTGGTGCAGGTGCCAGCGGCGACAGTGGTCGTGTCAGCCCAGAAACTGATCACGGCCTGCGGCAGAAGGGTAGGCGTGGGTGTGTCGGGAGGCCGGGCCGTCGGGATAGGCGTGCTGACTGCCGGACTTGTCGGGAGGGGCGTGGGTGTGTCTGTGGGATACGTTGGGGTCACGGCCGCCCCCTCCACGGGTGTAGGCAGCGGCGTGACGTCGCCAGAGACAACGATCCAGACCACAGCCGAGTCTGCCTGGGCGCCGTCGGCAGCGGTGGCGCGAACGGTCAGAGCATACGCCCCTTCCACGGGAGGCATCCAGGACAGACTGCCCTCGACCAGCCCATCTGCCAGCGTCACCAGCGCCATGGGGCCGGCCGTCGCGCCGTTCACCAACAGTTCCACCTGTGCCACGACGCCGGGCATCGAAGCGTGGGCCAGGATTGGAACGGCTGTCCCCGGCTGGACGCGCGTCCCGTTCAGTGGGGTGTCTATCCAGGCGTGGGATGCCGCGCCGACCTCGAGCGGCGCTTGCGGCCCACAGGCTGTCAGCAGCAGCAGCAGCAAGAACAGACTTGTGAGAATCCATCTGTTTTTCATCCGAATCCTCCTCTTCCTCCACAATGGCTACTCTGACCGGGTTGTCCACCCCGGCCTCCGGCGAACAAGATGCCACATCTTGTCGGTTCCAGTATTCCACAAACCGCATCCGCAGCGCAAGGGAAAAATCTCCCGAGTGAGGCAAGAAAAAAGTACCCCCTAAACCCTTTAGACCGGCAGCCCCCTGCGAAAAAGGCTGCGGCTTGTTCCCTCGTCTCTCCCGCACAGGAGGGTTAAAAAAGTGTTCCCTCCCACCGCAGAGGCGCAGAGAACGCAGAGGAATCATAAAAACTCGGCTGGCTACCCGACAGTTTGAAATGAGGACACGGATACACACGGATTTCACGGATGGGCACGGATGAAATCCGTGAAAACCCGTACCAGGCGGCATAAAGACCTTCAGCCTGGCCTCGTACGCTCCCATATCCACGATGGGCGGCGTGCCGTTGCCGGTGTCGGGGACGGAGGGGATGTCCACGAAGCGTGGATTGCCGTCCAGGTCGGTCGTGACCGCTGAAGGGACGGCGGCGTTGTTCCCGGCGTCAATGGCCGGGGGGGGTGAGTTGCAGGCGCAGGTTGTCGTCGGCGGTGCCGGGGGTGTTGTCTGCGCCGTCGGCATCCTCAAAGAGTGGGTCAGCATTCATGTTGTGACCGCTTGATTTTCACTCCTCTGCCGTGTGGGTTGGCAACCACTCGCTCACGTAGCGGGCAAAGGTCTCAAAATCGTCCAGGTTCTCCTTGCAAATAGCGATAGACCCGCTGCAAGTCCACCTCCAGGTACAGGTGCACCAGCACGTTGCGGAACCCGGCCATACCGATCAGTTTTCGGGCCAGATCGGCCGGCAGGACGCCGATCTCAGCCAGGGTGGGGAAGAGGTCTTTGTAGTCCCTGGGCATCTTGACTGCCTGGTCGGCCAGGATGATACTGGCAATGTCCAGGGTGGCCTGGATGGCGACCTGAAAGTCTCGCTCTGCTGAAGCGATGAGGATGTGCTCGCGGGCAAACTCGTCATACGTCAGTGGGCGTAGTTTCCGCAAGGCGTTCACGCAGTCGGCGATAACGTTCAAGCGTGTCCTGATAGGGGTCGTATCCACTGAGCAACTTTCCTTTCCGCGCCTTTTCCAAAATGGCATCTCCGTGCCGTTTCAGGATCGGCTTGAAATCCAGGTACTCGTTCAAGGCGCGCACGCGGAACTCGATCATTGCCTGGCGGTCGCGGCAGAAGAGGAGGATGCCATCGCGCAGCACGGCGTAGCGGAGGGCCGGTGGGGCCTGGTTGAGGATCAGCACGTCCACGTCGTTGGTGTGCAGGATGCCCATCAGCCCGACGATGAGCTCCAGGCGCATGTCCAGGCAATGGTCGTCATCGGGGCGACCTTCCAGGAGGACCGCCACATCCACGTCGCTGTGGGCCCAGGCCCGTCCCCGGGCGTGAGAGCCAAAGAGGTAGGCCAGCACCACCCCGTCCAGGGAGGCGAAGTAGCGCTCCAACGCCTCTGCGTACTGGTCCAGAGGGAAAGCTTCCATCGCTGCCCATGCCTGGAAGGTAGGATACCATAGACGGAGGGAGGTGTCAACTACTCCTGGAACGCGATTTTGTTCATTCAGCGGCAGATAGAGCCAGGCTGCTGCTGATCAAGACTCGTACGCGCCGATGTCGGGCCGGGCGTCGCAGGGGCGGTTCTGCAGGTTTCCCGTCGGTGCGCCGTTAGCTGTGCCTGCATTCACTGCCGGCCTATCCACAGGTAGTTGTGCTTCATATCCACGGGCTGTTTTCTCACGCAGCGGCTTTCCCTCGCTTCGCTATGTAGCGCACCCCTTCTTTCCCCTCAAAGTCCGTATCCTGTGTCCATAACTCTGCCTGATATGCCCGCGCCGTCGCCAACATCACGCTGTCTGCTATCGGCAACCCCATTTCCACCGACAACCGTGCCGCAGCCAACGCGATCTCCGCCGTCAGTTCTACCACTCGCCCCTCCATCATCACCGCTACCGCCTGCAATGCTTCCCCTTCCCCTCGCTGCTGCAATATTCGCTTAAACACTTCGTACAGGCTCAGCGTCGGCACCACCAACTCTTTCACATCCTCCATCGCCGGCGCAAAAAAATCGGCGTTCGGTCCCTCCCCAAAGTACTCCAGCCATCCGCTCGAATCCACCACCTTCATAC
>DAOTYD010000033.1:0-2027 GCA_034435295.1 Anaerolineae bacterium | reverse complement strand
GCGGCGTGCAGCACGGCGGCCAGCCCGCCGGCGCGCTCGACTTCCCGCGGGTCGCCCGGAACCTGGACGATGGTAAAGGTGACGCGGGGGAGCGAAGGGTCGTATTCGATCGTCTCGCCCAGCACCGCGCCAGAGACCGTGACATTGCGCCCGACCGCATCATCCCCCCTCGCCAGAACCTCCTCCACCGTCAGAAAATAGCTGGCGGTGCTGCCGGTATTGCTGACGATCAAATAGATCACCGCCGCCACGATCAGCAGCCCGGCGATCAAAAACTTTCCCCTACCTCCCATCTATCGGACCTCCAACCTCTATAAACCATACCCAGGCGCGCGGACTATATCATGCGCCAGGCGCGTTGTCAATGCGACCACCCTTCGGTGACTTTATCATTTGACTTGACACGTGCGGACTGCGTGACTTTCAGACACGACCGCTCACCCTCCCGCAGGTTTGGGCGCAATCTCTGCATTGGAGTGCGCCGCAATGAGCTGCTTACTCTCTTGCCAGCCACTTTCTAACCTGCGGGAGGGTAGGGGGATACGTCGATTCAACAATGAGCAGGAAAATCCCTGCCGCCAGGCTGACCCATCCGCCCAGGCGGAACAGCGGAGAGACAAAGGTGAAAACAACCCGATGCGCGCCCGCTTCCAGATGGACCGCGCGAAAGAGCAGGTCGGCCGGCTCGATCTCCGCCGCTTCGCCATCGACCCAGGCCTGCCAGCCAGGATAGAAGGCGTCGCTCAGCACCAGATAGCCCGCTGCGTCGAGGTCGACCTCGACCTCCACCCGTTCCGCTGCATAGGACGCGATCCGCACAGTCTCTTCCCGCGTGGGCAACTCTACCCTGCCTGCCTCCCCCTCGACCACAGCTTCCGTTGCCGGGTCGAAATCCGCCGCCTGCATGCGCGCCAGCGCCGCCGCCGCGCCTGGCGCAGCCCAGACGCGGTGAACGACAAAGGCGCGAGGCAGGACATCCAGGTACTCGTAGACCTTGACATCGCCAGAGTGAACCAGGCGGAAGCGCCCGCGGTCGGAGAGGACGAGCGACTGGAAGGCGCCGCTGCGCTCGTCGACCAGGCTCAGCCCGCGCACGACCAACTGCCCTGTCGGCAACGTCGCCCGCAACCGCACCGACTGCGGCCTTGCCGCCGGCTCCCAGCGCAGGCGGGCGACATAGTCGTTGCCGGCAGGCTGGCCCGGCCAGAAATGGCCGCCCACCTCCGCCTGCCCATGGGCGACGCCCTCGCCATAAAGACCCTCCGCCGTCTCCACCCCGGCGCGCAGCGTGAACGTCCGCGTGACGCCGTCGGCAAAGCCCACCACGACCTGGCCCACCACCGTCCCATCGCCCAACGCAGCCGCGCCGTCCAGGTAAGAGACCAGCCCCAGCGCCGTCGCCTCGAAAGGCGGCAGATAGGCCACCTCTGCTTCTTCGCCCGCCGCCAGCATCGCCCCGAACTGGAGATCGTAAAAGATGTCGTCGAGCCAGGCGTCAAAGACCTTGTCGGTGATGACATAGCGGACGTTGAAGAGGCCCAACCAGCGGCCATCGGGCACGGCGGGCAGGTTCTCGCGCAGCCGTCCGTCCAGGGCAATCTCTTCTTCGGGCAGCAGCACCCGCTGGAGCAGCAGGTAGCGGGCGAGGGGCAGCAGCCCACCGTCGTAGCCGTCGACGGCGGGGATGCGCCAGACGAGCGGCAGATCGAGCGCCAGCACCTCGCGGTATTTGGCCGCGACAATCAGGTCGTACAGCGCCTCTGGCGAGAGCTGCGGGCCATAGATGAGCCGCATCTCGGCCAGGTCGCCCGGGTCGAAGAGGCGCGCCGAGAGGCTGAGAAAGCGCGGCGGCGGCGTTTCGCCCTCGCCGGCGGCCAGCAGGTGCGCCGCCGCCGGACGCAGGGAGGTGTAGGCCTGCGGCGCGGTGGCGCGGGCATGCGGCAGCACGCGGGCAGAAAGGATCAGTTCGACGGTCAGCAGCGCGCTCAGGCCCAGCGCTGCCGGGCGTGGCGCCCGCCGCGTCAGAG
>DAOTYD010000032.1:0-1902 GCA_034435295.1 Anaerolineae bacterium | reverse complement strand
CAACCCGGCCCGACCGCTCAAGACGCTGCGTCTGGAGGACAGCAACGCTGGTCACCGTTGGCTACCACGCTCACCGGCTATGGTGGCTGGACTCACAGACCATATTTGGACTGTTGTGCTCCCTGTCAACACTTAACGAGGAGACTATCGCCAGGGGATAGTTCATCAAAGAAGGCTTGCCTTTCTCCACCAGACCAGTATAATGCCTTCCTGGTGGAGGCAACCATGATCATTTTCCTGCAAGCTCTGTTCATCTTCACCCTGCGGGTAGTAGGCATCTCGATCAGCACCCTCGGCACGATCCTCACCGTCCAGGGACGCAAGCTGCCGGCGATCCTCGCCGGCAGCCTCAGCGCGCTCATCTATATCGTCGCCATCGCCCAGGTCGTGACCAACATGAGCAATGTCTGGAACGTCAGCGCCTATGTCATCGGCTTTGGCGTGGGGACATGGGTGGGCATGATCCTGGAAGAGCGCATCGCCCTGGGCTACGCCGAGGTGCGCGTCATCTCAACCGGTAACGCTGACAAGGTAGCCGCCGCGCTGCGCCAGGCCGGCTTTGGCGCTACCGAGATGTACGGCCACGGCCAGAGCAGCAGCGTCGGCATCGTCGACGCCATCGTGCCGCGCAAGAACGTCCAGGAAGTGATCGACCTGGTCGAAAAGGCCGACGAAAAAGCGATCGTCACCGTCTCCGAGGCGCGCACCGTCCAGCGCGGTTACTGGAAGCCCGACCGACGGCGATAGGAGGAAAATCCCATGCTCCCTTTAGCCGATGAACTTCCCGTGCGCCGGCCTCCCCTGGTCACCTGGGGGTTGATCGCCGCCAATGTGCTGGTCTTTATCTACCAGTTGCTCCTCGGCCCGCAGGTCGAACAGTTCTACATGAACTGGGGCGCCGTGCCCGGCTATATCAGCGACCCGCTCCACTACCCGCTGGCCTTTGTCACCCTCTTCACCGCCACCTTCATCCACGGCGGCTGGTCCCACCTGCTGGGCAATATGCTCTACCTGTGGATCTTTGGCGACAACGTCGAGGACCTGCTGGGGCGCGTCGGCTTCCTCCTCTTCTACCTGGCCGCCGGCGCAGCCGCCGGACTGACCCAGGTGGTCGCTCAGCTCTTTGCCTGCTGGATGGGCGATCCGAACTCGTTGTGGATCCCCGGCGTCGGCGCCAGCGGGGCAATCGCTGGCGTGCTGGCCGTCTATCTGGTGCTTTTCCCCAACGCGCCCGTGCGCGTGCTGGTGCCGGGCTTTTTTATGATGCGCATGGCCCGCCTGCCGGCGCTGCTCGTGCTGGGCTTCTGGTTCGTCATCCAGCTCTTCAACGGCGTCCTCAGCCTGGGGGCCATGAGCGCAGCCGGCAGCGGCGTGGCCTGGTTTGCCCACATCGGCGGCTTTGCGCTGGGGCTGGTCGTCGGCGCGATTGTGCGCATGCTCTACAGCCGCCGACGATGGTAACTGCCCGCCCCTGCGCAGACCGAGACGTAAATCATGCGCGGCGATATGCTGCTCCTTTTGTCGATCCTCTCCCAGCCACCATTGGTCGTGCTCCTGTCCTTTCTGGCCGCCGGCTTTGGCGCCGGTGCGGCAGGCGGACTGTTGGCGTTGGAAAAACAGACCCGGGCAGCGCGCCGCCTGCTCCGCACAGGCGCCGCCCTGCTGCTCTCCTTCGCCCTTTTTGCCCTGGCCGACTGGGTGCTGCTGGCCGCATTGCCCGCCCTGCGCCTCTCCTTCTCCCCCGACATCCGCCTCCCCCTCATGGCCAGCCTCTTGGTGCGCCTGCTGCTGCTCTGGGCCCTGCTGGGCGCCATCACGCTGGCCCTCCGCCGCGTCGCTGCCCACAACCCCACCCCGGCGCGCCCGGCCCTCGCCTTTTTCCTCGCCGTCAACTCCCTCTTC
>DAOTYD010000031.1:0-3762 GCA_034435295.1 Anaerolineae bacterium | reverse complement strand
GTGGATGAACGTGTCGCCGTAGAACTCGAGCGTCTGCGGCTGGTGGGCCTGGCTGCCCTGCACCACATCGGCGCCCAGCGCGGCAAAGGTGCGAAAGTCCTGCACCTGCTGGGGGAAGGGGGCATACTCCTCGGTCTCGTAATACTGCAAGGTGATGATGATGGCATACCCCTGCTCGCGCAAGGGGCGGATCTGCGCTTCCATCTGGGCCAGCTTTTCGGGATCCAGGTAGCGCGAGTCGGCGCTGCGGCAGGTATAGACGCCGGGCAGGGTGTCGGTGGCCCAGTCGTAGGGGTTGTCGACCGTGTTGCAGCCAAAGAAGGCGATGCGGTTCGGCCCCTGGGTGACAGTCACTGGTCGGCTGGCGTCGAGCAGATTCTCGCCGCCGCCGTACCACTGCCAGCCGCGCTCGCGGTAGAGGTCCAGGGTGTGGCGCAGCGGCTCGATGCCCCGGTCAACCAGGTGGTTGCCGGTCAGTTCGACGATGTCGGTGCCGACATATTCCAGCAGCTCGATGTAGCTGTCGCTGGAACAGAACGACATAATTCCGCTGCACTGATTGGCGCAGTCGGGCTGGAATGAGACCTCGTTGCTGATGTGGGTGAAATCGGCGCCGGCCAGCAGCTCGCCGATGTCCTGCGCGGCGTAGGTGTTGCCGCGCGCGTCCATCCAGCAGCCAAAGTTACGGGTCATTGCCGTCACGCCGGTCATGGCCACAACGGTCATCCGTTCCGCGCTCCAGTTGGAGAGGTCGGCGGGCAGGTAGGAGAGCGCCTCGCTCCGCCCGGTCGACAGGTAGAGCGGCACGGTCAGCGGGTAGCGTGCCGGGTCGAACGACTTGTCCAGCAGGGTAACGCCGTCGACCCAGAGCACCTTCCAGCGCGGCGTCAGCTCGTCAAAAGGCATGATCGTCCAGCCGCCCAGGCGTTCCGTCTCACCCAGTAGCAGCTCAGCGGCCACCACGTTCACCGTCTGGGCCGATGGCTCGCCCCAGACTGAGGCCAGGGCGCGGCGGGTCGCCTCGCTGACCAGGAGCGGTCGTCCCGCCAAAGCGCCCGTCGACTGGCCCAGCCAGGTTGCCTGGACGTCGGCGGCAGCAACGTCGTCTTGCAGGGTGAAAAAGGGCACAGCGACGGCATAGACCTCCAGGCCGACCGGCTGTCCGCCCATAGCGCTCGCGCCGGCTGTCAGGCGCACGTTTGCGGTGGTCGGGTCATCGCTCCAACGGAAATGCTCCGCGTCCGCTTCGACGCTGGCGCGCAGGCGGGCGCAGGCGCCGGTCGGCGCCGACGCTTCGCAGCCGACCGTGAGCGGCCAGGCCGGTGTCGGCGTGGGGCTGGGGGTGGGGCTGGGCGTGATCGTAGGCGTGGCCGTGGGGCGCGGCGTGCGCGTCGGCGTGGGGGTGGCGTCCGTGTAATAGGGGCTGGCGCAGGCGACCAGCGCGGCCATTGCCAGGGCAGCGCAGGTTACGCCCAGCAGCCAGAGAGCGCGGCGATGAGGGATGGGCATAAGCTCACCAGGGCGGTGTGTTGTGTACCCAGACCCAGGTACCGTTCCCGTTGGCGGCCATGGCCTTGACCCCTTCGGGGAGGTAGGGGCTGGTCCAGTTGAACAGCCACTCGGCGTCTCGCGGGGCCAGGTTGACGCAGCCGTGGCTGCGGGTAAAGCCGAAGGAATCGTGCCAGTAGGCGGAGTGGAGGGCGGTGGCGCCGTTGAAATACATTGTCCATGGCACGTCTTCCAGATAGTACCAGGCCGGGCTGCCGTCCTGGGCATCGGGGTTGCTCATCTTGCCGGCGCGCAGCTTGTACCAGATGCGGAAGAGGCCCGAATCGGTCCAGGTCGAACCGGGCCGTCCGCTGGAGATGAGCGTGGCATAGACCATGCGCTCGCCCTCGTAGGCGGCCAGCGTCTGCTCGAAGAGGTCGACCTCGATCCAGCGTTCGCCCGCTCCGACGCCGGCAGGAGGCGGGTCGACGGTGACTTTGGAGACGTTGCTCTGCGGCACCCACTGGTCGGGGCCGATCAGGTACCACATCTCCTCTCCTCCCAGGTACTCCTGAGCAAAGATGGTGACGATCTCATAGCGCCGATAGGTGGGAGCGTTGGGATTCTCTGCGCCCTGTGGCGTCAGGGAGGGGCGCGTCGGCCGGTTGATCCAGGCGAAGGGGTAGGCGGGCTGCTCGTTGAGATAGACCCCCTGAAAGCGCGATGGCCGGGCGAGGATGATGGCGTCGGCGCGGGCGAACTCGCCCTCGTTGATCTGATACCAGCGTGTGCCCTCGTACTCTACCTCGCCGTCGATGCTGACCCACTGATCGCCGGAGTAGAGGATGCGCACGGGTGGCAGCCCCATGCTGGCCTCCAGCGGATGGCGGTAGATCTCCAACGGCAGCGAGCGGACGTAGCCGAAGGTGAAAGGCACGACTTCTTCGTCGGGCGGGGGTGTCAGTTCGACCAGCGGCAGTTCCGGCAGGGGGTCGGGCAGGCGGATGTGGGCGATGCGGTAGGCGGTGGTTGCCGGTCCCTGCGCCGGGCAGCTCTCGCGCTGGCGCCAGACCCGGCCAGGCGTGCAGACAATGCTCTGGTTGGTCGGGACGATGGGAGCGGGCGGAGAGGCTGGCGGGCTGGCGGTGGGGGCTTCGACTCCCTCGACGAGGCGGGCGCAGCGCGGGTCGCGCCAGACCCCGCTCGTTGCGCAGGGGCGCTCTGGCTCGAAGCCGGGCGGCGCCGCCTGCGCTGGCTGGACACAAAAGCCCGTCAGCCACAGCGCAGCGACCAGCAAGAAACACAGGCGGATGAACCCATTCGCGGTACGCATCGTTCTCTCTACCCTGTCAGTTGGGGGCATTCTACCACGGTTCAGAGCGGTGGTCAATGACGCAAAGGGTACGGGTAGGGCACGGATGGTACACGAATGGGACACGGAAAGGGTATGGATGGGACACGGATTTCTTTGTCACCCTGACCCTGACCCTGACGCTGACGCTGGCCCTGGCCCTGACCCTGACCCTGACCCTGACCCTGAACGAAGTGAAGGGGAAGGGGAAGGGGAAGGGGAAGGGAATGGGAAGGGAAGAGGAAGAGGAATGGGAAGGGAAGAGGAAGAGGAATGGGAAGGGAAGAGGAAGAGGAAGAGGAAGAGGAATGGGAAGGGAAGAGGAAGGGGAATGGGAAGAGAAGAGGAAGGGAAGAGGAAGGGGAATGGGAAGAGAAGAGGAAGGGAAGAGGAAGGAGAAGGGGAAGGGAAAGGAGAAGGGTCAGGGTCTCGTTGCAACGCAGATTCTTGTGTCACCCTGACCCTGAACAGCGTGAAGGGCAAGCCCCGTTCCCGATAAGCAAGACCCTACAACGCGATAAGCGATACGCGATACGCGATCAGCGATAAGCGATACGCGATACGCGATGCGCTCAGAAAGGCCACCTCGGGATGGGAATGCCCAGGTCGATCAGCGTTTGCCAGAACGACTGGGGCGCGAACCACAGCGCCAGCAACACGATGACGCAACACACCACCAGCAGCCCCAGGCAGGCCAGGACGATCCACAGCCCCTTGCGCGATTTTTTGGCGGGCGCCTGCGGAGCCTGTCTATGCCGCTCCCCCGCCCCAGGCGCCCGCCAAAAAATCGCGCAAGGGGCTGTGGATCGTCCTGGCCTGCCTGGGGCTGCTGGTGGTGTGCTGCGTCATCGTGTTGCTGGCGCTGTGGTTCGCGCCCCAGTCGTTCTGGCAAACGCTGATCGACCTGGGCATTCCCATCCCGA
>DAOTYD010000030.1:0-4882 GCA_034435295.1 Anaerolineae bacterium | reverse complement strand
GCCTGATGCTCTGCGATGCCCTGGCCGGCCGCCCGGCAGCCGCCTGGAGATAATCTATGGTCGATCTGCTCAAACTCGGCATCGTCCTGACCCTGATCCTGATCCTCATTGCCCGGCGCTGGAGCCTGGGCGTCGTGCTGGCGCTGGCCTCGCTGGCGCTGACGCTGCTCTTCCGCCGCTCGCTCATCGACCTGGGCAGAGATGCGCTCATCGCCCTCAGCGACCCGCTGACGCTGCGCCTGGCCGGCATCGTCGTGCTCATCCTGGCGCTGGGCGAGATCCTGCGGCGAACGGCCCGCCTCGACGGCATGATCCATTCGCTGGAGCACCTTCTGCCCGACACGCGCATTGTCTTTGCCCTCATCCCCGCCCTGATCGGCCTCCTGCCGATGATCGGCGGGGCTATGTTCTCGGCGCCGATGGTCGACCGCATCGGCAGAGAGCTGGGCGCCGACGCCGAACGGCGGACGTTTGTCAACTACTGGTTTCGCCACATCTGGGAATATGTCTTCCCGCTCTACCCCTCTTTTCTGCTGGGCGCGGCGCTGTTGGGCCTTTCGGTGCGGCAGGCCAGCGCCATCCTCTGGCCGCTGGCGATAGCCAGCCTGCTCGGCGGGGTGCTCTTTGGCCTGGCTGGCCTTCGCCGCAAGGGGAACAGCGAACCTGCCCAGACGCAGGCCAATCTGCGCGAACTGGCGCTGAGCATCTGGCCCATCGCCCTGGTGCTGCTGCTGTCGGTCGTCATCGGCATCGACCTGATCATCAGCCTGCTGGCGACCATCCTCATCCTGGCGCTGCTCCACCGCATCGGCCCACGCCAGTTCGGGGACATTGCCCGCCACCATATCCGCTGGGAGACGGTCATCGTCATCGCCGGGGCGATGGTCTTTCGGCAGGTGCTGGAAACGACCGGCTCCATCGCGCTGGCCTCGCAGGCGCTGCTCGATGCCCACGTGCCGATCGCCGTGGCGGTCTTTGCCGTGCCCTTTTTCGCCGGGCTCTTGAGCGGCCTGGGGACAGCCGCCTTTGCCATCGGCTTTCCCATCGTCCTGCCGCTCATCGGCAACAGTCCGCTCGATCTGGGGTGGGCAGCGTGGGCATGGACGGGAGGCTTTATGGGGGTGATGATGTCGCCGTTGCATCTCTGCCTGGCGCTGACGCGGAGCTATTTCGAGGCCGACTGGGGGTTGCTCTATCGGCGGATCACGCCAGCGGTGCTGCTTTCCAGCGCCGCTGCCGCGCTGCTGGCGGTGGTGTTGTGATGATCGAACCGTGCGACCTGGGCGGCAGCGGCCCCGTGATCCATCTGGCGCATGCCAACGGCTTCCCGCCAGGGGCATACCGTCCGCTGGCAGCAGCCCTCGCCGACCAGTACCACATCATCGCTCTGCCGGCGCGCCCGCTCTGGCCGGGCAGCCGGCCGGAGAGCGCCCCCGACTGGCGCTGCATGGTCGACGACCTGATCGGCGGGCTGGACGCGCTGGGCCTGCGCGGCATCGTCGGCGTCGGCCACTCCATCGGCGGCGTGTTGACGATGTGGGCCTCCATCCGCCGCCCCGACCTCTTCCGCGCCGTGGTGCTGATCGACCCGGTGATCCTGCCCCCCGCGTTGCTCTTCATCCTGCGCTGGATGCGCCGCTTTTCCCTGAACCGCCACTACCCGCTGGTGCAGCGCGCGCTGCGCCGCCGCCAGAACTGGCCCAGCCGCCAGGCCTGTTTCGAGCACTACCGGAACAAACCATTCTTTGCCCGCTGGAGCGACGAGAGCCTGTGGGCTTATGTGGAAGCGGGAACGCGGGAGGAAAGCGACGGCAGCGCGACGCTGGTCTACCCCCCAGTTTGGGAGGCGCACATCTTTGCCACCACGCCCCTCGACATCTGGCGCGACGTGCCCCGCCTGCGGCCGCCGCTGCTGGTGATCCGTGGGGCGGAGACGGATACCTTCCGCGCCGCCAGCCAGCGGCGCATGGCGCGCCTGGTGCCGCAGGCACGCTTTGCCGTCATCGCGGACGCCGCCCATCTGGTGCCGCTGGAGCGCCCCCAGGAGACGGGGGCAGCCATACGAGAGTTTCTTGCCAGGGAGGAAACCGCGAATCCGGCCTGAGCCGCGTTTTCCGCGCTCGCCCGCGTCCCGCGGCTCGTGCGCGGTCTCCACACCGCACACAACGGCAAGGCGCGACGGCCCATCTAACGCCGTCTGCCCCCACAGTCAAAGAGCTGCACATCCTGGCCCCATTGCGGCCCGTCCCGCCCTGCCGGAGCCGGCTGCCAGGCCTGCGGCGGCACCGCCACACAGCGCTCGATCACCCAGCGCGTCAGACGGTTGCCCGCTGGCGGCACCAGGAAGAAGCGCACCGTCCCATCAGAGACCATCTCTTTGAGCTCGTCCGTCGTCAGGATGGGGTCGCCGCCGGAAAAGCCACCCATCGCCATCACCGGCTCGCCCGTGGCCAGGATCAGCGGCGCAGCGGTGTTGGCGTTGAGCGTCGCCGCCAGGTACGTCTCGCCGTGGCGCTGGCTTTGGAGAAAAGCGACCAGCCGCTCAACAGCGGGCAGCTCGCCGCTGCGACGATGGGTTTGCAGGTCTGGCCCGGCATAGGGCAGCGCGGCGTCTCCCCCGTAACAGAGGGGCGTGCATGCCCACGCTGCCGGGGCGAGGAGCAAAGCGGCTACCCCAACAGCCACGGCCAGAGCTGACAGGGGACGGTCGGCGCGGCGCAGCAGGCGGGCAACGGCCAGTACGGCAGCGGCCACCAGGCACAATCCCACCACCGGCGGCGTCAGCCAGCGGCTCCAGGCGGGGAAATCGGACAGGATGGCCGCCTCGACCGCCGCCGTGCCCACCAGCGCCAGCGGCAGCAGCCAGCCCCGCCAGCCGGGACGTCGGACATCGGCCCCCATCGCCGTCACCCCCGCGCCGACCAGGGCAGCGATGGCCGGGGAGAGCATCATCAGGTAATAGCGGTGGAACAGGCTGGCCACGCTGAAAAAGGCGAGCATCGGCGCCAGCCAGGCCGCCCACATCCACAGCGCAGCGTGCCGTCGGCCGGGCGGGAAACGCAGTCGCTCCTGCCAGGCTGCCGCCAGCAATCCCAGGCAGGCCAGCGGCAGCAGCCAGCTCGCCTGCCCGGCTAACTGCGGATTGAAGAGGCGCAGCAGGCCCGGCTCGCCGGTCTCCTGTGGGAACGGCCGGCCGGCGGCCCCGTCCGGCGGTTGAGGCGGAGGAGGCTGCTGCCCCGGCATGCCGCCCGGCGGCTGAAACGGCGGCATCTGCCCACCGCCCGGCGGTCCCGGCAAGGGGACTTTGCCCGGCGGGGCAACAGGAGGCGGAACAGCAGGCGGCCGGGTCAGGGTCAGGGCGCGCAGTCCGCCCGGCAGCAGCCGCGCCATGCCGTTGTGGCCGATGATCAGCTCCAGCACGCTGTTGTTCTGGCTGCTGCCGACGTAGGGGCGTTGATCCGGCGGGGTCAGATCGACCGCAATGACCCAGGCCAGCGAGACCACCAGCAAGAGCAGCGTGGCCAGGGTCAGGTGCAGCAGCCGCTTCCACCAGCGCAACGGCGGGGCGAGCAGATAGAGCAGATAGAAAGCGGGGAGCACCATGAACGCCTGCAGCATCTTGATGTTGAACCCCACGCCGGCCAGCAGGGCGCAGAGGAGCAGCCAGCGCAGGCGGCCCGTCTCGGCGGCGCGCAGCGCCGCCCCCGCCGCCAGCAGAAGCGCCAACAGCAGCAGGCTGTCCATGGTGTTGTTGCGGTTGGCGGCGACGTTGATGGGAGTGAGCGTCAGCACCAGCGCGGCCAGCAGGCCGGCCGCAGGCCCAAAGGAGCGCCGCACCAGCCCATAGACCAGCCACACCGAGAGAACCCCCGCCAGCGCCTGCGGCAAGAGCAGGCTGAGGCCGTCAAAACCCCAGAAGATTGCGCTGGCAGCCTGCACCCACAGCCCTAGCGGCGGCTTGTCAACGGAAACGAATCCGGCGGGGTCGAAAGAGACGAAGAAGAAATTGTGCCAGCTCGTGAGCATGCTCTTGACCGCAGCGGCGTAGTAGAGGTTGGCATAGCCCTCCTGTCCCAGCCGGAACAGGTTCAGGAAGGAAGCCAGCAACAGGATGGCGATGAGGGCAAAAGTATGCGCGCGGCCTGGCTGTGATGGATGAGCTTCCATTCAACCCCTGTCTGTCAATCCCCCCCACCCTGCGTCCTGGACGGCAGGGAGCCAAACACCGCTTCGATCTCTTCCGGCTCGTACAGTTCGAGCATGCAATCCCACCAGCTCATGCCCTCGGTCTTTTGAAAGTGCCACCACTCGATGTCGGGCCAATAGTAGCGCCAGCGGTAGAGCGCGGCGCTGCGCTCCCAGCCATAGTCAGCGGCCAGCGTGGTGAAATCGACATAGTAGCCGGGCGGGACCTCGGCCATCAGTTCCCCGCCCTGGACGGCCGCCGCGCCGCCCTGCTCACGCGCCTTGAGGTTCCACGGCGCCACCCGCAGCGGCTCGCCCATGCTCCCATCCTGCCGGGCCGCCTTGATCATCACCCGCCAGTAGGTCTCGTTGCCCACATCTTCCCGCAGCAACTGGATGAGCTGGTTATCCTGGTCGTAAAAGCCCTGGTTGACGTCAAAGGCACGGCCGCAGACGTGCCAGCTACGTTGAGACTGACCGGGGCGCGCCACATGGTCCATCGGCCGCCAGGCCGATCCCAGGATGGCCAGGTAGTCATAGCCGGTCTCCAGGGCAACCCGCTGGCGCAGGGCGGCAAAGCTGTCGTTGACCCGATCGCTCAACAGAGCGCGGTCATTCCCGCCGTTCACATCGACCAGGTAGGTCAGGGTATAGGGCGGGCGCGGCGCAAGCTGGGGGCGGGTGAACTCGGTATAGA
>DAOTYD010000029.1:0-7767 GCA_034435295.1 Anaerolineae bacterium | reverse complement strand
CCTTGTCTCCTTGTCTCCCCCTCTCCTTGTCTCCTTGTCTCCCCCTCTCCCCCTCTCCCCTTCCTACACAGCGACGATGACGCGGGCGGGGCGCAGTAATCGCTCGCCGAGGCGGTAGCCGGGCGCGACGACCTCGACGATCTCGCCGGGCGCTTTGCCTGTCTGCTGTGAGGATTGTGTCCCCACTGCCTCGTGCCAGTTGGGGTCGAAAGGCGTGCCATCCACAGGGACGGGTTCGACGCCTTCGCTGGCCAGCAGGCGGGCCATGGCCTGCCGGGTGAGGGAGAGGCCCTCGATCAGCCTGGCCGGCGTGGTGTCGCCGGCAGCGAGGGCGCGGTCGAGATCGTCGGCGACCTGGAGCAGGCCGCGCAGGAGCCGTTCCCTCTCCTCGATGATCGTGACCTGGGCCATGTGCTGCTGGCGCTTGCGGAAATTGTCCATCTCCGCCTCCAGGCGCAGCGCGCGCTCGCGCCACATCGCCATCTCGTCGCCCTCTTTGCCAGCCGGGGGTGCGTTGTTTGGGGCAAGCGGCCCGGCGGGAGGATATTCGACCACAGGCGGCGGCGCGTTCTCTACCGCCACTGCCGGCCGGGGCCTGGCTGTTTCCTGCTGGATGACCCGAATGGGCACTCTGACCCGTCCACGGTAGACGCTCATATTTCCCCCATGTTCAGGTGCGGCGCGCTGTTTCCAGCGCGTCGCACCTGAGGCAGCTTGCCTATTCCTGGAACTCGCCCTCGATGACGTCCCCTTCATCGGCGGGGCCGCTGTAGGGCGGCGGGCTGCCTGCCGGGCCGGCCGCCTGCTGTTGCTGTGCGTACATCTGCTGGCCCAGCGCCATGCTGGCGTGGCGCAGCTCTTCGGTCAGCCGCTTGATGCGGGCCGCGTCGTCGCTCTTCATCGCCTCTTTGAGTTCGCTGATGGTCGTCTCAATGCGCGACCGGTCGGCGGACGAGACCTTGTCGCCCAGCTCCCGCAAGAACTTTTCGGTCTGGTAGATCATGCTGTCGGCCAGGTTGCGGGTCTCGATCAGCTCCTTGCGGCGCTGGTCTTCGGCGCTGTGTCGTTTGGCCTCCTGCACCAGCCGTTCGACCTCGTCCTTGCTCAGGTTGGTGGTGGCGGTGATGGTGATTTTCTGCTCGCGGCCGGTGGCCTTGTCCCGGGCCGAGACGTTGAGGATGCCGTTGGCGTCGATGTCGAACGTCACCTCGATCTGGGGGATGCCGCGCGGCGCGGGCGGGATTCCCTCCAGGTTGAAGCGGCCCAGGGTGATGTTGTCTGCGGCCATCGGTCGTTCGCCCTGCAGGACGTGGATGGTGACGATGGTCTGGCCGTCGTCGGCGGTGGTAAAGATCTCGCTCTTGCGCACCGGGATGGTCGTGTTGCGCTCGATGAGCGGGGTCATCACACCGCCCAGCGTCTCCACACCGAGGGTCAGCGGCGTCACGTCGAGCAGGACCACGTCGCGCACCTCGCCGCCGAGCACGCCAGCCTGGATCGCCGCGCCGACGGCAACGACCTCATCGGGGTTGACGCCCTTGTGCGGCTCCTTGCCGCCGGTCAACTCGCGCACCAGGTTCTGGATCATGGGCATGCGCGTCGCCCCGCCGACCAGAACGACCTCGTCCAGGTCTCTGGCGGTCAATTTAGCGTCCTGTAGCGCGCGCTCGAAGGGCCCACGGCAGCGTTGCACCAGGTCCTCGGTGAGCTGCTCCAATTTGGCGCGGGTCAGCTTCATCTGCAGGTGCTTGGGCCCGGAGGCGTCAGCGGTGATGAAGGGCAGGTTGATCTCGGTTTCGAGCATCGAAGAGAGCTCGATCTTGGCCTTTTCTGCCGCTTCCTTGAGCCGCTGCAGCGCCTGGCGGTCCTGGCGCAGGTCGATGCCCTGCTCCTTCTTGAACTCGTCGGCGATATAGTCGGTGATGCGCTGATCCCAGTCGTCGCCGCCGAGGAAGGTGTCGCCGTTGGTGGCCTTGACTTCGATCACCCCGTCGCCCACTTCGAGGATCGAGACGTCAAACGTGCCGCCGCCCAGGTCAAAGACCAGGATCGTCTCACTGCCCTTCTTGTCCAGCCCATAGGCCAGGCTGGCGGCGGTCGGCTCGTTGATGATGCGCAGCACTTCCAGCCCGGCGATCTTGCCGGCGTCCTTGGTGGCCTGGCGCTGGCTGTCGTTGAAATAGGCCGGCACGGTGATGACGGCCTGCGTCACCGGCTCGCCCAGGTAGGCTTCGGCGTCCTCCTTGAGCTTGCGCAGGATCATGGCCGAGATCTCCTGCGGCGTGTACTCCTTGCCCGTCTGGGGGATGGAGACGCGCGCCTCGCCCGTTGGACCCTGGGTGATCTTGTAGGGCAGAATCTTGCGCGCCTTGACCACCATCGGGTCATCGTAGCGACGGCCCATCAGCCGCTTGATCGAAAAGATGGTGTTTTCGGGATTGACCACGGCCTGTCGCCGGGCGGTCTGGCCCACCAGCCGCTCGTCGTTCCTGGTAAAGGCGACGACGGAGGGGCACAGTCGCCCGCCCTCGGCGGTCGGGATCACCACCGGCTCGCCGCCCTCCAGGACAGCGACGACCGAGTTGGTCGTGCCCAAGTCAATTCCAACGATTTTTCCCATTCGAAACCTCCTTTGAAATCAGTTCTTTTTCGTAACTACTCAGCCTGTCAGTCTGAGCGCCCGAAGGGCGCGAAGCCTGCCCCGAGCGAAGGCGAAGGGAATCTCGTTTTCAGAGCACAATGCCCCATCCAACAACGAGATTCTTCGGCGCTTCGCGCCTCAGAATGACAAAGCAAATCCTTTGCGCTGTCGAACGCAACTGGATGATACCACATGGAATAAGAGAATGTCGTTAGAAAGAGATTAGAAGCACATTAGAGAGGCCTTGTCCCCCTCTTGCCCTTGGTGTATAATCCTCCCATCGACACCCCCAAAGGAGCGAGTAGAGTGAGCAAGCGATACCGAATCCTCATGGCCAAGCCCGGCCTGGACGGCCACGACCGCGGCGTCAAGGTTGTCGCCCGCGCCCTGCGCGACGCCGGGATGGAGGTGATCTATACCGGCCTGCGGCAGACGCCGGAGATGGTGGTCGAGGCGGCGCTGCAGGAAGATGTGGACGCGGTGGGGTTGAGCATCCTCTCCGGCGCCCACATGACGCTGGTGCCGCGCATTATGGAGGGACTGCGCCAGGCCGGCCTGGACAACGTCAAGGTCTTTTTGGGCGGCATCATCCCCGACGACGACGTGCCGGCCCTGCGGGCGTTGGGCGTCGTGGCTATCTTTGGTCCAGGGACCTCGACTGACGAGATCGTCGAGACCGTCCGCCGCGAGTTGGGTGGAGGCTAGTGTGGAGCTGGTGACGCAGGTTCTGGCCGGCGAGCGCCGCGCGCTGGCCCGTCTGATCTCGTCGATCGAGAACGATGGTCCCACGGCGCGGCAGGCGCTGGCGGCGCTCTACCCGCACACCGGCCGCGCCCACATCGTTGGCATCACCGGCGCCCCCGGCACCGGCAAGTCGACGCTGGTCAACGAGATGGCCAAGGCGCTGCGCCGCCGCGGGCAGACGGTGGGCATCGTGGCCGTCGATCCCAGCAGCCCGTTCAGCGGCGGCGCGCTGCTGGGCGACCGCGTGCGCATGCGCGATCTGGCCGGCGACGCCGGCATCTTTATCCGCAGCATGGCCACGCGGGGCAGCCTGGGCGGGCTGGCCCTGGCCACCGCTGACGTGGTCAAGGCGCTGGACGCGGCTGGCTTTGACGTGGTGCTGGTCGAGACCGTCGGCGTGGGCCAGGCCGAGGTCGACGTGGCGCGCACGGCGCACACGGTGCTGGTGATCGAGGCGCCTGGCCTGGGCGACGAGGTGCAGGCGATGAAGGCCGGGCTGATGGAGATCGCCGACGTGTTGGTGGTCAACAAGGCCGACCGGCCGGGGGCCGAGAACACCGCTCGCGCGCTGGAGGTGAGCCTGGACCTGGGCCGCAGCCACAACGAGAACGGCTGGCGGCCGCCGGTGGTCAAGACCATCGCCCTGGACGGGACGGGGGTGGAGGAGCTGCTCGACATGGCGGCGGCGCACCGCGTCTATTTGCAGCAGAGCGGCCAGTGGGCGGCGCGGGAGCGCAGGCGCGCGCAGAGCGACCTGCTGCGCATGCTGGAGCAGGCGCTGCTGGCGCAGCTCATCGAACGGGTGGGGGAAGCGGCGCTGGAGGGTTGGGTGGAGCGCGTCGCGGCCCGCCAGGCTGATCCCTATGCGGCGGTGGAGGCGCTGTTGCAGGAGGGGCGGGAGTGACCCGCCTGTTGTTGGTGCGCCATGGGCGTTCGGAGCTGAACGCTGTTGGGCGGGTGCAGGGCTGGCTGGACTCGCCGCTGGATGAATTGGGGCGCGCCCAGTCGCTGGCGGTGGCCCGCCGTCTGGTGCGGGAGAGTCCTGTCATCGTCTACACCAGCACGCTGCGGCGGGCCAGCGAGACGGCCGAGATCATCGGCGCGGAGCTGGGGCTGGCCGTGGTGCCGGACGAGCGGCTGATGGAGCGGGGGATGGGTGACATTGCCGGCCTGAGCGGCGACGAGATCGAGAGCCGCTTCCCCGAATTGGTTGCAGAGTGGCGCCTCAGCACCCGCATGGTCGTCCCGCCGGGCGGCGAGGCGGTCGAGTCGTTCGGCGCGCGGGTGCGGGCGGTCCTGGGTGAGATCGTCGAGCGCCATGCCGGTCAGCCCGTTGTCGTGGTGACCCATGGCGGCGTCCTGGCGATCTATATGGGGCAGTTGCTGGGCGTCGAGGTGGGGCGCTGGGCGCCCTTTTCCTTCGGCAACGGCTCGCTGAGTGTGGTCGAGTTCAACGAGCGGGGCGCGCGCGTGTTGGGCCTCAACGAGCGCTGTCACCTGGAGGGAGTCTCATGATCGGAGAAAAGGTTCGGCTGCGGCCTGTCGAACGGGAGGACCTGCCGCGTTTTGTGCGCTGGTTTGGCGACGCCGAGGTGCGACGCCATCTGTCGGTCTACCTGCCCCTCTCGCTGGTCCAGGAGGAGCGGTGGTTCGAGAGGCTGACGGAGCGGCTGGAGAGTGGCCGTGAGGTGGTGCTGGCGATCGACACCCTCGACGGCGTCCACATTGGCAACAGCGGCCTGCACGCCATTGACTGGAAGAACCGCAGCGCCGAGCTGGGCATCGTCATCGGGGAGAAGGATTATTGGGACCGCGGATGCGGCACGGACGCCGTCCGCCTCTTGCTGCGGCTGGCTTTTGGAGAGATGAACCTCCATCGCGTCTATCTGCGGGTGGATGAGGACAACCTGCGCGGCATTCGCTGCTATGAAAAGTGCGGCTTTCAGAAGGAGGGCCTCTTGCGCGACGCGGTCTTTCGTGAGGGCGCGTACCACGGTCAGTGGCTGATGAGCGTTCTGCGGGGCGAGTATCGCTGATCGCGTATCGCGTCTCGCTGATCGCTGATCGCGTATCGCGTCTTGCTGACTGTGTGTCTGTTGATCCATTGGGCTGGCTGGTTGGGGGGGAGCGGCTGCAGCCTTTTGCGCCCTTCTTGGGATGCGGATCCCTGTGTCGCCCTGAGCGAAGAGAAGGGTCTCCGTTCCTGGTAAGCAAGAGTTAGGCGGTCAATCGCCGACAGGTGAGAAAAGGAGCAGACAGATGACACAAGAAGCTAAACAGGGCACGTTCAACAAAGTCGCTCATCAAGTGTTTCGCAAAACCTTGCTTGTGTTGGAAATCATATTGGGATACGTAGCATTTTCGGTGACTGGTGTGATTGGTGTTGGGGTGGTTTTCGGACAGTTTATTCCCCTGGGCAGACTGTTCAACACAATGCAAGGAATGAATGGCGTTCCTATCCTGCTTGCCAGTTTCATCAAGGTCATATTGTTTACGTTGGTAATTTATGGCCTACAACGTCTCCACCGCCAGAATATGAGGGACCTGGGTCTACGGTTGCCGTCGCTCAACTGGGTACGTTTCTTATTGTTGAGCGTTGGATTAGTCATCGCAGGACAAGGATTGCTTCTGATGACACAGAAACTTATCGGAGAGAGTGCCGAAGCAAACCTGGCTACATTCGATCTTGGGACTCCGTTGAGTCTTCTTGGTTGGATTGGTGTAGGGTGGATACACGGTGGCTTTGGAGAAGAGCTTCTAAATCGTGGCTTCTTGTTTGTACGCATTGAGGCGTTATTCGGAAAGCGCCCCTGGAGCACCCTTGTGGCAGTGCTATTGTTGGTGGCGTTCTTTGGGCTTGGGCACGCATATCAAGGCATTACAGGCATCATTCTGACAGCCGTTACGTCGCTTGTGTTTTGGGCGGTGTACTTCTTGTCGGGCCGTAACCTATGGGCATCTATTATCGCTCACGGTTGTTGGGATACAATTGGTTGGCTATTGATAGCCAGTGGTTTGTAGGTGCTCGCTGCTATGCAGACCTGCAAGGATATCCGCAATTGGAAGGCGCAGCTTCCAGACTGACCGCCTAACCCCCGCTTCCAGCCGACAGCCGCTTCGCGGCTCGCTGCGCTCGCCGCTCGCGTCTGCGGCTGAAGCGGATGCCGTTATGCGGCGCGTCGTAACGTGAAAGAGAAATTGCGTGCGCGAGTGTTGTGGAGCGCGAGGTTTGCGGGAACGCGCGCGCGGCGTCGTGTTTGCGGGTGTGTGATTTTGTACGGCAGTGTGCGCGTGGCGGGGACGCACGGCAGAGTGCGTTGACTTTGCCCAATCCGCAAGCCGCATAACAAGCGCTTCCAGCCGACCGCTTCGCTCGCTGCGCTCGCTTCGCGGCGGCTGAAGCGCAAGCCGTTAGCCAGCCCTTTGCCGATACAGGAGATGAGATATATGGGAGAAGAAGAAACACTCACCCGCGCGCGACTCGAGTTTCTAAAACTGGAATACAGCCATTTACAAGCCCATTTAGAGCATTTGGAAAATGCCGAATGGAAAGTAAGACAATTATCAATCACCCTCTGGCTGGCGGCGGTAGGAGTTGGATTAGGCTTACAAGGTTCTATTGAAAACGCTATCTACATCCTGCTTATCAGTATCTTCATTCCCTTTTTGTTTCTTTACATAGATGCAAGGATTGGTAGGTGGCACAGTTCGCACAAAGCAAGGCTAAGAGCCATTGAGGCATTCGTTTCGGGTGACGAATATACTTTGCCAGGCACAAAGGTCAAAACTTCTTTCGCCGAATTTTGCTCGGCTTCGGGCAAAGGTGTGTTTTTCCCTGTTTTGGACTTTAATGGCAAGAAGACTTTGTCCAACGACGAAGAGTTTCTCATTGATTCCGTTGCGACATATCCGCATATGATAGTAGGCGTTCGTCGCTATTTTTATTTCTCACAGATATTGGGCGCACTTATTATAGTGTCGCTCCAACTTTATAACCTCTACAAGGATATATGGTATTTTGCTCTTATAGGGATTGGCCCACTATTTTATCTTATGATTCTCTGGTTGTCCAAGCGCAGGCGCAAGAAGATTGCACGGCAATTGAGGGCTGGCTAACCTGCGCTTTGAGCCGACAGGCCTCCCTTCGGTCGGCCTGCGGCTCAAGCGCGGATCGTTATGCGGCGCGGCGCCAGCGGGGCGCGGAGTGGTGCGCGCGTTCTGTGTCGCGCTAGGGCGCAGCGTCGTGTTTGCGGGTGCGTGGTCTTGCGTGGCGGGGACACACGGCAGGGTGCGTTGGCTTTGCCCCATCCACAAGCCGCATAACAAGCGCATCCAGCCGACCGCTTCGCTCGCTGCGCTCGCTTCGCGGCGGCTGATGCGCG
>DAOTYD010000028.1:0-8212 GCA_034435295.1 Anaerolineae bacterium | reverse complement strand
GGCGGGTGGGGGCTGCTCCTGCTTCTTCCAACCCAAAAATCCAGGGCGCGGCAGCGGCTCGCCACTCCTCCCCCACGCGCAGCCGGCTCAAGAAGGCCAGTCCGCTGCGGGCAATGCTGTTGTTCGGCTCGATTTTGAGCACCTGGTACAGACACTGCCGCTGCGCGTCGACGCCCTCGACGGCGGCGCTCAGCCAGAGCCAGGCCTGGGCATTGAGCGGGTCGGTCTCCGTTGCCTGGCGCAGCAGCTCGCGGCCCTCGTCGCGCCGCCCGGCCCGCAGCGCAGCGACGCCCCGCTCGATCAGTGCGCTCCCTTTTGCCATGTCAGCTCTCCTTTCCGGGCCATCTCTCCTCTACAGCGGCGACTGCCCCGGCAAAGGCCTGGCGGCAGCGCTGCCGCATTTGCTCCAATTCTTCCAGCCAGGCGTTCCTTTTTTCGGCGTCTCGGACCTGCACGGCGTTGATGCGGACGTTGAAGGCCGCCCCCTCGAAGGCAGCCTGGGCCAGGTAGGCGGCGGTGCCGGCATCGGTGAGGGCGTTGACGTTGCCGATGCGCGCCACGTCGCGCGCCAGCTCCAGCGCCTCGACCGCCTGCCGCGCCGTCGCCAGCGGCACCTCGGCGGCGCGTACCGTCGCTGCTTCGATGGCGGCCTGGCGGGCAGCCTGCTCTGCGGCGGTCTCTTTGGGCAGGCGGCAGGCTGCCACGACCCCGTCGTAGGCGGCGGCGTCCTGGGCGATGGCTGCCGTCAGGCTGGCGCGCAGGCGCTCGGCCTGGGCAACGATGGCTTCGGCCTGGCCCTGGACGTCAGCATAGCGCTTGCGCCCCGCTGTCAGACGGGCGACCATGGCCGCCAGCGCTGCGGCCAGCGCCCCGGCCAGCGCTGCTGCCGATCCCCCGCCAGGAGCTGGCGCCTCCGAGGCGACGGCATCCAGAAAAGCGGTCGGCGTCGGATCGGACGCCTCGCTCAGGCGGTTCTCCAGGATCTGCTGGGGCGCCAGGTCGAGCTGGAGATACCAGGCGGCGGCGTCGAGCAGGGCCTGCTGCGGGGCCATGCCGACCAGTTCGCTGTGGGTGACCGTCGCGCCGTAGCGCGCGGCCTCGCGGCGCACCATCTCCACGACGCGGTGGAGCGGCGTGCGGCTGAAATCGGTCAGGTTCATCGAGACCTGGGCCTGGCCGTTCACCAGCAGGCCCAGCGCCTTGACGTAGCGCAGCCCGCCGGACGAGTGGCGCACGGCGCGGGCGACAGCCTGGGCGATTTCGACGTCCGCGCTGTTCAGGTAGACGTTGAAGGCGATCAGGAACGGCCGCGCGCCGATGACGGTGGCGCCGGCGCTGCCCAGGCGGGCCGGCCCAAAGTCGGGCGCGCGGGCGGGGTCGGTCTCGATGGCTCTTTTCAGTCCCTCGTACTCGCCACGGCGGATGTCGGCCAGGTTGACGCGGTCGGGGCGGGTGGCGGCGGCCTCGTAGAGGTAGACGGGGATGGCTAGTTCCTGGCCCACGCGCCGTCCAAGCTGGCGGGCCTGTTCGACGCACTCTTCCATCGTCACGCCCTGCACAGGGACGAAGGGCACCACGTCGGTTGCGCCCAGGCGGGGGTGTTCGCCGCGGTGTGTCTCCATGTCGATCAGCCGCGCTGCCTGGGCGATAGCCTGGAAGGCCGCCTCCGCCACCGCCTCTGGCGGCCCTACGGTGGTCACGACCGTGCGGTTGTGCGCCGTGTCGGACTGGACATCCAGCACGCGGACGCCGGCGACGGCGCGCATGGCCTGGACGATTTGCTCGATCACTTCGGGCCGCCGGCCCTCGCTGAAATTGGGGACGCATTCGACGATCTTGCGCATGGCCTCTCCTCTTGTAAGCGGTGCGTCCATTATAACGGCAAACGGCGCAGAGTGCCACTCCTGCCGTTCAGGCCAGTACCTTCTCTCACCACAAAGGACACGAAGGACACAAAGGATGATCCAGGGCGTGGCGGTCTCCATTCTTCGTGTCCTTTGTGTCCTTTGTGGTCAGTATGAATCCGTGTTTTGGCACCCATAGCGGTAATGCGTGGGGTGACAAATGTGCCAATCCATGCTAGAATAGCTCCTCGCCGGACGTTCTGGCGAGAAAAGCTTATGCCATTTGTGCCGTTATTCTCGATCCTGACGCCGCTGATCGGTATTGCCGTTCTGCTGGTCATCGCTAACCTGCCCTGGCTGCGTCCGTACCGTCGCTTTGTGCCGCCGGTGGGTGCGGGCCTGGTCTTGATCGCCGTGTTCTGCGGCGCTTTTGAGCCGCTGCGGACAGTGATCGTTTCCCGCTGGCAGCCCTCGATGTTCTTCGGCGCTTTTCCCGCTCTCATAGCCGACCGTGCGGTGTTGCCGCTGGCGCTGGCTTTTTCCTGCGCCGTGGCAGCCAGTGCTCTGGTGCAGATGAGCCGCCTTCCCCAGCCGCCCTATGCTCTGGGCGTCTCTCTCCTGGGCATGCTGGCGGCCGGGCTGATGGCGCTGTGGGGAGAGAATCTGTTGACCGTCCTGATAGCCTGGGTGGGGTTCGACCTGGCCTGGGGGTTGGGATCGCTGGCAGCGGGGGTGTCGGTGCGGCGGACGGTGCTGGGCGTGGGCCTCAACAGCCTGGCGACGCTGATCCTGTGGGCCGGCGCCGTGATGATCGAGCCGGAGATGGGCGGCTTTTCCTGGCGGCTGCTGCTGCTGACGGGGGTAGGCCGACAGTTTTTCGTCCTGGCCGGCCTGTTGCGGCTGGGGCTTTATCCGCTGCACCTGAGCCTGCCGCCGGAGGCGGGAAGCGGCCTGCCGGGGGCGGTGCCGCTTTTGCTGGGGCCGCTGCTGGGGTGGGGACTGCTGGCCCGTCTGGCGACGGTGAGCGGCGGCAGCCTCCAGGCCTGGCCCTGGGTCGAGGGGTGGGCCGCGCTGGCGTTGCTCGCTGGCGGGGTGCTGGCATGGACGCGGCGGGGTCCTTCTGGCGGATGGCCGTGGGCAGCCATGGCCGCGGCGGGCGGCGTCTTGTGGGCCAGCGTAGGGGCTGGTGAGGCAGCGCTGCTGCCCCTGGGGGGAGGAGGCGCGGCCTGGGTGTTAGGGGTGAGCCTCTTGGGGCTGGATCGGGGACTGGCGCGCTCGGCGCCGTGGCGGTCGATCCCGGCCCTGGCAGGCGGGCTGGCGCTCATCGGCGCGCCGCTGACGATGGGGCTGTTCACGACGGCCTATCTCGCTCGCCTGATCGCGGCGAATTTTTCGCTGGCGCGGTTGCTGGTCTTGGTGCTGGGGCAGGGGTTGCTCGTCGCCGCTGTGGTGCAGCGCATCCTTCGCCCGGCGCCGGACGAGGAGTCTCCTGGCCCCTTGTTCGAGGCGGCGCGATGGGCGGGGGTGGCTCTGCTCCTGGCGGTGGCGCTTGTCGGCGGCTTTTCCCCGCGCCTGCTTGCTCCTTTGCGGCCGGCCCTTTCTCTGTGGCGGCTGCTGGCCTTGCCGGGCGTCGCGGGCTGGTTGCTCTGGATCGCCGGCATTGCCGTCGGCGGCGCTTTGTCCTGGTCGATGTTGCGCCTGCGCCAGCGATGGGAGGCCCTGCGTGCGCTGGCCTATGACCTGTTGCGTCTGGAATGGCTCCACAGCCTGGCGCTCGACAGTCTGGCCCAGGTAACGGCCTTTCTTGGTGCTGTCGCTGACGTGCTCGAAGGTCCCGGCGCCATTCTGTGGGCGCTGGCGATCTTTTTCCTCATCTTGCAGGCGCTGTTGAGACGCTGATGGAAACGTTGCTCGAGCTGATCAACCGGCTCTCTTTTCTGGCGGCGATGCCGGCTGTCTTTGGGCTGTTCATCGCCCTGGGAATGATCCTGGTCACGCGACGCTGGCAGATCGAGGTGCTGGCGCTGGTGTTGCTCTATTTCTTTGTCGGCCTCTTGCATTCGCGCGTCATCCGCCCGGAGGTTGCGCTGGTCAAGGCGCTCATCGGCTGGCTGCTTTGTCTGACTTTGTACGTTACCGGGCGATACCTGGACGAGCGCAGCGGTAAGCGCAGGCCCAGGATGCAGGAGGAGCGACTGCGCTGGCTTCCTCCTCTGGCCGCAGACACCCCTCTGCGCATCCTGGTTTTGCTGGTCGTGGTTGTTATCGCCTATCTGGGCTCTGTCTACCTCCCGCTGCCCCAGGTGGCGGGGCACGTCGGGCTGGCCTGTTATCTGCTGGCAGCAGGGGGGTTGTTGCTGGTGGGCATCTCGGAGGAGCCGTTGCGCGTGGGGATTGGCCTGTTGCTCTTTCTCTCTGGCTTTGACCTTTTCTTCGGCGCGTTGGAGCCGAGCCTGGTCGTTGCCGGCCTGTTCGGCGCCAGCAACTTTCTCATTGCCCTGGCGGTGATATTTCTGGCAGTGACCCATGCCGCGGCGCAGGAGGAATCGGCATGACGGCGATTCTGGTCCTTTTGCCAATCGTGATGGCGGGGGCGCTGTTCCTGCTCCGTCGTTGGCGAACCGTCTCTGCCCTCCTGGCGACCGCTTTTTCACTGGCTCTCGGCCTGATTTTGCTGTTGGTGCCCGCCGGCGAACCGCTCCGCCTGTTCGGGCTGGAGATTGTCTTGAGCGGAGAGACGACCCTTTTGGGCCGCACGCTGGTTCTCAACCCGGCCACGCAGGCGGCAGGGGCACTTCTTTTTCTGAGCGGTGCTGTCTTTTTCTTCCTGGACTGGCAGTTGGAGAGAGAGGGCCTGCTGGTGCCCATTGGATTGGGGCTGCTGGGGCTGTTGGTTGGCGTGTTGCTGGTGCGCCCCCTCATCTATGCCGCGCTGCTGCTCGAGCTTGTCGCTGCACTGACCGTTTTCCCGATCCACGCCGACCCCCGTTCCCCCGTGCGGGCCGGCCTGCGCTATCTGACCTTTTTCACGTTGGCCCTGCCTGGGCTGATGGTCTCCCACTCTCTCCTCGATCTGTACGCGATGGCCCCTGACCAGACGCAGTTTTTGTACGTGGCGACGGCGCTGATCGCCTTCTCTTTCGCCCTGCTTTTGGGCGTTGTGCCGTTTCACCTCTGGGTTCCTGCAGTGGGACGGGACGGCTCGCCTGTGGCTGTGGCTTTCCTCTTCTCGGCGACTGGCGGCGTGGTCTGGTTTCTGTTGCTGGACTATTTGCGGGCCTACCCCTGGCTCAGCGGCTATACAGAGTGGTCGACAGCGGTCAGCGCGCTGGGTATGGCGACGGCGGTGATCGGCGGGCTGCTGGCGACGGCGCGCCAGGAGCCGGGACGGCTGATGGGCTACATGGTCATGGTCGATACGGGGCTGATGCTCGTTGCGCTGGCTCAGGCTGGCCGCGTCGGCGTCGAGTTGGGCGTGGCCATGATCCTGGCCCGCCCCTGGGGCCTGGCGTTGATGGCGGCGGGGGTGGCGGGACTGCGCAGCCGTGGCAGCGAGTTGGGGCGCGACCTGACCGGCGCGGGCCTCGCCGCGCCATGGACCACACTGGCTCTGGCGGTGGGGGGCCTTTCTCTGCTCGGTTTTCCGGCCACGGCGGGCTTTGCCCCGCGCTGGGGGCTCTTTCGCCTGCTGGCCCATTCGGACCCGGTGATGGCTTTGCTCCTTCTGCTGGCTGTGGGCGGAGCTTTGATCGGCTTGCTGCGACAGCTCAATCAGTTCCTGCAGACGTCGCCCCGCCCTCTCGAACGCCTCGACGGCGAAACGCCAGCGGAGGAAACGCCGCTGCCTGCCGAGGGATTTGTGCTCGCTGTGACCATCCTGGTGCTGGCTGTCGGCGTCTTTGGACTGGGGCTCTTTCCGCAGTTGCTCAGCGATGCCGCTGCTGGCGCCGGAGCATACTTTGCTCTCTCACCCTGACGGCGCCAGAGGCTGGCTTTTTCGGGGGTAGATGCTCTCCAGGCGAGGGATGAGCACGCTCCAGTCGTAGTGAGCCTGGACAAAGGCGCGGGCGACCCGGCCCAGCTCTGCGCGCCGTTGCGGGTCTCTGAGCAGGGAAACGACCGCTTCGGCGAAGGCCTCCGGCTCGTCAGCCAGAAGCAGCTCCTGCCCGTCCGTGACGGGGAACCCCTCTGCGCCCAGGCGCGTGGCAACCACAGCGCGCTCCATGGCCATCGCTTCCAGCACCTTGAGCCGCGTTCCGCCGCCCATGCGCATCGGCACGACATAGACAGCGGCCCCGGCGATGAACGGCTGCGGCGACTCGACCTGACCGGTCAGTGTGATGGCGGGGTCAGCCCGCAGCGGGTCCAGCCGCCGATGCGGCCGCTGGCCGACGATCCACAGGTGGGCCTGGGGGATTTGCTGGCGGATGCGCGGCAGGACCTGGCGGGCAAACCAGAGCACGGCGTCGACGTTGGGCCGATAGTCCATCTTGCCGGTAAAGACGATGGCCTGCTGGCCCATTCCTGGCGCGGGCGGTGTGTCGGGCGCGTAGGCGGAGAGGTGGAGGCCGTTGGGGATGACGGTGGGGGACAGGCCGGGCGCCAGCGCGCGCAGGGCGGCGGCGTCGGCAGCGGAGACGGCGAGGACGTGGTCGGCGCGGCGGCAGACCTGTGCTTCGTAGCGGTGCAGTCGCTGCCATTGGACGAAGGAATAGGCCGCGCCGTGCCAGCGCAGGGGATGACGCAGGTCGGTCAGGCAGGCCCGTTTCTGGAGCAGGTATTCGCAGTTGTGGTTGTCGAAGAGGAGGAAGGGGCGCGGGCGGGCAGCTTCCAGCAGGTCCAGGTAGGGGGCCAGTTCGATCCCCTCGATGTGGACGATGTCGAAGGACTCGCGTTGCAGCCAGGCGGCCAGGCGCTGGCGGAAGAGGGGGCTGGCCAGCCGCAGCGCCATGTCTGGCTGACGGGTGAGGAGCAGGTCGCGCAGGCGGCGGGAGAGGGTGCGAACGGGCTGCTCCACCGTCTCGATGCGGGCGCAGGCGGCGGCCAGGGCCGGCGCTGGCTGGAAGGGCTGCGCGGCAAAGGTCAGCAGGCTCACCTGGTGACGGGCGGCCAGGCCGGCGATGAGGCCCCAGTTGCGCAGCGCCGTGCCCTGCTGGGGCGGATAGGGCACCTGCGGCGTCAGGAACAGGATTTTCATGCCGGTCATTGTATCCGACCCTGCTGCATTGGGCAAGCGCGGTTGTCCCATTCTCCTGCCCATTGACACCCTCGCCGCCGCCGCTATAATGAGACGCTATGGACCAGTCGATATGCTCTTTCACGCTCCTGGCGACAGACGGGCGGGCGCGCGCCGGCCTGCTGCGCACGCCGCACGGCGAGATCCCCACGCCGGTCTTTATGCCGGTGGGCACCCAGGCCACGGTCAAGGCCGTCTCGCCGCGCGACCTGGTCGAGTTGGGGGCGACGATCGTTCTCGCCAACACCTACCACCTCTACCTGCGCCCCGGCGACGAGCGCATCGCCCGCCTGGGCGGCCTGCACACGTTCATGGGCTGGCAGCGGCCCATCCTCACTGACTCGGGCGGTTTCCAGGTCTTTAGCCTGGCCCAGCGCCGCCAGGTCGATGCGGACGGGGTCACCTTTCGCTCCCACATCGACGGTTCGGAGCACCGCTTCACGCCGGAAAAGGTCATCGCCATCCAGGAAAATCTCGGCGCTGACATCATCGTCTGCCTGGACGAGTGCGCTCCGCCGGAGGACTATGCCTACAACGTCCAGGCGCTGGCGCGCACCCACGCCTGGGCCGAGCGCTGCCATGCCGCCAGGAAACGCACGGACCAGGCGCTCTTTGGCATCGTCCAGGGCGGCGTCTTTGCCGATCTGCGTGAGCAGTCCGCCCGCTTTTTGACCGCTCTGGGCTTTGACGGCTACGCCATCGGCGGACTGAGCGTGGGCGAGAGCAAGGCGCAGATGCACGCCGTGCTCGAGGTCGTCGACGCGATCCTGCCGGCCGACCAGCCGCGCTACCTGATGGGCGTCGGCACGCCGGAGGACCTGGTGGAGGGCGTGGCGCGGGGTGTCGATATGTTCGACTGCGTCCTGCCGACGCGGATGGCGCGCAACGGCGGGGCGCTGCTGCGCCAGGGACGGCTCAACATCCGCAACGCCTGCTTTGCCGACGACCCGGCGCCGCTCGATCCGACCTGCTCCTGTCCCACCTGTGCCCATTTCAGCCGCGCTTATCTGCGCCATCTGCACCTGGCCAACGAGATTCTGGGCCATCACCTGCTGACCGTACACAACCTGCACCTCATGCTCACCCTCGCCCGCGAGATCCGCCAGGCGGTGCTGACCGGGCGCTTTCAGGC
>DAOTYD010000027.1:0-8316 GCA_034435295.1 Anaerolineae bacterium | reverse complement strand
GTCCTTGTCTTCGTGGCCGAAGAGGGGGCGCGCCAGGCCGTGGGCAGCATCTGTGCGGCCCCTCCCCAGGGTGACGGTTAGACTGTGGCGTTGGCTGCTCTTTTGCCCTGCGGCGAGAAATATGCTACAATAGCTCTGTCAGGAGGAGGGCCCTCATGGACGAGAAGAAAATCCAGGAATATGCTAACATCCTTCGTCGCACCGATGTGTTCTACGATCTGTCCGAAGTTCAGTCGCAGATGGTTGCCTCCATCTGTTCCGAGGTCCGCTGCAAAAAAGGGGAGCTGATCTTTGCAGAAAACACGGCAGGTGACGAGATGTACGTCATTGCCCAGGGCGAGGTCGAGATCGTCGTCGATCCGGCGTTGGTGCAGATTCAGCCTACCCCTTCGCCTGCTGGCGGCGGGGTTACCATTGCGACGCTGCGGGCGGGGCAGACGTTTGGCGAGGTAGCGCTGGTCGACCAGGGGCTGCGCACGGCGTCGGCGCGCTGCGCGACGCGGCAGGCGCTGCTCTTGCGCATTCCTCGCGCGCGGCTGATCTCGATGTGCGACAATTACCCTGAGCTGGGCTATCGCGTGATGCGCAACCTGGCGGCCGACCTGGCCTTCAAGATTCGCGGCACGGACCTCTTGATCCGCGAGCAGTTGCTGTGGCGGCCACGGCCGCTGGAGTAGGTTGACTTTCTGGCGCGGCTTGCTATAATAGCGCCTGTCCAGGCGGGTGTAGTTCAGCGGTAGAACGTCAGCTTCCCAAGCTGAATGCCAGGGGTTCGAATCCCCTCACCCGCTCTTGAGTGGCAGGTCCAAAAATCCTCCCGCAGGTTCTGAAACCGGCGGGAGGATGACATTTATTAGGGTCTCTGGTCTTGGATATCTCAGATGAGGGTGCCCGACTTCCCTGCGTCGGGCGTTGCGTGTCGGGCTCCGAGGGACTGATGCCCAGTCAGCAGGAGGTTGCCGTCAGGGTATCCGGTACACGCGACAGCAGGCGCGGTTTGACCAGGCGGGAACGCACCGGGGCCAGTTCGCCCACGTCAACGTAGATCACCGGACGATCTGGCTGGTCGTCGTTTCTCTGATATGCCTGCACGCGCTCCACGTTGTAGCGGATGAACTCGGGGTCGCTGGAGTCAATCAGCACGATCAGCGCCTGATCGGGGATGTGAGCGGCAAAATGCGGATGGGCCATCACGTATCGGTTGAATTCGGTCAGTAACTCGTCATACTTGATCGCAAACAGCTCGTTCATTTGCCCATCTCCCTCTCGTAGCGCTCTCGGTACGTTTGCCAGTTGCGTTTTATGTCCTCCTGACCGAGGGTAAGAATCTCAGCGTTGGACCGGCCTGGAAACTCCCTCTTCTCCGTTGCTCCTGCATGATTATATCTTTGCTGTCATTCACTGTCAAACAAGTCGCAGGGGGGGTGTTCGAAGCAAAACGCCGATGTGGGGCACCCCATTGCTCGGCGGGGGTCTGTGACCCCCGCCAGGGGGCTGCCGGCTCACAGAAAAAACAATCCGTGTTACAAGGAATCCGTGTCGCAACGAGACCCTTCCCCTTCACTCCGTTCAGGGTCAGGGTGACAATGTTTTGCTACGAACAGGCGGGAGGGGTGTTCGCAGCAGAACGCTGCCGTGGGGGCATCCCCTTGCCCGGCGGGGTCTGTGACCCCCGACGCTGGAGGCCGCCGGGTCACAGACCCGGCGGGAGCAGGGACGTCAGTTCTGAAGCCTGCGGGAGGATGTCATTTATGTCCTGGCGATCCCATAGCGAACCGCCAGCCGGACCAGAGCGGCGTTGTCCTCGGCGTCCAGTTTGCGCATCAGGTTGGCGCGGTGGGTGTCGAAGGTCTTGGGGCTGATGCAGAGCCGTTCGGCGATCTCCTGCCGCCGCTTCCCTTCGGCGATCAACTGCCAGATCTCTCGCTCCCGTTCCGTCAGCCTGTCCACGGGGGAAATCTCGGCCTGCTCTGCCGTCAGTTCGAGCAGTCTGGTGACTACCCGCGAGGCGATTGCCGGGCTCAGATAGGTCTCCCCCCTGTAGACGGTGCGGATGCCCTCGACCAGCTCGGATACGGCGGCGTCTTTGACGATGTAGCCCGCCACGCCGGCGCGGATGACCTGCAACACGGCCTCGGTCTCTTTGTGCATGGTCAACACCAGCACGCGGACAGGGAGGCGCCGTTCTTTGATCTGGCGCGCCGCTTCCAGGCCGGACATTCCTGGCATTTCCAGGTCGGTGACCAGAACGTCGG
This sequence comes from Anaerolineae bacterium, assembly GCA_034435295.1. Lineage (GTDB taxonomy): Bacteria > Chloroflexota > Anaerolineae > B4-G1 > DUEL01 > DAOTYD01. Next base: position 6,061 of record DAOTYD010000027.1, on the reverse strand, counting down.
CGTCTGTCGTCTCGAGGAGGCGCATGGCCTGGCGGCCATCTGCGGCTTCCCCGACGACCTGGATGTCCGCCTCCTGGTTCAGCAGGGCGCAGAGCCCTTTGCGCACCAGTTGGTGATCGTCAGCAAGGACAACGCGGATTTTCACGGCTTTACTCCGCGGGCGGCGGCGGGACTGCTGGCAGACGGATGGTGAACGTGCTGCCTGCCCCCGGCTGGCTGTCGACCACGATCTCGCCGCCATGCAGACGGATCAGGTCGCGGGCGATGCTCAATCCCAGGCCGACTCCCTGTTGCTCGATCTGCTCGCGGCCAATCTGATGAAAGCGCTCGAAAATGTGAGGAATCTCCTCCGCTGCAATGCCAATGCCCTCGTCCGCCACGGCGATCTCTGCCCAGCCGTCAGCGGTTCTCGTTGTCACACGGACCCGCCCTCCTGGCGGGGAGAACTTGATCGCGTTGTCGATCAGCCGGCCCAATGCATCGACAAAGAACTCTTCGCTCAGGCGCACCGGCGGTAGCTCTCCCCCCTTTTCCATTTCCATCGTCACCTGGCGATTGGCCGCCTGGGCAGCGTATTTTTGAACGGCGCGTTCGACGACCGCATCCAGGTCACGGCGGAGCTGCGCCACTTTTTGAAACGCTCGCTCTGCCTGTCCGCTGTCCAACTGGAGCGCCATCAGCAGGTCCTCCACCAGCCGGTTCAGCCGTTCGGTGCCGCGCTGGATGCCGTGCAGGAACCGCTCCATCTCTTCCGGGGGCAGGGTGGCCACCTCTTCCAGGGCCAGGTCGGTATAGCCCATCACAAAGGTGAGGGGAGTGCGCAGCTCGTGGCCGAGCACAGTGACGATCTGGTTTTTGAGCTGGTCGAACTCGGCCCTGGCGGCCTGGCGGACATGGCCGGCTCGCTCCAGGCGGGCGCGCACGACGACCAGCAGTTCCTGCGGGTCGAACGGTTTGGTGATATAGTCCTCTGCTCCCAGCCCTTTGCCCTTCAGGACATCGTCCTTTTCCGCCCTGGCCGTCAGAAAGACAAAGGGCACGGTTGCCCATTCCGCATGGGCGCGTACGGCCTGGTAGAGGGCATAGCCGTCCATCTCCGGCATCATGATGTCGGCGAGGATCAGGTCGCAGGGGGTTTGCTCCATCAGGGCCAGCGCCTCTGCGCCATTGCCTGCGGCAAGGACCGTGTAGCCCTCTTTTTCCAGGATTTTGCAGATGGCCTTGCGCAGAGGGGCGTGGTCTTCTGCGACCAGGATGCGTGGCTTGCTTCTCTCTTGCATCTTGGCTCTCCCTCAGAGGTTGTTGGCCACGGGCACGGCCAGCGTAAAGCTGCTGCCCTGGTCTGGTCCGTTGCTCTGCACGCTTGTCCAGCCGTTGTGGCTCTCGGCGACGTAGCAGACAAAGGCCCAGCCAATGCCCAGCCCTACCTCGCCCCGCCGCAGGGCGTCGGTCCTGCCGTGGAAGGGGTGCCCCAGCTTTTCCAACTGCTGTGGCTTCAACCCGATCCCCGAATCGGACACCTCGATCAAAACATGCTGCCCGCTAGCGTGGGCGCGCACGTGAACCCAGCCGCCAGGATAGTTGAACTTGACCGCATTGTGGGCCATCTGGAAGACGGCCTCGCCGAGCAGTTCGGGGTCAATGTGCACCGGCGGCAGCTCAGGGGGGATGAAGGCGCGGAACTCGATTCCCCGTCCCTGGGCCAGCAACGCTGCCGGTTCGATCGCCGATGGGATAACCTGGGCGAGCGCATAGGTGCCGCGCTGGGGCTCGCGCCGCTTGGTGACCAGCTCGGCGAACCTGACCAGCCCTCTGATGCGGCGGTGCAGGGCGGCGATGGCTTCGCTGAGGTCCTGGACGGCGTCCTGGATGGAGGGGGACGATGTCTCGGTGCGCCGTTGCAGCACTTCCAGCGAGAGCCCGACGTTGACGAAAGGGGTGAGCAGCTCATTCGTCACCGCGTCGAGAAAGTTGGACTTGAGCCTGTCGAGTTCGCCCAGGCGGCGGTGCGCTTCCTCCAGCGCCTGGCGTTTGGCCTGTTCTTGCTCGTAGAGTTCGCGCAGCTCGCGGGCATAGACAGAGAGCTGGTCTGTTGACATATCTGCCGGATCGATATGCCGCCGCGCCGCGACAGGCTGACCGGCAAGAATCTGGTTGACCAGTTCGATCAGCCGGGTCGGGCTGAATGGCTTGGTCAGATACTCATCTGCCCCAGCCGCAAGTCCTACCAGGCGATCGCTCTTTTCTGCCTTGGCGCTGATGATGATGATGGGGATGGAGCGGGTCTCGACGTCTGTTTTGAGCGTTGCGCAGACCTCGATGCCAGAGCGGCCTGGCATCATGACGTCCAACAGGATCAGGTCGGGCTGGCAGGTGCGGGCCATTTCCAGAGCCTCGTCCCCGTCGCTGGCGACGAGGGTGCACAATCCCTCTTTGCTCAGCATGGTGGCGAGGGCGCGCGCCAGCGGCGCTTCGTCCTCTGCGATCAGGATGGTCTGTTGTCTGCTCTTTTCCTCCTGCCCCGTCATGCCCCTTCCTCCCCGGCCAGCGGCAGCCAGACGGTGAAGGTGCTGCCCACGTCCACCTGACTCTCCACTGTCACCTGTCCGCCGTGCATGTCGACGATCTCTTTGACAATGGCCAAGCCCAATCCTGTCCCCGCAATCTGCATCTGGCGCGGCATTCTTCCGCGGTAGAAACGCTCAAAGAGGTGGGGCATGTCTTCTGCCGAGATGCCGATGCCCGTATCCTCCACCTGGATGATGGCCCATTTTCGCCCTTCCCGCGTCTTTTCGCCGGTCGAAACGACAACAGAGCCGCCGCTGGGGGTGTAGTGAATGGCGTTCACGACCAGGTTGTTCAACACCTGCATCATCTGGTCCGCATCCGCCTGCGCGATCGGCGAGGGGCTGGCCAGGCGCGTGCTGAGGGTCAGCCCGTGCTGGCTGGCCAGGGCGCGGTGACTGACGACGACCCCTTCGGCCAGTTCATTGAGCGAGACGGGCTGCGGGGCCATTTTGAGCCGCCCGGAATCGAGGCGCGAAAGCTGGAGGATGTCCTCTACCAGGCGGGCCTGACGCTCTGCCTCCTGTTCCATCGCCGGCAGGTATTCTGCCCACTCTTCGGGTGGACTGCGGCGCATCAGTTCGGCGTACAGCTTGATCGTCGTGACCGGCGTGCGCAGTTCGTGAGAGACGTTGGAGACAAAGCGGTCTTTGAGCCGGTCCAGCTCTTTGAGTTGGGTCACGTCGTGTATGGTGATGACCACCCCTGTCGCTTTCCCATCCGGCTCGACAATCCGTGTCGCCCTGGCCTGCAGGTCCAGCCCTTCCAGCTCCAGCACGATCTCTGGCTGTTCTGCCGCCCGCTGCGCCAGGTCCTGGATTGTCTGACGCAGCCGCAGCGCATCCTGCGCCGAGAGCCGCTGGTTGAGCCACTCATGGGCCGTGGCGTTGGCCTGGATGATCTCGCCGCCCTGATCGGTGACGAGAATGCCGTCGGCGGCGCTTTGCAGGATGGCCTCCAGCCTGGCAGCGTGGCTCCTCACCTCTTTCGTGCGCTCCTTGACAGCCTGCTCCAGGTTTTGGATGTGTTGTTCCAACTTTTGGTACAGGCCGGCGTTCTCGATGGCGATGGCGGCGTGGGCGGCCAGGGCTTCCAGCCGCCGCACGTCGTCAGGGCCAAACCGACCGGTGTGGGTGGAGTTGACATTCAGGAAACCCACAGTGACCTTTTTGACGATGATGGGAGTGCCGATGTAGGAGAGCCACAGTGGCCGGCCCTTCGGATGCACCCAATGCGGGTCGACTCTCGTATCGGGTACCATGATGGGTTGCTCGCTGTAGATCATTTGCTTCAGGTGGTAATAGTCGGCAAGGGCAAACGAGCGGTTGGCGATCCAGTCTTCCAGTCCCAGGCGGTCGTAGCCGCGCCAGCGCACGGCGCGGGCTGTTTCTCCTTCGATCAGCAGGATGTTGGCGGCTTCTGCTGGGATGACTTTTTCCACCTGTTCCAGGAGGCTGTCGAGCACCTTGTCGAAGTGGAGGGCTTGGGTGATGGCGGCAGCGGCATCCGCCAGCGCCTCGGCCAGCCTGTGTTGTTGCCGTTCTGCCTGAAAGAGGCGGGCGTTTGTCAGGGCGACTGCCACCTGGTTGGTCAGCGCCTGCAGAAAGTCGATGTCGACTGCAGCAAATCCGCCGACCTCAGGGCTTTGCAGGTCCAGGTTGGCTATCACCTGGCCCTGGTGGATGATAGGCACGACCAATTCGGAGCGCGTCTCTGGGATGAGGGGGAAATAGTCGGGCACTGTGGTCACATCGTCGACGCAGACGACCTGGCCGCTGCGGTACGCCTGGCCGTTGAGGCCCTCATTCAGCCGCAGGGGAGAGGCGTGCGCTTTTTGCACCAGTTCGGGCGAAAAGCCGCGCAACACCCGCCGCTCGAAAACGCCCTGCTCGGGATGTGCCACCAGCACTGCGCCGTGTGTGGCTCTGGTCGCCCGCATGGCCTCGTCTGTGAGCTGCTCGAGGATGGTTTCGGGCTCCAGGCTGGCGTTGAGCATCTGCGATGTGTGGTACAGCGTCTCCAGTCGCTGGCGGATCAGGCGCTCCTCCTGCAGCATTTGGGCGTTGACGAGGGCGATGGCAGCCTGTGCAGCGACCCTTTCCAGCAGCCGCGCATCGCTCTGGGTGAAAGTGCGCGGCGGGTCGGCCAGAGCTTCCAATACTCCCAGGAACCTGTCGCCCCAAACCACGGGGACGGCAACAATGGCGTGGAAGGGCATTCCCTCGTAGACGGGAGCCCGTCCTTCCCATTGTGAATAATCGTCCACGATGAGCGGCTTGCCGCTGGCCCAGACCCTGCCGCCGACTCCCTCGCCGCGGCGGAGGCAGGTTCCCCTGGGGGCGAGATCTGTCTCGACGCTGACGGTCCACTCCAACACGTCCCTCTCGGGCCGATAGAGGTAGATGCCGCCCGCCGTGCCGCCCACAAGCTCTACCCCGCGACGGACAATCGATTCCAGAAGCTCCAGTTCCTGGTCTACCTGGTGGCTGGCGATCTCCAGGCCGATGTGGTGCAGCGTTTCCAGTTCCTCTGTCTGCTGCGCCAGCGCGCTGATGACATCCTCTACCTGCTTTTCTGCCCACACCTGGGCTGTAATGTCCAGCATGATGACCAGCACCAGCGGTTGTTCGTGGACGTACAGGCGGGTTGTCGAGAGGAGGAGGGTCAGCTCTTGTTCTTCCCCGTGGACGGAGAAAGGCAGGTTTGCCCGCACCTGCTGGTAGCTGTGGCCCGTCTCGAAGGTGTCCAGCACCGTGCGGCGGATGGTGCAGTCCTGGCAGGACGGCCCATAGCCGCAGCCATGGGGGCTTTTGAGGGCGTGCAGGCAGCGCAGCGCCTCGCCGCTGCGCAGGCCGTACATTTCTGGGGCCTGCCGGTTGGCAAAGTCGGCGGCGAATTGGTTGGCCTTGCGCACGCGCCTTTCTCCGTCGACGAGCAGCATGATGAGCGGCGCGTTGTCATAGATGGCGGCCAGTTCCTCGGCCTGTTCGCGGAGAGCGATCCTGTCGCCTGCCCGCGCGGTTTCCTCTCGCTGCTGGCGCCGCTGTCGGCTTTCCAGGGCGCGGCGCACTGCCTGGCCCAGCCGGGCCAGATCGGAGACCCAATCGCTGGCTCCCTGGCCCAGGGCCTCTATGGCAGTCTGTTCGCCCATCGTGGCTGATGCGATGATGCAGGGGATGTCGAGGCCGTGCTGGCTTATCCATGGGAGGACGCCCAGGGCGGTCAGCGGCGCCCATTCGGCCAGGATCAGGTCGGGTTGTCTGTCGAGCGCTGCCAGCAGATCCGCCTGGTTTTCCGCTCTCTGCCAGTCGAGCTGGAATCCCTCTTCCGCCAGATGGCGGGTCATTGCCTGGGCAGCGGCGGCGTCTTTTGTGATGACCAGCACGCGCAGGGGCGTTGTCATCCGTTTGCCTCCTCAAGTGTTCGAAACGCTTCGATATTACCACAAATTGGCATAATTGCCTACTGTGAACCCTGGGAGCGCGGACGTCTCGTC
>DAOTYD010000026.1:0-7143 GCA_034435295.1 Anaerolineae bacterium | reverse complement strand
CAATCCAGAGCAATGCGGGGGCTGTCTGACGTGCGTGCGCGCCTGTCCCTATGACGTGCCCAGGATCAGGGAGGAACTGACCGGCGTGGGGGGGATCGTCGGCGCGGCGTACATTGAACCGCTCCTTTGCCACGGCTGCGGGACTTGTGTGGCCGAGTGCCCGGCTAAGGCGATCACTCTCATGCACTACACCGACGCTCAGATTGTTGCCAAAGTGGATGCCCTGTTCAGGCCAGAGGAGGTTTGCGGTGTATGAGCGGGAATGACTTTGAGCCTCAGATCGTCGCCTTTTGCTGTCGCCATTGCGCCTATGCTGCGGCCGACCTGGCCGGCAGCATGCGCCTGGAGTACCCGACCTCGCTCAAGATCGTCGAGCTGCCCTGTTCGGGCCGCGTCGATGTCCGCCATATCCTGCGCGCGTTCGAGGACGGGGCCGACGGCGTGATGGTGGCCGGCTGACTGGAGGGCGAGTGTCATTACCTGGAAGGTAATCTCAGAGCCCGCCGACGAATCGAATATGTGCGCCAGTTGTTGGACGAGATCGGCCTCAACGGCCGCCGCGTCCAGATGATCAACCTTTCCTCGGCTATGGGGGGGCAATTTGCCTACATCGCGGCAGAAATCACCTCGGAGTTGAAGCAGTTGGGACCCAACCCGCTCAAAGGGGATCGGCAATGACGGTAGAAATCGAGACACTGCGCCGTTTTGGGCCTTTTGCCAGCTTTAGCGACGAAGAGCTGGCCGAGATTGCCGCGCTGTGCCGTGAGGAATCGTATGGCGAGGGCGATGTCATCGCCGTTGAAGGCCGGCCGGCGGAAAAGATGTTCCTCATCCTGGAGGGCAAGCTCTCGCTGGAGAAGCTGGTCCAGTTGGGGCGCAGCGGGTCATCGCGCCGGGCGACAGTGGGCTTTGTCGGGCCCGATGGGATCGCTGGCTGGTCCAGCATCATCTCGCCGTACACTTATACCTCGACCGGCGTGTGTGTGGAGCCGCTGCACGTGCTGACGTTGAGCGGCCAGGAGGTGCGCCGCTTTCTGGCCGATCATCCCGCCTCGGGCGTGGCCTTTCTGGAATCGATCGCCGAGATTATCGCCTCGCGCCTGCACAATGCCACGACCACGCTGACCTATTTCTTGTCGATCATCTCCCACGAGCTCAAATCGCCTCTGGCTGCCATTGAGAACTATTTACAGGTGTTGCTGGGCGGCTTTGCCGGGCCGCTCAACGAGCGCCAGCAGCGCATGCTGGAGCGCTGCACGCTGCGGGTGAACGACTTGCGGGCGCTGATCACCGACATTGTCGACCTGGCACGCATGAATCCTGATCAGATCCAGGCTGACTTTACCGTGCTCGACCCTTACGAAATAGCCACCCAGGCGCTGGAGGACGTTCGGCTGGCTGCTGCGCAGAAAGAGATCAGCATCCAGGTCGACACGTCGCCCCAACTCCAGCCGATTGTCGCGGCGCCGCGTCGCCTGCGCCAGGTCTTTTCCAATCTCCTGTCCAATGCGGTCAAGTTCTCCCCCGACGGCGGGATGGTCATCCTGCGCGTGAAGGACGAGCCGGAGCGCCTGGTCGTTGAAGTGATGGATGAGGGCATTGGCATCCCCGCCGACGAACAGCAGCTTGTTTTCGAGGACTTTTTCCGCAGCCGCAATGCCGAAGGGATCGCCGGGGCGGGCCTGGGCCTGTCTATTGCCAAAAAGATCGTCGAGGCCCATCAAGGCAAAATCTGGGTCGAAAGCCCCTATGCCGAAGGCAAGAGCGGCACCAGGTTCACAGTGGTTATCCCCCGCGACCTGGCAACGCTCGAAATGAAACGCCGCGCCGCCCGTCAGAGAAAGGCCTCAGCAGACGCTCGAAAGGAGGAAGCATGAACCGGCGTCCTCAACCCTATGTCCTGCTGGTGGATGACGACCCCGATATTCTCGAAGGACTGACAGCCATTTTGAGCAGCCAGCCTTACCGTTTGCGCACCGCCCGCGATGGCGAACAGTGCCTGCAGCTCATTGCTGAAGAAGTGCCCGACCTCCTGATCCTGGACCTGCTCATGCCGCGCAAGGATGGCTTTGCGGTCATCCGCGAGATCCGCAGCAATCCCCAATACGCAACTCTTTCCATCATTGTCCTGACCACGGTGATCGAGGATGCCAGCCGCCGCCGCTATGAGCTGGAGACGGGGCTGGAGATGGACGTGCAGGACTATATCGAAAAACCCGTTGCTCCGGCGGAACTGCTCAAGAGTGTGGCCGCTATCCTCGAACAGCCCTATATCGTGGTGGCTGACGACGACCCGGATATTTTGGAGGGCATCGTCGCTGTGCTCAAGAGCCGGCCTTATCGCCTGCAGACGGCCCGAGATGGCCAGCGCTGCCTGGAACTGGTCAGGAAAAAGGTGCCTGACCTGCTGATTCTGGACCTGCTCATGCCCAAGATGGATGGCTTTGCGGTCATGCGCGAATTGCAGCGCGAACCTGCGTTGGCTCACGTGCCGATTATGATCCTGACCGCTGTTGTCGAAGATGCCAGCCGTCGCCGCTATGAGCTGGAGACCGGCATGACGATGAAGGTGCAGGACTATATCGAAAAGCCCATCGCTCCGGCCGAGCTGTTGCAGCGGGTGGAGCGGGTTCTCAGAACAACAAAGGGGGTGTAGATGGCTTTTGGGGACGACGCCCACGCGCGGCCCACAGCCCCTGAGCAACCCACAGGGGCCGTGATGGTCGTGGGCGCCGGTATCGCCGGCATCCAGGCCTCGCTCGACCTGGCCGAGGCTGGCTTCAAGGTCTATCTGGTGGAGACACGTTCGGCCATCGGCGGGCACATGGCGCAACTGGACAAGACCTTCCCCACCAACGACTGCGCCATGTGTATCCTCAGCCCCAAGCTGGTCGATGCCGGTCGCCACCGCAATATCGAGCTGCTGGTGGATAGCGACGTGGTAGGGTTGAGCGGCGAAGCGGGCAACTTTACGGTCCGCGTGCGCACTCGCCCGCGCTATGTTGACCTGGAAAAGTGCACCGGTTGTAGCGATTGCGCTGCCGTTTGTCCCATTTCCCTGCCGGACGAGTTCAACGGAGGATTGGCCAGGCGCAAGGCCATTCACAGCCTCTATCCCCAGGCCGTGCCCAACGCTTTTGCCATCGAAAAGGCAGGCCGGGCGCCCTGCACGGATGCCTGCCCGGCCGGCGTCAGCGCCCAGGGCTATATCGCCCTCATTCGCCAGCGACGCTATGCCGATGCCCTGCGCCTCATCCGCCAGCGTATTCCTTTCCCCAGTGTCTGTGGTCGCACCTGCCATCACCCCTGTGAAGGGCACTGCAATCGGCGTCTGGTGGATGAGCCGGTTGCCATCCAGGCGCTCAAGCGCTTTGTGACGGACCGCGTCTACCTGGGGTATACTCCACCGCCGCAACCCGTGCCACGTACCCGCCCCGAACGTGTCGCCATCGTCGGCGCAGGGCCGGCAGGGTTGACCGCGGCCCAGGACCTGATCAGGCTGGGCTATGGCGTGACGGTGTTCGAAGCGCTGCCCGAACCTGGCGGGCTGATGCGCTTTGGCATCCCCCAACACCGCCTGCCCAAGGATGTGTTGCAGCGGGACATCAGCGACATCCTGGCGCTGGGGGTGGAGCTCAAGGTCAATACGCCGATCGCCGATCCGCTCAGGCTGTTGGAAGAGTTCGACGCCGTCTACCTGGCGGTAGGGGTTTATGGGGAACACCGCCTTGAGGTCGAGGGGGAAACGCTGGAGGGCGTTTTCTCGGCGATCGCGATGTTGCGCAATGTCAATCTGGGCCAGTTCCCCGATTTGGGCCAACGGGTCGCCGTGGTGGGCGGCGGCATCACGGCGGTGGACGCTGCCACGACGGCTTTGCGTCTGGGCGCCAGACAGGTCTACCTGATCTATCGCCGTGGCCGGGGCGAAATCCCGGCCTATGGTTGGGAGTTGGACGAGGCCGAAAAAGAAGGCGTCGCGCTGATCCAGCGCGCCGTGGTGACCCGTATCCTGGGCCAGGATGGTCGGGTGAGCGGCGTGGAGTATGCGGCAACGCAACCAGGTCCCCAGGGGCCGGATGGGCGGCCCACCGTTGTGCCTGTCCCCGGCACGGAGCAGACGCTGGCTGTGGATACGGTCATCCGCGCCCTGGGTCAGGTGTCGGACTTGTGGTATCTGGAACATCCCCCCGAGGCGTACCTGGGCGACCCCCAGACGCTGGCCACCTCTGTTCGCGGTCTCTTTGCCGGACCAGGGCAGGTTGTTGGCGCGGGATTCATCATCAATGCCATCGCTCAGGGACACCAGGCCGCGACATCGATTCACCGCTTTTTGCAGGGAGAGCCATTGCTCCAGCCGACAGTCGAAAAGGTGGCGGTGGCCAGATGGAGCGAAGCAGAGGCCAAAGCCAGGGTGTCGCGGGGCGAGATCGAGCCGCGCCCCCGTCAGCCGCGCCCCTTGTTGCCCTTGCAGGAGCGGGTGGAGCGCTTTCTGGAAGTCGACATGGGCTTCACGGAGAGCATGGCCCTGGCCGAGGCCTCGCGCTGTCTGGATTGCGGGGTCTGCTCCGAGTGCGGTCAGTGCGAGATCGCCTGCCTGGCCGGGGCGATTGACCACCAGATGGTCGAGCGCGTGCAGGATATCCAGGTCGGCGCGGTGGTGCTGGCCCCTGGCTATGAGGTTTACGACGCCGAAAAAGCGGTCGAGTACGGCTGGGGCCGCTTCCCCAACGTCGTCACGGCGCTGCAGTACGAGCGCCTGCTCTCCGCTTCCGGCCCCACGCAGGGCCACATCCGCCGCCCGTCCGATGGCCGCCGGCCAAAAAAGATCGCCTTTCTCCAGTGCGTCGGCTCGCGCGACCAGACGCACGACTATTGTTCCTCGGTCTGCTGCATGTTTGCCACCAAAGAGGCGATCATGTCCATCGAGCACGAGGCGGACACGGAAGTGACCATCTTTATGATGGACATGCGCGCCTTCAGCAAGGGCTATCTGGAGTTCTACCGCCGCGCCGGGGAGCGCTATGGCATCCGCTACGTCCGTTCGCGGATCGCAGCGGTGATCGAGGACCCTCAAACCCACAATCTTGTGTTGAGGTATGTGGGAGATGGGGGGACAAGGGGACAAGGAGACAAGGAGAGGGGGAGAGAGGGAGAGAGGGGGATCGTTGAGGAGGAGTTCGATCTGGTTGTGCTCTCGGTGGGGATGGAGATGGCGCAGGGGGTGCGCGAGCTGGGGCAGCGTCTTGGCGTGGAGTTGGACGAACATGGCTTTTGCCGCACGCAGCCGTTCGAGCCGCTGATGACGAGCCAGCCCGGCATCCTGGCTATTGGTCCTTTCCGCGAGCCGAAGGACATCCCCGAATCGGTGGTGGAGGCCAGCGGGGCGGCCGGCCTGGCCGGGGCGCTGCTGGCGCCGGCGCGCTGGACGATGACAGCCGTTCCTACCTCTGTCCCGGAGCGGGACGTGCGGGACGAGTTGCCGCGCATCGGTGTCTTTGTCTGCCATTGCGGTTCCAACATCGGCGGGATGCTGGATGTGCCCGCTGTGGCCCGCTACGCAGCCACGTTGCCGGGGGTCGTTCATGCCGAACACAACCTCTACACCTGCTCGCAGGACACGATCCGCCACATCACCGAGGTCACGCGCGAGTTGAATCTGAACCGCGTCGTGGTGGCTGCGTGTACTCCGCTGACCCACCAGGTGCTGTTTCAGGGAGCAATCCGCCAGGCCGGTCTCAACCCCAATCTGTTCGAGATGGCCAACATCCGCAACCAGTGCTCGTGGGTTCACCCGGACCAGTGGGAAGAAGCGACGCAAAAGGCGCGCGACCTGGTGCGCATGGCGGTGGCCAAAGCGGCGCGGTTGGAGCCGCTGCACAAGACGGCGGTGGAAGTGCAGAAAGCGGCGCTGGTGGTCGGCGGAGGAGCGGCGGGAATGACCGCCGCGCTGACCCTGGCCCGGCAGGGCTTTCCGGTTCATCTGGTCGAGCGGGAGGATCACCTGGGCGGCAACCTGCTCCGTCTCCGCCATTACGTACAGGCGGTGGGTGGGGCAGAGGGGGGGCTGTGGCTCGATCCGCGCGCCTATGCGCGCGATTTGATCGACCAGGTCGAGGCGGAGCCGCTGATCCAGGTGCATCTGAACAGCGAGATGGTCGATGTCAGCGGCTTTGTCGGCAATTTCCGCTCGCGGCTGCGCGGCCCGGACGGCGAACAGGAGATTCGGCACGGCGCCGTGATCATCGCCACCGGCGGGGTTGAATATCGCGGCCCGGAGTACGGCTATGGCAGCGATCCGCGCATCCTCACGCAGCACGAGTTCGAGAGCCTGCTGGCTGACCATGAAAGCGGCAGGGGTGCTTCGGCTGCCGATCTACCCTCTGCCGTCGTGATGATCCAGTGTGTCGGCCCGGCGGAGCATTACTGCTCCCGCATCTGCTGCACCACGGCGCTCAAGAACGCGCTGGCGTTGAAGCGGCTCAAGCCCCAGGCGCAGGTCGTTGTCCTCTACCGCGATATGCGCACGCCCGGTTTCAAAGAGCGCATCTACCAGGAAGCGCGGCGGGCGGGGGTCTTGTTCGTGCGCTTTGATTTCGACCGCAAACCGCTGGTGAAGGGCGGCCCTGAAAGCGGCCTGGAGGTCACTGTGTGGGACAGGTCGCTCGGGCAGGAAGTGTGCCTCAACCCCGACCTGGTCGTGCTGAGCATGCCGGTCGTGCCGGCGGAAGGGGCGCATGACCTGTCGGCGCGGCTCAAGATTCCGGTCGATCTGGATGGTTTCTTTTTGGAGGCCCACGTCAAGTTGCGGCCGGTCGACTTTGCCTCGGATGGCTTTTTCCTGGCCGGCATGGCGCATTATCCCAAGTTCCTGAGCGAGGCGGTGGCGCAGGCGGAGGCAGCAGCAGCCCGCGCGGCGACGATCCTGGCCAGGGACACGCTGGAGGTGGGTGGCGTCGTCGCGGAGGTTGACGCCGAAAAATGTGTGGGCTGCCTGACCTGCGTGCGCATCTGCCCGTATCACGTCCCGCAGGTGCGGGCCGAGTGGCAGGGAGTAGGGGGGATTGTCGGTGCGGCCTATATCGAGCCGGCCCAGTGTCACGGCTGCGGCTCCTGCGTCGCCGAGTGTCCGGCAAGAGCAATCCA
>DAOTYD010000025.1:0-12214 GCA_034435295.1 Anaerolineae bacterium | reverse complement strand
AACATCAGCACGCCCTGGAAGCGGGGCAGCGGGCCGAACAGCAGCCGGTACAGCAGCCGCTCCAGCGCCGACATGGTGCTGGGCTACCTGCCAGAGCGGAAGCGTTCCCTCCTCGGCCAGACCCTCTCGGCGCTGGAGCGGCTGCTGTACCGGCTGCTGTTCGGCCCGCTGCCCCGCTTCCAGGGCGTGCTGATGTTTCGCCGCTCGCTGCTGGACCAGTTCGCGCTCAAGTCGTCCGGGCGGGGCTGGGCGGTGCTGATGGAACTGATCATCCGCGCCAGCCGGGGGGGCTATCGGGTGCTCAGCGTGCCGACAACAATACGCCCGCGCATGAGCGGCCGCTCCAAGGTCAACAACCTGCGGACGATCTGGGCGAACCTGCAGCAGCCCATCGCGCTGCGACGCGACCTCGGCCCGCCGGGCGCTTCCTGCGCTGCGCGCCGCTGGCTCACTGTGGCCCTGGCCAGCGCGGTCGCTGCGCTCCACCTGTGGTCGCTGATGCGCTTTCCGGCCCCCTTCGTGGACGAGGCCTGGTTCGCCGCCCGGGCCTGGGCACTCATCCATACCGGGCGGCCGTTCAGCACCCTGGACGCCGGCGTCTTTGACCGCTTTGCCGGCTACTGGACCTTCTTCCCCTGGCTGTTTCCCTGCGTCCAGTCCATAAGCCTGCGCCTGGCTGGCGAACCCTCGCTGCAGGCCGTGCGGCCTATCTCGCTCCTCTTTGGCCTGCTGCTGCTGGTCGCGATCTATGCCATCGCTGCGCGCCTGCGGGGGTGGGCGTATGGACTGCTCAGCACGGCCCTTGTGGCTGTCTCCTGGCCCTTCTCGACCTCGGCCCACATGGCCCGCCCCGACATCATCGTGGCTGCCCTGGGTTTTGGCGCGATGGCCCTCCACCTGGCCGACCGCGGCCGCCGCTGGTGGGTCGGCCTGCTGGCTGGCCTGGGCGTCGGCCTGGCCTTCGAGGTCCATCCCAACGGCGCGCTCTACGGGCCATCCCTGCTGGCATTGCACGTCCTGGACGGGGGAAGAGCCACCCTCCGGCGGCCGGGTTTCTGGGGCTTTGTGTTCGGCGGGACGGTCGGACTGGCCTTTTACGCGGCCCTGCACGTTCTGCGCTACCCACAGACCTACCTGGCGCTGACCCAACTGGCCTTCGGGCCGACGCACACCCCCCCGCTGTTGACCATGGAACCGCGCCTGATTGCCCGTGCGTTCGTCGAGATGGGCCGGCTCCTCCTCCTCACCCATCCTCTGCTGCTCCCCATTGTCATCTGGTCGCTGGCGCGGCTGCTCTCGACCCGCACGGCCGAGGCCCGGCGATTGCTGGCCATCACGGTTGGCGTCGTCATCACGGCCACGCTGTTGATCCGCAACCCGAGCACCTACTATGCCATCCTGCTCACGCCGGCGCTCGACCTGCTGACCGCGGCGCTGGTGTTCGACGTCGCCGCAGCCCCGTGGCATGGTCGATGGTGGGACTATGCCCGTCGGGGGATCGTCTGGGCCGCCTGTGTGGCCAGTGTGTTGCTGAACCTGTCCATGCTACGCTACGATTTCCGCGCGGCCTACCAGGCCGCGCAGGCACGGATCGCAGCCAGCATCCAGCCCGGCGATTCGATTATGGGCCCTCAGACGTACTGGTTTGGCCTGTACGACCACCCGTATGCTTCCTGGGAGGGATTGGTCTACTACCAGCGCTACGCTCCAGGCAGTTCGCTGGAAGAGGCGCTGCGGGCATTCCGCCCGGATACGCTGGTGATGGACGAGAGCTGGGACTATTTCATCACCGACACCCCGGACGATTCGCCCTATGCACAGCACCTGCGCGTGTCCCGCGCAGAGATGGATCGTTTCCTGAACCGCTACGCCACGCTGGTGGATCAGTTCGACAACGCGACCTATGGCCTGATTCGCGTCTACCACATCAACTGGGACGAATGATATGCATACTGTGACCAGCCTGTCCATCTTTTTCCCGATGTACAATGAACAAGGGACCATCCGGCGAATGGTCGAGAAGGCGCTCGAGGTTCTCCAGGAACTGGCCGTTGATTACGAAGTGCTGATCGTGGACGACGCCAGTTCTGACGGCTCGGAGCGCATCGCCGACGAACTGGCCCGCCAGCACCCTCAGGTGCGGGTGGTCCGTCACGAGCGCAACCGCGGCTACGGCGCCGCCCTGCGCAGCGGCTTCTACGGGGCGACGAAGGAGCTGGTCTTTTACACCGACTGCGACGAGCCGGTGGACCTGCGCGAGATCGGGCGCGCCCTGCCGCTGATCGGGCCGCAGGCCGACCTGGTGATCGGCTACCGCCTCCGCCGCTACGACACGCTCCGCCGCTTCGTCTACTCAAAGGTCTACAACCTCCTCTGCCGGCTGCTGCTGGGCGTCCACGTGCGGGATGTCAATTTCTCGTTCAAGCTGATCCGGCGGGAAGCGCTGCAGCGCATCCGCCTGACCGCCGGTTCGGCGTTCATTGACGGCGAACTGCTGGCCGAGGCCGTCCGCTACGGCTACCGCATCGCCGAGATCCCGGTCGAGTATTTTCCCCGTCGCAGCGGGCGCTCCAGCTTCGACAGCCTGAAGGCGGCGCGCGATACGCTGCGGGAGCTGCTCGCCTACTGGTGGCGCACGCGGGTGCGCCGCTTGCCCTGACGCCGCCGGAGGCTATCATGGAAGAGCACGCCTACGTCGAGCTGCACCGCCTGGAGCAGGACCACTGGTGGTATCGCGGCACGCGGGCGGTCTACCGGACGCTGCTGCGCTGGGCCGCGCCCCAGCCGGGCGCTCCGGTGCTGGATGTGGGCTGCGGCAGCGGCGGCAACCTGGCCCTGCTGGCCGACTGGGGGCCGGTGGTGGGCCTGGAACCCTGGCGGCCGGCCCTGGCGCTGGCCCCGCCGGGCCGCGCCGCGCTGGTGCAGGGCGCCGCCGAGGCGCTGCCCTTCGCCGACAATACCTTCGGCCTGGTGGCGCTCTTGGGGGTGATCGAGCACGTGCCGGATGACACAGGATTGCTGCGCGAGGCGCGTCGCGTCTGCCGCCCCGGCGGCGTGGCCTTGCTCCTGACTTCCGCGTTCATGTTCCTGTGGAGCCGCCACGACGAGGCCAACCGCCATGTCCGCCGCTACACCGCCCGCGCCCTGCGAGCGAAGGTGGAAGCGGCCGGCTTCCGCATCCGCCGCATGAGCTACCAGAACTGCTTCCTGTTCCCTCTGGCCCTCCTCACCCGCACCGTCCAGCGCCTGCTCCCGCCCCGGGGCGAAGCCCATCTCGATATGTTCCCTGTCCCCGAACCGCTCAACAGCCTGCTCGCCGGGCTGCTGGCCCTGGAGGGACAGCTCATGCGCTGGGCGCCGTTGCCCGTCGGCGTCTCCCTGGTCGCCATTCTGGAGGGGTGATGGACCGGGCGACGCTGCAGCGAGCGAGACGGCTGTACGACCAGGCCCCCTGGGGCGACCGGCTGCACCTGGCGATCCGCATGGCCATCTGCCCGTTCGAGCGGCTCGCCCCGTTCATCCCCGCCGAGGGATGGGTCCTCGACCTGGGGGTGCGGCCATGGGCTGCTGGCCAACGCGATCGCCCTGGACGGGCCTGCGCGGCGGGTGGTGGGCGTGGACCCGGCGGCGCGCAAGCTGCGGACGGCACGGGCCACCGGCGCGGCGACGGGCCGCGTCTGCTTCGTCCAGGGCGACGCCGTGCACAATCCCGTCGTCGGCCCCTGCCAGGCGATCCTGATCGTGGACGTGGACTATCTGCTCACCCCCCGCCAGCAGGAAGAGGTGCTCCGCGCGTGCTACGATCGATTGACGCCGGGCGGGGTGCTGATTCTCAAGACGATGGACGTGCGCCCGCGCTGGAAGCTGACCCTGAACCGCGTGGAGGAATGGCTGGCCGTGCGGGTGTTGCGGATCACGCTGGGCCGGGAACGCGCCTTCACCTTCCGCCCGCTCGAGGAGTGGGTCGCCCTGTTCGAGGAGATCGGCTTCCGCACACAGGCGCTGCGCCTCGACCGGGGCTATGTCCATCCCCACGCGGCGGTGATCGGAGTGCGGCCATGAGCGCGGCGCGGCTGATCGTCAACGCCGATGACTTTGGCCTGACCGTCGGCCACAACCGGGCCATCGTCGAGGCGCACCGCGAGGGCATCCTGACCAGCGCCTCGCTGCTGGCCATCGGCGCGGCCTTTGACGACGCGGTCGAGCGGGCGCGGGCGGCAGAGGGGCTGGGCATTGGCGTCCACCTGGCGCTGCTGGAGGGCCGCCCGCTGCTGCCGGCGGGGGCGCTGCCGGGGCTGGTGGACGGAGAGGGCCGTTTTTTTCTGAGTTATGTCCACCTTCTGCGCGGCCTGGCGACGGGGCGAATCGCCCTGGCAGCCATCGCGCAGGAGTGGCGCGCCCAGATCGAGAAGGTGCTGGCCAGCGGGCTGACCGTCACCCACCTGGACAGCCACAAGCACATCCACATGCATCCCCAACTGCTGGAAGTGGCCCTGCGCCTGGCCAACGAATTCGGCCTGCGGCGGATGCGGCTCGCCCGTCCCCTCCACTGGACGGCGGGGGGCAGGCCGCTGGCGCTGGGGCTGCTCTCGCTGTGGGCGCGGCGCCGCGCCGCCCAATGCGGCGTGCGCACCCCGGACCGATTGGTCGGCCTGGAGGCCAGCGGGCAGATGGTCTCGGCGCGGGTGCTGTCCGCCCTGCGCCGGCCCTGGCGCGGCACCTGGGAACTGATGATGCACCCCGCCTACCCCAGCGACCACCTGGAGCGGTTACGGCGCGAAGGCTATCGCTGGATCGCCCATTACCAGTTCGAAGGCGAACGGCATGCGCTGAGCGACCCCGCCCTGCGCCAGGCGCTCGACGAGCGCGGCATCCGCCGCATCCACTACGGAGAACTGTGATGAACTGGTTGCGCCCATCGTCATCCGCGAAACGACGACCTCCCCCCTGGTTGTTGGGGATTGTCCTGGCCCTGGTCGTCTTTATGTTCCTCTGGCCGGAGACCGGCGTGGACGTGCTGGTCACCTATGGCCCGGCCGGACGGGGCGCGTACATCGAAGGCCTGCTGCCCCGCAACCCCCGCTTTGCCCTGTGGTTCTTCTGGCTGTTTGCCCGGCTGCCCTGGAAGTGGGACTATCTGGCGCTGATGCTCTCCTCGGTCGCCGTGCTGGTTGCCGCCACCCGCTGGGGCGGCGGCGACTACTGGAAGGTCTTTCTCTCCTTCCCCTTCGTCTGGCTGCTGGGGTATGGTCAGATCGATGCTTACATCGCCGCTGGCCTTGCTCTGGCCTGGTGGGCCCTGAAACGCGAGCGTTACGAGATCATGGGAATTGGCCTTTCCTTCGCCTGTATGCTCAAGCCCCAGGTCGGGTTTTTTGCGGCGCTCTGTCTCTGGCTGTGGGCACGCAACAAGTGGAAACCTCTCATCATACCGGCGGCACTGGTGCTCATCTCACTTCTGCAATGGGGTTGGGATTGGCCCATCCGCTGGCTACGCGCCACGCTGCAACAGGTCAATACCCTGGAGGCTGACTGGGCCAACGCCAGTCCGGTGCCCTGGCTGGGTTGGTGGACCTGGTTGGTCTGGTTGCCGGTGCTGCTGGTGCCTATGGAACGGCTTGCACGTCTGCGTTCGGTGATCGCAGCGACGGCGCTGACGCTACCCTATTTCCCGGCCTATCAATTCCTGATTCTCCTTCCCTTTCCCGTCTCGCGGGTGGAATGGCTGCTCTCCAACCTGCCTTTCCTGGGCGGGAAGGGCTACGCAGCGACGGCGCTGTTGCCTGCCCTGGTTATTCTGGTCAGCGTCTGGCCCTGGGCGGCCGAGAGGGCGCGTCGCTCTTGCGCATCCCGCCCTTTGCGGTAGAATGTCAGCTATGAAAATTGTGCACCGCGATCGGGAATGGGAACTCGAAGGCCGCCTCACCGTCCGCCAGGCGGTGGAAAAAGTGGGCCTGGTCCCCGAAACTGTCCTCGCCGTCCGCGAGGGCAGGCTGCTGACCGAGGACACGCTGCTCCAGCCAGACGACGTGGTCAGGCTCATCTCGGTCATCTCCGGCGGCTGATGCGCATGGCGGGCCTTGCCGTCGCTGTCCACACCAGCCCTGCCGCCTTTGACGAGCTGGCCGCTGAGTGGACGGGCCTTCTTGCCCGCGCCGCCGTCGACACCGTCTTTCTCACCCCCGCCTACAAGCGCGTCTGGTGGCGACACCTGGGCCACGGCGACCTGCTCCTGCTGGCCGTCCGCGACGCCAGCGGCGCCCTCGTCGGCCTGGCGCCTCTCTTCCTCACCGCCCGGCCCGACCAGGGCCGCGTCATCCAGACTGTCGGCTGCGTCGAGGTCTCGGACTATCTGGACTGGATTGCCGCGCGCGGCGAGGAGGAGGCCGTCCTGACGGCGCTGCTCGATTTCCTGGCCAGCCCCGTCGCGCCGCCCTGGGACTGCATCGACCTGTGCAACATCCACCGTGACTCGCCGACGTTGCGCCTGCTGCCCGCCATCGCCCATCGCCATGGCTGGCGCGCCGAAACGTCGGTGCAGGACGTCTGTCCCGTCGTCGATCTGCCGTCGACTTGGGAGGAGTACCTGGAGTTGCTGCGCGGCAAAGACCGCCACGAGCTGCGCCGCAAGACCCGCCGCGCCGAGGCGCTGGAAGAGCTGCGCTGGTACATCGTCGGCCCGCAGCATGACCTGCAGGCCGAGATGGAAGACTTTATGGCGTTGATGGCCGCCAGCAGCCCGGACAAGGCCGCTTTCCTCACCCCGCCGATGCGCGCCTTTTTCCACGACCTGGGCCGCGCTGCCTTCGACGCTGGCTGGTTGCAGCTCTCCTTCCTGGCCCTGGGCGAGAAAAAACTGGCCGCCTACTTCAACCTGGTCTATAAGGAGCGCGTGCTGGTCTATAACTCCGGCCTCGACGCCGGGAGCGACCCCGGCTTTGGCGCCGGCATCGTCCTGACCGGCTATCTCATCCAGCACGCCATCGAAAACGGCTATCGCGCTTATGATTTCCTGCGCGGCGACGAGCGCTACAAATACCGCTTTGGCGGCGTCGATGTCACGGTCCACCGCCTGCTGGTGACCCGTCAGCAAAGATGATCGTCGGAATCTGCCGCCTGAAGCTGCACCTGCCCGGCAACGGCTCGCTCAAGCAAAAGCGCGCCCGCCTCAGGCCGCTGCTCAACCGCCTGCACAAAGAGTTCAACCTCTCCGCCGCCGAGGTCGACCTGCAAGATGTCTGGCAGTCGGCCCTCGTTGGCCTGGCCATCGTCTCCAACGAGCCCGGCCACGCCCACACCGTCCTGGAACATGCCGTGCACTGGATCGAGGTCTATTACCCGGACGTGCAGGTGGTCGATTGGGAGATCGAGATCCTATAACGCCATCTCCAGCTCGATCTCATCGCGCAAGGGGATGCCATCCAGCCCGATGGCGGGAATCTCGGGCTTGAGCTGCCGCGAGACGGCCAGCGCATCGGCATGGACGGCGACCAGGCGAAAGCCGCGTTTCTGGTAAAAGCGCAGCGCCCCCAGATTGTCGTTGGTGGTGACCAGCCACAGCCGCCGGCAGCCAGCGCGCTGCGCCGCCTCCCGCACCGCGGCGACCGGCGCCGTGCCGATGCCCTGGCGGGGCCGTGCGCTGTCCAGGCTGACGATCTCGCACTCTGCCCCGTCGAGGCGGTAGAGGACCAGTCCCAGCCGTTCCTCTCCCCCCACCGCCACAAAGCCCGGCAGGTCGCGCGCGTCATAGACGCGGCCGCGTGTGACGAGCTGCGGCGATCCCCAGCGCGCGGCGATGAACTCGCCTACCCAGTCGCGCCCGGTTGGCTCCAGCGGGCGCAGAGCAAAGCTGGCCATCTCTCCTCCTCAGCCGAAATCCTCGAACCCGATGTCGCGCTGCCAGGACCTCGAGATACCCTTTCCACCCTCCTACAACGACACCCCTGATGGAACCACCTGATACTCGATCCGGTGCGGCAGCCCTACCCGCCGCGATGCATCGAGAATCTCCAGCGAAACCAGGTTCCCCGCCGCGTCATAGTCCAGGATCACCCCCGGCTTGTCCTCATCACTCTCCGCCACCGGTGTATCAGTGAAGACAACCGTTAGCGTGTCTGTCTCGCTATCATAGATCGCCTTCATCCCTCAGACCTTCAGTATTTCTCTACCTTGCCACGCCGCTCCATCTCAAATCGGGCGTGTGCTGTCAGGCGATATTCTTCGACCGGCGGTACCTTCCCCATACTCTACGCATATTATACAGCAATTCTGCTCCCTCCGCACCTCTTTGTATACCTTGCTCGCCCTGCTCCTGCCAAATCTGACCCGGCGGCCCCCAGTGGCGGGGGTCACAGACCCCTGCCGGGCAAGGGGGTGCCCAACGCTGGCGTTTTGCTACGAACACCTGTAACTGCTCACCATGGGCATCTTCTGCATAGCGCAGCACGTTTTCCTCTACCACGAAGGACACGAAGGTTGAACCATCAAGGCTGTTTTTGTACCCTTTGTGTACCTGGTGGTGAGCAGTTACGAACACCCTACCTTTCCGAGGTACTGTCCCAGTCCCTTCTTTATGCACGTCTAACAGAACGCTTGCGTTTTTCTAATCATTCCGCGATACGATGGATGCAAGGCCCCCCTCGGCAGCGAGAGGGGGTTGATTCTGGCTTCAAGGAGCAGGTACTATGGATTTGAATCGATATACAGAAAAGGCACAAGAGGCCATCATGGCAGCGCAGCGGCTGGCTGCTGAGCACAGCCACGGCCAGATCGAGCCAGGGCATTTGCTGCTGGCGCTGCTGAATCAGGCGGAAGGCGTGCCGGTGCAGGCGCTCAAGGCGCTGGGCATCGACCTGGCGGGGTTGACCGGCGCGGTCGAGCGGCACGTGCGGGAGCGCCCCCGCGTCTATGGGGCGACCGCGCAGGTGGGACTTTCGCGCGACCTGGTCAACGTGTTGCAGGAGGCCGAGGCCATCGCCCGGCGCATGCGCGACGAATATGTGAGCACCGAGCATCTACTGCTGGCGCTGCTGGGGGCGCACGGCGGCGAGGCGGCGCGGCTGCTGGCGTCCTACGGCGTGGGCGAGGACGCGCTGCTGCGCGCTCTCACCTCCATCCGCGGCAGCCAGCGGGTGACCAGCCAGACGCCCGAATCGACCTACCAGGCGCTGGAAAAGTACGGGCGCGATCTGACCCAACTGGCGCGGCAGGGCAAACTCGACCCGGTGATCGGGCGCGACGAGGAGATTCGCCGCGTCATGCGCATCCTCAGCCGCCGCACCAAGAACAACCCGGTGCTGGTCGGCGACGCCGGCGTCGGCAAGACGGCCATCGCCGAGGGGTTGGCCCAGCGCATCGTCCGCGGCGACGTGCCCGAAGGGCTGAAGAACAAGCGCATCGTCGCCCTCGACCTGGGCGCGCTGGTGGCAGGGGCCAAGTATCGCGGCGAGTTCGAAGAGCGGCTCAAGGCCGTGCTCAAGGAGGTGACCGACGCCGCCGGCGAGGTGATCCTCTTCATCGACGAGATTCACCAGGTCGTCGGCGCGGGGCGGGCCGAGGGCGCGCCGATGGACGCGGCCAACATCCTCAAGCCGATGCTGGCCCGCGGCGAACTGCACTGCATCGGCGCGACGACGCTGGACGAGTACCGCAAGTACATCGAGAAGGACGCGGCGCTGGAGCGGCGCTTTCAGCCTGTCTATGTCGACGAGCCTTCGGTGGAGGAGACGATCAGCATCCTGCGCGGCCTCAAGGAGCGCTACGAGGTGCACCACGGCGTGCGCATCCAGGACGCTGCCTGCATCGCGGCGGCCACGCTCAGCCACCGCTACATCGCCGACCGCCACCTGCCGGACAAGGCCATCGACCTGATCGACGAGGCCGCCTCGCGGCTGCGCATGGAGATCGACTCGAACCCGGCCGAGCTGGACGAGGTCGACCGCCGCATCATGCAGCTCGAGATCGAGCGCGAGGCGCTGAAGAAGGAGAAGGACGCGGCCAGCAAGGAACGTCTGAAGAACCTGGAGAAAGAGCTGGCCGACCTGCAGGAGCAGAGCCGCGCGCTGCGCGCCCGCTGGGAACAGGAAAAAGCGGCCATCCAGGCCATCCGCGACGCCAAGGAGCAGATCGAGGGGGTGCGCCTGCAGATCGAACAGGCGCAGCGGGCGATGGACTATGGCCGCGCCTCGGAGCTGCAGTACGGCACGCTGATCGAGCTCGAGCGGCGGCTGCGCGAGCAGGAAGAACACCTGCGCGGCCTCCAGTCCGACCGCCCGTTGCTCAAGGAGGAGGTCGGCCCGGAGGACGTGGCCGGGGTGGTCGGCGAGTGGACCGGTATTCCGGTGTCCAAACTGTTGGAGGGCGAGCTGGACAAACTGCTGCGCATGGAGGAGGTGCTGCACCAGCGCGTCGTGGGGCAGGACGAGGCCGTGCGCGCGGTCGCCAGCGCCGTCCGCCGGGCGCGGGCTGGCCTGCAGGCGCCGGACCGTCCCATCGGCACGTTCATCTTCCTGGGGCCGACGGGCGTGGGCAAGACCGAGCTGGCGCGCGCGCTGGCCGAGTTTCTGTTCGACACCGAAGAGGCGATGGTGCGCATCGACATGAGCGAGTACCAGGAGCGGCACACCGTCTCGCGCCTCATCGGCGCGCCGCCGGGCTATGTCGGCTACGAGGAAGGCGGGCAGCTCACCGAGGCCGTGCGTCGGCGGCCCTACAGTGTCGTCCTGTTCGACGAGATCGAAAAGGCCCACAGCGAGGTCTTTAACACGCTGCTGCAACTGCTGGACGAGGGGCGTTTGACCGACGGCCACGGGCGGACGGTCAACTTTCGCAACACCATCGTCATCATGACCAGCAATGTCGGCAGCCGCTGGATCAAGGAACTGGGCGTCGAGGCGGCGCGGACGCAGGTGATGGAAGAACTGGACCGGACGTTCCGGCCCGAGTTTCTCAACCGCGTCGACGAGGTCATCCTCTTCCACGGCCTGAGCAGGGAGGACCTGGTGCGCATCGTCGGCATCCAACTGGGCCGGCTGCGCGACCTGCTGGCCGGGCGGCGCATCAGCCTGAGCTGGACGCCGGCCGCCGAAGAGCATCTGGCCGAGGTTGGTTACGATCCGGTGTACGGCGCGCGGCCGCTGAAGCGGGTGATCCAGCGTGAGGTGCAGGACCCGCTGGCGCTGGCCCTGCTGCGCGGCGAGTTTGCCGAAGGGGACGCCGTGCAGATCGACGTCAGCGAGGGCAGGGTCGTGTTTACACGCCCGTAGGGGCGACAAAAGGGCCACCATAGTAGGGGCGGGGCTTGTCCCCGCCCCGGCAGGGGGCGTTCCCACCAGTAGGGGCAAGCCGGTGGCTTGCCCCCCCCGGCGGGGCAGCCTGGGGGGCAACCCGACAGGTCGCCCCATACGCCCCCGCGCCGAGAGGGTCTGCGGCGCACAACGGTGCGCAAGCTCAACCGTCGACGCGCCACATCCCAGCGCTTGTCCTATATCCGCAAGTACCAGAAAAAGACCTTTCAGGCCTGTTGCTTTTCTGGGAGCAGGACAACGGCGCGTTGGCGATGACCGGCGCTTCGGGCGTAGATTCTCCATGGGTGGCCGACGGCACATGGCCGCCGGCCACCCAACGGGTCAGGCATTGCGCAGCACCAGTGGCAGGTAGATGCCGTAGCGGGCGACGGCGCCGCCCCAGAAGCCGCCGGCCAGCGCATAGTCCCCGCCAGCGAGCGCTCCCGCGTCCGCCTGGCCGGCCGTGCCCATCAGCACATAGCTGCCGCTGCTGCTCGTCCCTCCGCCGCCGTCCACCGTCCACCAGCTCAGGTCATAGCCGCCGCTCTGGGCCAGGGCCAGGGCGGGGAGGAGTACGAGCAGCGCCAGGGGCAGGAGGCGGAGGGCGTAAAACGTAAAACGTAAAACGTAAAGCGTGAGGCGTGGGTTGTTCATCGTCTGCCTCCCTCTCGCTGCCGATAGGCCACCACACCGAGGACGGCCAGTCCGCCCAGCGCCAGCCCGTAGAGGGGGAGCGCGTTGGTCGTGGACGGCGCGCCGCTGGCCCCCTGCTCCAGCGCCTGCAGGCGGGCCTCCAGGTTGTCAATCTGCGCCTGTTGAGCGGCATTCTGCGCCTCCAGCGCCGCGACGCGCCCCTCCAGTTCGGCGATGCGGGCGTCCTTTTCCTGGACCATCTCGTAGAGTCCCTGGATCGCCGCCAGCGCCACGCC